>CAXTXB010000285.1:5291-6264 GCA_964247965.1 uncultured Dictyobacter sp. | reverse complement strand
TGCCAGAGCACTACATATTTTTACCGTTTATAATATATTAACCAATGGTAAATAAAAGGCAAGTAAAAAAGGGAAAGTATTGTAACATACCTTTTCTCCACAATTCAGGTAGTTTTTACGGCGGGTTCATTTACCGGAGCCTCTACTGGAATGTGCCAGGAGGTGAGAGTTTCCTGGATATACTGTTCGAGTAAAGGAGTCAGTTCGTCAGGTCCGCCGGCGATGCGGCCTGCCATGATGAGAGAGATCAGGCCGTGCATCGTGCTCCAAAAGAGGTAGACTTTTGTATTGATCTGCTCGGCGCGTTTGCCTTGATCCTCCAGAAGTTGCTCGACCACCTCGGTGCGTTTGCCTTGATCCTCCAGAAGTTGCTCGACCACCTCGGCGGCCAGTTCTCCGATGTGTGTGCCCTCCTGCCACGTTTCCGTTACTCCGAAGGGAATGCCATCCAGACCGTACATCACGCGATACAGTTCTGGATGCCGCCACGCGAAGTTCCAGTAGGCAAAGACGAAGCGGCGGAAGGCAATGAGAGGAGTTGCAGCCCCTACTTTCGAGCTAGCTAGATCGGTCGCCAGGAGACTGAATCCCTCACGCAGAACCTCAAGCAGCAACTGCTCTTTGTTGGCAAAGTACGAATAGAGCGCCGCGTGCGTATACTCGATGCGGTCCGCGATCTTGCGCAGCGTCACCGCGCTCCAGCCCTCCGTCCGGGCAATCTCGCGTGCCGTCGTCAGGATACGCTGCTTTAACTCCTGTTGCTCACGTTGTCGCCGCTCTTCGCTTCCCATTTTACCTCCGTTTACTTATTTACCATTGGTTACTTAGAATATACCATTGAAAAGGGAGTATGTCAAGAGTTCAGGGGTCTTTTTTCTAAGAGAAATGACTCATGCCCAACTTTATAACCTTTGAAAAAATTTTTTTCGCGGGGGCGCACAAAAAATTTTAAAAACGGATAAAGGTAGGGATT
>CAXTXB010000285.1:0-5281 GCA_964247965.1 uncultured Dictyobacter sp. | reverse complement strand
GTCTATACAACTATTGTATTAGCAACAATCATATGGTATGATTTATGTAGTTGCGTATGCAACTATACTCTTAGCAACGAGTCAAGAGATAAAGAGGAGAGACTAATCATGACATGGCAATTTGATGCCGGGCACACGCACATCGGTTTCACAGGACGACATATGATGGTCGCGACGGTCCGGGGCGAGTTTGAGCGCTTTAGTGGGACGGTGGTGTTTGATGAACACGATATAGAGCATGCGGTAGTGGATATTCAGATTGAGGCGGCGAGTGTGAATACGCACAATACACAGCGGGATGATCATTTTCGCTCGGCGGAATTCTTTGATGTGGAGCACTTTCCGTACATTACGTTTAAGAGCAAGCAGGTGGTGATGAAGGATGCGAACCATGGGCAGTTGATCGGGGATCTGACTCTACGCGATGTTACGAAAGAGGTGGTATTGGAGGGAGAGTATGGTGGGGTGAATCAGACGCCGTGGAATACGGAGAGCGCGGGGTTTAGCCTGAGTGGGAAGGTTAACCGGAAAGACTGGGGGCTGAACTGGAACGCGGTGCTGGCCGGCGGTGGACTGGTGGCAAGCGACGAGATTACACTACTGGTTGATCTTGAACTTACCAGGGCGGCGGTTCCAAGCATTTCACAATAGTCCATTTACCCATCGGAAAATGGCTGATCTAAAAATTTTTAAAAAATAACAGGCAACACATATGTTGCCTGCTCTTTTTTCAAAAATTTGAGATCAGCCATTTAAAGCTACCCCAAAACTAAAAGCTTCTTGCCACCGTAAGGAACTTAGAAGCTTTTTTTTAGTAAGCGAGGGAGCTGCAATGATTGAGGAATCGGCCTTTACAGTTGAGGACTGGAGTATCCGCGAGACGGAACTTCACCTGGAGAACCTGGCGCAGACGGAATCCGTCTTCGCCCTCTCTAATGGACATATAGGGATGCGAGGCAACCTGGATGAAGGGGAGCCGTTTGGCCTTCCCGGCACTTATTTGAACTCTTTTTACGAACAGCGCCCTCTGCCGTATGCAGAGGCAGCGTACGGCGACCCGGAGTCCGGGCAAACAGTTATCAACGTGACGAACGGCAAGATTATGCGCCTGCTTGTCGATGACGAGCCTTTTGATATTCGTTACGGTGAGCTGCATCATCACGAGCGCGAACTGGACCTGCGCGGCGGTGCGCTGCGCCGCGGCGTGCGCTGGTCCTCGCCAACAGGGCACACAATCAACGTATCGTCGGTGCGCATGGTCTCGTTCACCCAGCGATCTATTGCTGCGATCAGCTACGAGATCGAGCCAGTGAACGACACGATACGCGTCGTTGTGCAATCAGAGCTGGTCGCCAACGAGGATATCCCGACGTCCGGGAAAGACCCGCGGACTGCTGCTGTCCTCAATTCTCCGCTGGAGTGCGAGGACTACGCAACAAATGGAACAACCCTTGGCGTTATGGTTCATCATACGAAAGTAAGCGGCCTGCGTGTCGCATCTGCGATGGACCATGAGATCGAGGGGCCAGACGAGATGAAAGTCAGTACCTATACCTATCCAGATGTTGCACGCATGACTGTCACGGCACAACTCAAGCCGGGCCAGCGGCTGCGGATCGTCAAGTACATTGCTTATGGTTGGTCGGGCACACGCTCACGACCAGCCCTGCACGATCAGGTCATTGCCGCGCTCGCCGCCGCACGCTTGAGTGGCTGGGATGGTCTGGTAAAGGAGCAGCGGACCTACCTGGACGACTTTTGGGCGAATGCAGACGTTGAGCTTGATGGCGACCCGGCGATCCAGCAGGCTGTACGCTTCGCGCTCTTCCATGTCCTGCAGGCAGGTGCGCGTGGAGAGCGCCGGCCGATTCCGGCGAAAGGGTTGACGGGTTCTGGCTATGACGGACATGCGTTCTGGGACACAGAGATCTTCGTCCTGCCCGTGCTCACGCTGACGCGGCCGCGAGCTGCCGCAGATGCTCTGCGCTGGCGTCACTCGACCCTCAAGCTGGCGAAAGAGCGCGCAAGCCAGCTCGGGCTACGCGGCGCGGCCTTTCCTTGGCGAACAATCCATGGCGAAGAGTGTTCGGGATACTGGCCCGCTGGCACTGCCGCATTCCATATCAACGCGGACATCGCGTACGCTGTGGTACAGTATGTCGGGGCTACTGGCGACATGGAGTTCTCCGAGCAGGTCGGCCTGGAGATCCTCGTTGAAACCGCTCGGCTCTGGCGCTCGCTCGGCTTCCGCGATGCGGGCGACAAGTTCCGCATCGATGGCGTGACCGGGCCAGACGAGTATAGCGCGATTGCTGACAACAATGTCTACACCAACCTTATGGCTCAATATAACATGCGTGCAGCAGCAGAGGCGGCGAAGCGTCATCCCACTGTGGCGAGGGCACTGAATGTGGACGAGGATGAGATCGCTAGCTGGCTCGACGCGGCCGAGCGCATGTTTATTCCATACGATGAGCGCCTGGGAGTCACCTCACAGGACGAGAACTTTACCGAGCATGAAGTATGGAACTTTGAGGAGACTCGGTCAGATCAGTATCCTTTGCTCCTACACTTCCCCTACTTCCAGCTCTATCGCAAGCAGGTTATCAAGCAGGCCGATCTTGTGCTTGCCATGATGCTCCACAGCGAAAAGTTTACCGCGGAGCAGAAGGCGCGCAACTTCGCCTATTACGAGCCGCTCACAGTGCGCGATTCGTCGCTATCAGCAAGTACACAGGCCGTACTCGCAGCAGAAGTGGGCCAGCTTGACCTCGCCTATGACTATCTCACCGAGGCTGCGCTTATGGATCTGGACGATCTGGAGCACAATACACGAGATGGAGTACATATCGCTTCATTGGCGGGGGCCTGGACAGCCCTGGTCTCCGGCTTTGGGGGCCTGCGCTCGTACCGCGACTCGCTCTCCTTCACCCCACGCTTGCCAGAGAACATCTCCCGGCTGGCCTTCCACGTTATGTTCCGGGGTGGTCGCTTGCGCGTTGAGGTAACGTCGAAGGATGCAACATACCACCTGACGGATGGCGAGCCCTTGAAATTATGGCATCACGGCGAAGAGATCACCGTACCAGCGGACGGCTCGATCACCCGGCCCATTCCACCTATACAGGCAGGGCCACGACCCACGCAGCCAGCAGGGCGCACACCGGGCGTCCTGGGAAGACAAAAGGACCCTTCTCATTCGGCCCCTCAACACTGAGGATATCCAGATGACATCTCCTATGCCTGGTTTGCCTTCAGAGGCAACCAGGCATAGAACGTGGAGCCGGAGCCTTTGATGCTCTCAGCCCAGACACGCCCACCGTGACGGGTGACCACCTCTTTCACCACATAGAGGCCAATGCCGAATCCACTAAGGTAGCCGTCAAGCGTGCTGGCCCGGTAGAAACGTTTGAAGATATGGGAGAGATCACCAGGATCGATACCTATGCCGTTATCCTTGACGTGGATCAGCGCTTCGCGATACTCACCTAGCTGCATATCTTCCACAACGCGCAACCCAACCTCAATCTCTCCACCATCCGGGCTATACTTTATAGCATTATTGATCAGGTTACTAATAACCTGAGTCATACGCTGCTTGTCAAATATGCCAATTACTCGATCTTGTTCCTGTAAGCCATGCAGCGCCAGGCGGATGTGATGATGCCTGGCCGCAATCTGCTGGCCCTTGACGATGGAGATCAGCAAGGCGAGCAGATCGTGAGGGGCACGGTCAAGATCGAACTGCTCTTGCTCGATCTTTGAGACATCTAACATTGCCTCGATCAGAAGCGCGAGATGTTCGCTCTGGTCTATGATGTGAGCCAGCGCATTGCGGGTGAACTCGTTTAAAGGATTCTCTTCTGTCTCCGTCATCTTTAACAATTCAGCGAAGCCCTGAATGATCGTAATAGGAGTGCGCAACTCATGGTTTGCGATCCAGACGAACTCGTTTTTGTGCTGCTCAATACTCTTCTGCGCTGTAATATCCTGAAATACTATAACTGCACCAGTCATCACACTTTGTCCCTTAGAATCCGTGTAGATTGGTGCGCCCGATATAAGCATCGTCACCCTACTACCATCAGAAAGGACCAGCACAGCTTCTTTACTGCGCACAGTTTCGCCACTCAGTGCTTGAATCAGAAAGAAATTCCAGGGGCTGACCGGATGACCGTCTGCCGTTATTTCGTCGGAAACATGTGTAAATTGATGTACCAGCGAACCGGCGAGGTGTGAGAGCGGGATCTTCAGCAGCTGCGCGGCGGCGGGATTGGCATAGGTGATCAGCCCACTTACGATGTCTGCCATTAAAATACCCTGAGGCAATTGATCCAGCACAGTGCGCAAGTACGATTGACCGGCCTCTACATCCAGATGCAGCCGCTCAAGCACCTTTAAGCGTTCATGCTCCGCGTCCACCTCCTCACTCTTCTGCTGACAATTCAGCCATGCTTGAATTGCCTGCTGGCGCACCAACTCCTGATTTGTCACATCGGTAATAGTTTGGAGCAGATGACGAACGCCATCCTGAGTCTCGATTACGTCCAGCGTCCAGTCCCAGTAAGTGAGCGAGCCCTGCAGCGTTGAGAGCGGCAGTGCCTCCCCTCGACATGCCTTCCCACTTTCAACCACTGATTTAAACATCTCAATGCTACAAAGTGGATGTAGCTGTGAGCCAAATTCAGCAAGAGGGTGGCCTATTGCTCGTGCAGCGCGCCAGCAAGGGTCAAGAAACGCCTGTGCTCTTGTCTGGAAGAGAGTATTTGCCTCAAGCAGACGGAACTCTTGCACATCGTACACTGCCACGCCCACTGGCAAGTGCTCCAGCACAACATCCGCATAGCGATACTTTTTTATCCGGCCAACCACGAGGAACTCCCTACTTCTCAGCTATTTTGTTAGTGGAGATCACGTTTTCTTACTCATAATGCAAAACACTTACTGATTTTTTACTATACTTGATTGATGGAAGAGATGTCAAGCGTGACGACGTTTGTGCCTGCATCAAGGGCTTCTCCTCTTCTCTCGCACGTGCACGCCTTCGACGTGCACCTCCTCTCTTCATTCTTGTACATTTTCCATTTCTACATATTCTACGCTTTTTGCATAATACGCAAAAAGCGTAGAATATGTAGAAATGGAAAATGTACAAGAATGAAATATTCCCGGAGAGCGGCTTCGAGTTCCGCTTGCACAAGAAGCGTGATAGCCGTATAATAACAACGGCAAAAAGCAGATTTGCTATATATACATATTTATATATCTACATGCGTAGTAC
>CAXTXB010000284.1:0-7511 GCA_964247965.1 uncultured Dictyobacter sp. | reverse complement strand
TCGTAGTAGCTAGCCTCTGAAGCGGAGCAAGCACGACAACCGCAAGGGATGGTCGCTAGGCGGAGTGAGCCGGTCAAATGAAGTGGGTCAGAGTAATACTGCTCTACCAAACTTGATGGTGACTGGAAAGAAGGGATGCTGAGCGCTTAGAGGTACAGCCATTTCTGTGTATTTGAAAGAAGAGGTAAATACTTAATGGACATCAATGAAGTGTTAGATAACAGCCATGTTGCGGTTATGCAGGCGATCGATGATCTGCCTGAAGGTATGTGGGATCTGCCTGTTACTGACGATGGGCGGTCGTCAAAGGATATTATTGCTCATCTTGCTTCGCGTGAGTTGCTGCTGATTGATGTACTCAAGACTTTTGAGGGGGAGCAGGCGAGCCCGTACATTCTTCGTTGGATGGAGGATAAGAACAGGTTTGATGCTGAGGCCGTCGAATCCCGCAGGTATCACACGGCGCAGCAAGTTGTGAACGAGTATGAGGATGCACAACTGCAGTCGTCCTCATTACTTTCAGGCCTCCCCGCCGATCGCGTGACGAAGCAAGATAGCATGCCCTGGCTCCAATCACCGATGAGCCTGGCAGATTTTGTTCAATCTCACGTTGAACACGCGCGCGAATATGCTGATCATATTATTCAATTTCGCGAAAAAAATAAAGCTATGGAACAGTCCTGACCACGTTTCGTACGCCTGATAATAAGCAAGGTTACGTTGGCAAACAGTAAAATCAGCGCGACCTTGCTTTTCTAATCTTCTATCGCTTCTATTCCTGGTGCACCTTCGGCATTGCCACCCCCTCGTTCGCCGCCTCCACAACCTCTTGTAAACTGCTCCCTGATGCGGCCTCCACTGCCGCCAGTATTGCTCCCTCGACGAGTGGTGCTGAGCTAATTACTACGCGTTTGCGGTCTTCCTCTTCCAGGCTCTCGATTGCCATTTCGGTGATCATCACGGCGCTGCCCAGGTCCAGCAGCACCAGGATGCCGTCGGGACTGGCCGCCTTTTGCAGGGCTGCCGTGACCTTTTCTATTGAGGTGCCCAGCCCGCCACCCTCGGTTCCGCCGGCCGCCGCTATCGTCACTCCGCCCTGTGCCATCTGTCCCGCTAACTCCGCCACTCCCTCAGCCAGCCGCTCACTGTGCGACACAATTACGATCCCTACACTCAATATTTTCTCCTTTATTCCTTGCTTACTTCTGCTAAACTTTTCAGCAGCAGCCAGCTTGAGGTGGCTCCCGGGTCCTGATGATCTACGCTGCGCTCCCCCAGGTAGCTTGCTCGTCCCTTGGAGGCAAGCATGGGAATAGTCTTTTTCATCCCTTCTTCCGCTCCGTTTGCTATGCACTGCAATACCTCTGGCAGCGATGCGTTCTCTGCCTGCGCCTGCTTGCCTGCTTCTAGTGCTGGATAAAGCGCGTCAAGCATGGTTTTTTCGCCTGCCTGGGCTTTTCCTCGTGTGCGAATGCCTTCGGTGGCGGCTTCAAGCATGTTGATGAGATCTATGGTCTCCAATTCGTGTTTGCCAGAGGTTGCCATGCCTGCGCGCAGAAAGGCTGTTCCATAGAGGGGTCCGCTGGCACCACCGACCGTGGAGACCAGAGTGCTGCCGACGGTCTTTAAGATGGTGCCGATGTCTGCGTCTTCCATGCCAGCTAGCTTCGCGCTCACGGCTTTGAAGCCTCGATCCATGTTGGCTCCGTGGTCTGCGTCCCCTATGGCGGAGTCGAGTTGGGTGAGATACTGGTTGTTCTCGTGGATCTCCTGGGCGTAGCGCTGCATCCATTGCAGGACATTTTCGGTGGTAAGCGGCATAGTTCCCTCCAGCTTCTGCTTTTCTTTCAGGTTTCTTGTCTATCTGTCTGTTTGCTTGCTTGCTTATCTTCCCCAGCGCAGGGCTGGTGTTTGCACGGGGGCGTCCCAGTATTCGACCATGTCGTCGTCGACGCGCAGTAAGGTAATTGAGCATCCTGCCATCTCCAGGGAGGTAATGTAGCTGCCGACCAGTGAGCGGGCGATGCCGATCTGTTTGCCTTTGAGGATGTGCTGTAATGCGGAGTAGACGATGTAGAGTTCGATCAAAGGTGTGCCGCCCATGCCGTTGACGAAGGCCAGTACCTGCTCGCCAGCTTTGAGGCCAAGATCTTCGATGATGGGGCTGGTGAGCATGTCGGTGACTTCTAGTGCGCCGGCAAGTTTGGCTCGTCGCCGTCCTGGCTCACCATGAATGCCGATGCCGATCTCCATTTCGTCGTCACCCAGTTCGAAGTTCGCTTTGCCTGCGGTGGGGACTATATTTGAGGTGAGCGCCATGCCCATGCTGCGTCCCTGTTCATTGACTTTGCGTGCCAGCGCCGCGACCTGGCTCAGCGGTGCGCCAGCCTCCGAGAATCCGCCCACGATCTTCTCTAGTAGGACCGTCACTCCGACGCCACGCCGCCCGGCCGTGTAGAGGCTGTCCTGCACCGCCACATCGTCGTTAGTGATGACGCTTTCTATCTCGATGCCATCAGCCTGGGCCAGTTCGGCGGCCATCTCAAAGTTGAGAACGTCTCCCGTGTAGTTTTTGATGATATGCAGGACGCCTGCGCCGCCGTTCACAGCGTTTGTAGCCGCAAGCATCTGGTCTGGTACAGGAGATGTGAATACTTCGCCTGGGCAGGCTGCGTCGAGCATGCCAAAGCCTACAAATCCGCCGTGCATTGGCTCGTGCCCGCTTCCTCCACCCGAGATTACTCCCACCTTGCCTTTCACCGGCGCGTCTTTGCGTACAACGATACGTTGCTCAATATCCACCCGAAGAAGATCGGCGTGTGCTACTGCCATGCCCTCTAATGCCTCTTTTACCACATCTTCTGGTTTATTAATCAGCTTTTTCATGGCTTTACCTTTTTTAACCTTTCAGTGACCTGGGGGCTAAGAAATAATTTTACTGTTTATTGTAGAACATTGATAATAAACTTGTAAAAGGTTTCCGCTTCTCCACACATAAAATACGAAACGGTGAAGGAGATATTTGTCTCTTCCTTCCACCATTTCGTATGTCTGTCCTTTCGTTCTCTAACACTCAGGTTAGTCGTAGTCGCTCTCGATCGCGGGTGCGGGTTCGCGCACCGATTCACCCCTGGTGATGGAGCCGCCAGATTGGAGAGTTCCACGCTCAATAAGCACACGGCCTACTGTGAAGTCATAGATGTAAGCTCCGGCCAGACCTCCTAGCAGTGGTGCCACGATGGGTATCCAGGTGTAGGAAGTAAAGCTGGCCCCACCACTGACGAGGGCCATCCACAGGCGTGGGCCAAAGTCGCGAGCCGGATTGATCGCGTAGCCTGTGTTGAGTCCAAAGGATGCGCCGATGGCCACGATCAGAAGTCCAATGATCAGTGGATTCAGGTTGGACTGGACCGGCTGATTTCGTCCGTCGGTGATTGCGAAGATCAGCCCCACAAGCAGTGCCGTTCCCACAAACTCATCACAGAAGGCCCCAAAGGTTCCAACGAACGCTTTTGGGCTGGTATAGAAGACTCCTCCTGCTACGTCCGCGACATTGGGTGACGCGCCGCCCTGTCCTGCTGCTAAGCTGACAGCGTGCTGTATCGCGCCCTGATATACAAGGTAAAGAATTGCCGCCGCCACAAATGCTCCAAGCACTTGAGCACCCATATATGGCAATACTTTGTTCCAGGCAAACTTTCCCCGTGCGGCAAGCGCGAGCGTGACTGCGGGATTGAGGTGTGCCCCACTCACTGCCCCTGCTATATAGACGCCGAGCATAACCGCGAAGCCCCAGCCAAGCATGATGACGGGCCAGGTATTTGCAAATGGGGTTGCAGCATTGTTGGGTCCTATGTTGGTGAAGAGGGCAAATGAGGCAACGCAACCATCGCCAAAGAGAATCAGGACCATTGTCCCCACAAACTCAGCAATGCATTCACCAGGTGTTCCTGCGAGTGCTGGGATAGTAGTGATTCGCCTTTCCATGAGTATGTACTCCATTCGTGTGAGCTAGGATAAGATCGATGAGCAAATGTAAAGCTCATCGGATAACACTCTTGCATAGCGACAATCCCTTGCCTCGTGGTTGTTGTCATCCGTGCCCTTCTCTACAAGCTTTTTCTACTGTAGAACTTTCAGATTGGCTCCATAATACCTACATGACGACCATACATAAGGTCAACAGGACATTTGCAGGTCTTAGATATGCCTACTCTCTGTGTCGTACATGTGTCAGGGGTGTTGCTGAACATAACACCCCCGCTCGTTGTTGACTACCCTTGCTCCCAATCTAGCGAGCGTTCAACCGCCCGTTTCCAGTTGGCATACAGGCTCTCGCGCTGATCTGCTTTCATCGTGGGCTCGAATGTACGGTCGACGGCCCAGTATTTCGACACTTCTTCCTGGCTACTCCAGAAGCCAACGGCCAGACCTGCGAGGTATGCAGCTCCAAGGGCAGTGGTCTCTGCAACCTTTGGACGCTGGACAGTCACGCCCAGTATGTCGGCCTGGAACTGCATAAGCAGATTATTGACAACCGCGCCTCCATCGACACGCAGCGTCTTGACCTGAATGCCGCTATCCTTTCCCATGGCTTCCAGCACATCACGCGTCTGATAACACATCGATTCGAGTGTAGCTCGCGCGACGTGTCCAATGCTTGAACCTCTTGTAAGCCCGACAATAGCTCCGCGCGCACGCTGATTCCAGTACGGAGCGCCCAGTCCTACAAACGCCGGAACGAGGTAGACTCCGCCGTTGTCAGACTCTGAGGCTGCAAGATCTTCGACATCGACGCTGTTCTTGATTGCTTTGAGTCCGTCACGCAGCCATTGAACGGCCGCACCGGTGACAAAGATGCTTCCTTCCAGTGCGTACGTGATCTGAGCCTTCTCTTTCTCACCTAGCCCCCAGGCAATGGTTGTGAGCAGGCCGCTCTTCGAGGGAACTCCTTTCTCGCCCGTATTCATGAGCATGAAGCTCCCGGTCCCATAGGTGTTCTTGGCCATGCCGACTTCATAGCAGGCCTGGCCGAATGTCGCGGCCTGCTGGTCTCCGGCTATACCCGCGATGCGAATGGGACCTCCCAGAAACTCTGGATCTGTCTCTCCATAAACCGCGCTCGATGGCATGACTGTTGGTAACATAGAGTGTGGGATATCCAGTTCTTTGAGAATAACATCATCCCATTTTTTGTCGTAGATGTTGAAGAGAAGAGTTCGCGATGCGTTGGTGTAGTCTGTGATGTGTAGGCGGCCTCTGGTGAGACGCCAGATGAGGAATGTATCGACGTTGCCGAAAAGCAGTTCTCCTCGTTCTGCCTTTTGTCGCGCTCCCTCGACGTTATCGAGTATCCATTTGACCTTTGTGCCTGAGAAATATGCGTCTGTCACCAGTCCTGTTCGCGCACGAATTTCTTTGTCAAATCCTTTGGCGGTGAGTGCTTCACAGATCGGAACGGTTAGCCTGCTCTGCCAGACGATGGCGTTATATACTGGCTTCCCTGTGCTCTTCTCCCATACAAGAGCCGTTTCACGCTGATTCGTAATACCAAGGGCTGCTATATCAGATGTGCTGGCTTTAGCTTTCTTGATCGCTTCTTGCGCAACACTGAGCTGGCTGGACCAGATCGCCTCGGGATCATGCTCAACCAGACCCGGTGAGGGATAGATCTGTGGGAATTCTTGCTGGGCGGAACTGACAACCGCGCCATTATGATCGAAGAGAATCGCCCGCGAACTCGTCGTGCCCTGGTCCAAACTTAGGACAAATTTTTCCACGTAAAAAACTCCTCTTTTAGCTGTGTGCGGTCTCCCGCGCGTTGCTAAATAACTATGTACAAAAGTACATCAGGCCGCAATGCCAATCCCGCGAGAGGAGAGCAATGCTATACTTCCTTCTCTACTTTATGTAAATAAAAAGTACGGCTATTAAGCAAAGGGTTCAGTAGGAATCATTCGCTGAAAATTTGCGAACTACAAATCCGATTCTATTTAAATGGAAGAGCATCCTTTGTTTAATACTCTACCTATAAGAGAAACGTATCTAGTATGTATCCATATTACTTAGCTTCCCTGGCTTTGTCAAGGCATATTATGGTTGCGTTAATAGCTTGCTGCTTGCCGTGCTCTTCAGGATGTGTGGCAATAGCACTGCTGGTCAGGTATATAATATACTAACAAAAACGAAGTTCTCACATATAGAGATCGGCTTAAAGGGAGTATAGTGTATGTCTGTTCCTGCCCGCCGTGTTGAGACATTCGGCACGACTATTTTCACTGAAATTAATGTCCTTGCACAGCAGTACGATGCGCTCAATCTCGGCCAGGGGAAGCCTGATTTTGATACACCGCCCGATATTGTTGCACAGGTGGTGCAGGCTTTACAGGCTGGGCGCTATAATCAATATGCCTTTGGCCCTGGCACTGCTGCTTTGCGCAATGCCGTGGCTGCCCACGCAGCTCGCTTCTATAACCTGGATATCGATCCTGCTCGTGGCGTGATCGTGACCTCCGGGGCGACCGAGGCTATCTTTGCGTCCGTGCTTGGACTGGTCGATCCGGGCGATGAGGTGATCGTGATTGAGCCGTATTATGATTCGTATGTGCCTAACATTATTATGGCTCACGCGACTCCTGTGCTTGTTCCGCTGCATGCTCCTAACTGGACCTTTGATCCTGACGAACTGCGCGCCGCTTTCACTCCAAAGACGCGCGCGCTGATTTTAAATTCGCCCCATAATCCCACCGGTCGTGTCTTTACGCGTGAAGAGTTATCTTCAATTGCCGAGCTATGCATCGAGCATGATGTCACTGTTATCTCCGATGAGGCATACGAGCACCTGACCTTCGGTAGCGCACAGCACATTCCGATCTCCACCCTGCCCGGCATGTTTGAGCGTACGGTTACGGTGGGTAGCGCGGGTAAGATGTTTAGCGCCACAGGCTGGAAGATCGGCTGGGTGTATGGTCCGCCCGCCCTTGTGGATGGCGCGGGGCGCGCGCATCAGTTTATTACATTCGCGGTCCATCATCCGACGCAGGAAGCGGTGGCTTATGCGCTGGCCTTGCCCGATAGCTACTATACTGGTCTCCGCTCAATGTATACATCTAAGATGCAACTTCTCCTCTCTTCCCTGGAGGGAAGTGGCTTGCAGTATGCGCCTGCTGAAGGAACATATTTCATCATGGCTGATTTCTCGCAGGTCTTCGAGGGCACTCCCATGGAGTTCACTCGTTATCTTATCAGGGAGATAGGCGTGGCCTGCATTCCTCTCGAAACCCTGTATAGCCCTCAGCATATGCATCTCGGTAGTAAATATGTCCGCTTCTCGTTCTGTAAAACTGATGATGCCCTGCGAGCGGTCAAGCCTCGGCTGAGCAAGCTGCAGCAGCACGTTTAGAGAGTGTTGGAACTCCCTCACATCCGCGTTCTTGCGCTTTTATGCTTTATGGGGCATCCCGAACTTTTGAGAAATGATGAACATCGTGTTTTACCTGCTCTTTTTACTG
>CAXTXB010000283.1:418-7520 GCA_964247965.1 uncultured Dictyobacter sp. | reverse complement strand
ATCTTCTGAGGAGGCTGATACAGCATCGACGCTGCCAAAGCTATCGATCTGTATCAGCCTTTTTATGTTGCCCGCCCTTTCTAAAAAAGATATACTGGTAGTAGGAAAGTATGAATCGATTGAAAAATACATGTTACACTTTGGATACGATGGTGGATTCTCGTATGAGAAGAAAGGAAACTTAACCCGGTGAAAGTTTATGGTCGCATAACAGTCTTTCCCATTATGCCAGCCCGCATTAGCCGTCTTTATGAGCTTGCCTATAATTTGTGGTGGAGCTGGCATCCTGAAGCTCGTGCCCTCTACAGTTCTTTAGATCCTGACCTATGGGAGGAGGTTGGACATAATCCGGTGCATTTCCTCAGTTCGGTACAGCCACAAAAGCTGGAGAAAGCTGCAACGAACTCTGAGTATTTACAGCAATACAACAGCGTTATCAATGATTTTGACCACTATATTCATCCACAGCCCGATGAGACCTGGTTCTCGCGTACCTATCCAGGGCTAGTAGGCAAGACGATCGCTTATTTTTCTGCGGAGTTTGGGCTGCACGAGTCGCTCCCTATTTATTCGGGTGGGCTAGGAATCCTCTCGGGAGATCATTGTAAAGAGGCCAGCGACCTTGGACTGCCCTTTGTCGGTGTTGGCTTTCTCTACCCACAGGGGTATTTCAATCAGCACATTAATCGCTCTGGAGTGCAAGAGGCATCATATGACAAGCTGCACTTTTCAGAGGTGCCTGCGGTTCCCGCTGTTGGACCCGATGGGAACGAGGTTGTTATCAGCGTTGACCTACCGGGACGACGAATTTATGCGAAGGTCTGGAAGCTTATGGTTGGGCGTGTTCCCCTTTATCTTATGGATACAGATATTGCCCCCAATGCGCCAGCCGATCGCGAACTTTCGGCGCGTCTCTATGGAGGGGATCGTGATATCCGTATTTCCCAGGAGATTGTGCTAGGTATAGGCGGTGTACGTGCCCTGCGGTCGCTCGGCATTTCGCCATCGGCATGGCATCTCAATGAAGGCCATGCTGCATTTCTCAGCCTGGAACGCTCCCGCGAGCTGGTCGCATCTGGTTTGAACTTCAATGAGGCTCGCGAAGTTGTTACGGCAAATTCTCTTTTCACAAGGCACACTCCGGTGCCAGCCGGTAATGATTCTTTTAGCTATGAACTCATTGATAAGTATTTCGGTTCCTACTGGGGTCAACTTGGTCTCAATAGAGATCAGTTTCTGGATGTCGCACGCGAAGACCAGGGCTGGGGATCGAACTACGGCATGACTATACTTGCCCTGAGGCTTACTGGTCACCACAACGGCGTCAGCGCCCTGCATGGGGATGTATCGCGTAAGATGTGGCAGTTTCTTTGGCCAGGCCTTGATCTCGATGAGGTGCCGATTGGCTATATCACCAATGGAGTTCATACTTTCTCCTGGATTGCGCCTGAGGTAAACGCGCTGTTTGGCCGCTACCTGGATAAAGACTGGGGGAAACATGTAGATGAACAAGCATTCTGGGACGAGCGCGTATCCAATATTCCGGATGCTGAGTTATGGAAGACTCATGCGCAACGCAAAGAAGCACTCATAACATATGCCCGCAACCACCTGAAACAGCAGCATTTACGTCTGGGCGAGGGCGATCAGCAAATAAAAGAATTTGATAGCATGCTTGATCCTCAGGCCTTGATTATCGGCTTCGCGCGCCGTTTCGCAACTTATAAGCGTGCCACGCTGATGTTCCGCAATCTGGACCGTCTGCGTCGCATTTTGAACAATCCACAGCGCCCAGTGCAAATTATTTTTGCTGGCAAGGCCCATCCCGCAGATGATCCCGGGAAAAGCTTGATTGAAAATATCTATCGCATCTCGCGCAGTGAGGAGTTCAAAGGCAAGATTATTTTCCTGGAAAACTATGATATGGATATGGCACGCTACCTGGTCTCTGGCACAGACGTCTGGCTGAACAATCCAATCCGTCCATATGAAGCAAGTGGTACCAGTGGTCAGAAAGCAGCCTTGAATGGACAGCCCAACTGCAGTATCCTTGATGGTTGGTGGGCCGAGGGCTATGATGGATCTAATGGTTGGGCCATCGGTGAAGAGCGAGACTACCATGATCAAGAGATACAAGCACAAGATGATAGCAATTCCCTCTACCAGATACTTGAGGATCAGATCATTCCTGCCTTCTTTGAGCGCAATACTCAAGGCGTTCCAGAACGCTGGATGGACTATATGAAAGACTCGATTCGCACATGCACACCGCAGTTCAGTATGCGCCGTATGGTAAAAGAGTATACAACACGTTACTACGTACCAGAAATTCAGCAGGGTATACGCGTAGAGGCAAATCATTATGAGCGTGAGCGCCAATTAGCAGCCTGGAAAGAGCGTGTACGCTCTGCCTGGAACAAGCTGGAGCTTTACGTCGATGGACGTAGAGAAGGTCAGCTTAGCCTGGGTGAGAGCATTGAAGTTCATGCCTGGGTGCGTGCTGAAAGCCTAAAACCTGACGATTTGCATGTCGAGTTGGTTTATGGCGAAACAAAAGATGAAACGGTTACACCGCAGCACGCTACGCCTATGAACTATGTCAAACGTGAAAACGATGGTTCCTATCGCTACGATCTTCAGCTTAAACCGGTTGAGAGTGGCAGCATCGCATATAATATTCGCATCATCCCTTCACACCCTGCACTCACAGAGAAGTATGAGCTAGGCTTGATTCGTTGGGCCTGACCTCAAAGACGGACTCCGGCCAGACATCTATAAAGGAAATAGAGAGAAGTTCTCCTGATCCAACCATAAGTCAGGAGAACTTCTCTCTCTATTTCGATGATTAAAGGTAGACTATAGCATACAATTTAGTGTGCGGCTGCAGTCGCGGGTTTTACATGACGATAGGTAAACAGATGGTGGAAAGAAAAGTTATAAAACAGTACAAGTATCAAAGCAAAAGCCTGCCCAAGCAACGGCATTATATGTATGACATGACTGAAAAACAATTGAATCAGAATAGTGAGTCCACTACCGACAAGCGATGTGAGATGGAAACGCGCACAACGAACTCCCCAGGAGCGCTCACGGCCCGGCATATGGCGAAAGGTGAAGTAGTCATTAGGAATAAAGTTTGCGATAAGTGATATTTCACAGGCCAATACTGAGGCAAAAATGTTTTGAACCAGGGAATTTATATGCAGTGGAATATAGTTAAGCGCAACAAAGAAGACAACGAGATTTACAATGGCAGCGGTACCACCGAAGAAAATGTAACTGAAGAACCGCACTACCCAATCTGCACGCCCTTTTGTCACTCTATCTACAGTATCCAGTATACGATTGACAATTGCCCATTGAGTAGGATGATAACTTGGAATATGACGGGCAGATGGAGCCTGCTCTACCATTTCTTCTACGAGTTCATCGAAACTACTGCTTGGTGTAAGAATTTCATCTACATTACGGTCTACCAAAGTTTGATCCATGGGTTCTTGTAATTCTCCGCTTTCTTCATAAATTGTTGAGTCGAAGTTAGCCTTCATATTTGACAGACGAATTCTGACGATTGAATGTAACAAAGAACTGTTAGAATAGATAAGAGTACCGATCATTTTCATAATCTCGATGCCAGCTTCCTTACTAACTAGACACTGCGCATCTCCCTCTTATTATAAAGAATTAACGTGCTGAATGGATACAATTCCATTCAGCGCGTTCGCCTTCCTGCGCTCCGCGAATTCGCAGCTTCGCTGCTCTTTATAGGTAGTATTAAACTTTTTACATTTTTTGCGTTTTTTTTATTTTTTTTTGGAGAAAACAAAAAATTTTAAAAAAGAAAAAAATTTAAAAAAACGCAAAAAATGTAAAAAGTTTAATAAGAAGGAGGCACACTGAAGGCGTGCAGATGCACCAGCTAAGCTGCGGTACCAAAGTCACTCTGTTCTAATTGTAGGCGAATGCCTGGGGCGGCTTCGAGCAGTGAAAATGTATTGCCATAAGGATCTTTAAAGACCGCTTCTACACCATAGAGCTGAGTTGTAGGAGTGCAGACGAACGGCACACCACGCGAGGCAAGACTCTCATACTCTTGATGGCAATCATCCGTTATGAATATCGATGAGACTTTGCAACCAACGCGTTCAAGCAGTTCCTTGACTCGCTCTTCACCAGATAGTGAGGCATCCGGCTTAGCAAGGACAAGCTCTGGCTTCTGCTGCCCCTTCAGCGCCACTGTCAGCAGGCGCATGCCAGGTCCATATGTTATATCGCGGCGCTTCTCCAGACCGAGTTTCTGTGTATAAAAACGCAGCGCTTCCTCCTGATCTTGTACCAGGATAGAGATTATTGCATGTTGTGAAATGAGCTTCATAATTCCCCTCACCACTAAAAAATTTGTCGAGACTACAAAGTATATGCATACACTAATTCTTTCTGGCACGTGTACATTATATAAAACATTTGTTCTAATTTCAAGCTATTTTGGGAGAAAATTATATCTACTATAGGAAATCTATTTAGTTATTTTGTTCTATATTTTGTTCAACCCACTTACTGAAGCTTTCAACTGTGAGGAACCTGGCAAATGGCTTCATTCCCTCTAGAAGCGAAATTGTAGAGGTTGTAGCCCATTCTGCGCCAAGAGGAATAACACCTGCTATCTTTGCTTCTTTCATATCTGTATCTGTGTCGCCAATATAAGCAGCATATTGAGGATCAATCTTCCAATCAAGCAATATGTTGCGCATAACAACAGCCTTGATAACCGCATCTTCTTTCCCCGCTTCTATACGCTCAAAGTATTGATCTAATCCAAGATATTCGGTTGTAAATTTGGCAGTACGGGGGCCTTTTCCTGTTATAATCGCCATTTTCACCTTCTTTTCCTTCAGTGAGCTGAGAGCCTTTTTAATTTCGGGAAAGGGTTCAGCACATTCATCATGTGAGTGTTCGTACTGGTCATGATAATATGCTAGTGCTTCCTCCCATTGGTTAGGAAGCATACGTTGAAAGATGCCAGCTTCGGTCACACCAAAATGTGCTGTTACTTCTGCTTCTGTATAATAACGACCTGTGTAGTGTTGGAGTGATTGTTGATAAACTTTGATGCATAAGGGCAATGTATTTGCCAATGTGCCATCCAGATCAAATAAGAGAGCTTCGAGCTTCATGTCTACCTCACAGATACTATTTTCATATCAGCCATATTATATCTCTTCCATGTCTTCGCTACGAGTATGAACCTAACAAACTTTGCAATTAAATAGCAATGGGCATACAATGAGGGCTAAGTTAAGTAAGCCTATAGGTAACGATTATACAATTGTAGGGAGGGAGCAACGATAATGAAGGCAGTGCAGTTTGCCCATCATGGTGAGCCCAATGTTTTACAGGTACAGGAGGTCGCTGATCCGATACCTGAGCCAAACGACGTTTTAATAGAGGTGAAAGCGACGACGGTCAATCGTCTCGATCTCTTTCAGCGAAGTGGAAGCCGACCAGTACCTCAACTTCCCTTCACCCCGGGCCTGGAGGCAGCTGGTGTTGTTCTACAGGATAGCAATAGCTTCCATGCAGGAGAGCGTGTCTTGACGGCGCGTGCCAATGGCGCAAAAGGCGGAGGCGGTTACGCAAGCAAGATAGCGGCTCCAGCACAGGATCTAGCGCGCATTCCTGATGGAGTGACTTTTGAGCAAGCAGTCGCTGCCGGCCTTGCCGCATCCACGGCCTGGGGCAGCTTATTTGATCTGGGCAACTTGCAAGCCGGGGAGCGTGTCTTGATCTGGGCCGGCTCTAGCGGCGTGGGTTCAATTGCTATTCAAATGGCTAAACATGCTGGTGCATGGGTTGCGACAGCAACAAGCTCAGAGAGTCGTGCGACGGAGCTTCGTAAATTGGGCGCAGACCTGGTTCTTAACCACCAGCAGGAGGACGTGGGTAAGATATTGCAGGAGCATGGTGGAGTCAACCTGGTCATCGAACTGGTGGGTACAACGCTGCCGATTAGCCTCAATGCCTGTGCTCCTGATGGTAAGATTGTCCTGGTAGGGAACCTGGGTGGACAACAAACGACAGTCGACACACAGGACTGGCGGCTCAAACGCGTTACGGTGATTGGCGGCGGCATGGTGCATACCTCAGTAGAAAACGAGGAAAAGTTTCTTACACTCATTGCGGAAAAGGCTATCACACCGTTGATAGCACGTACTTTACCTGTGGAGCAGGCGGCGGAGGCACACCAAGCTTTGGCAAGCCGTGAGCCTCAGGGTAAAGTTGTGCTTACCCATACTTCATAAGCTGACTCCAGCTTATTTCTAGAGAAATAGAGCCACGAACAGAAAAGACATAGAGAGACAAGGAGATATATTGATTATGCAGAGCCAGGTTGGCAGTGAGCAGATTCTCTTTACACGCGGCGTACCTGCTATGGAAGCGCTTCCAAACAAGCTCCTCAGCGAATGTTTGCAGGCCGTACTGGAAGGCCCGGACGGCAAAACAGTGCTCCAATATGGCCATAATGGTGGTTATCTGCCTTTACGCAAGTTGTTGGCTGATCAATACAATGTGGCGGCGGACCAGGTGCTAGTCGGAAATGGTTCTCTCCATTTACAAGATATTCTTACTGGTATGCTTGTCAAACCAGGTGACGTGGTCTTTGTTGAGCAACCAAGCTATGATCGGGCGATCAAAACGTTCCGCCGGCGTGGAGCAAAGGTTATTGGTATTCCACTGGAGCATGATGGAGTAGACCTGGTCGCACTCGAAAAGGCGATTGCACAGCAAAAGCCTGTATTCATGTACATCATTCCTGACTTTCAGAATCCGGCGGGTGTCACGACCTCTGCCGAGAAGCGACAGGTCCTTGTCAATTTGGCCGAGCGTCATAACTTCTGGCTCCTTGAGGATGTGCCATATCGCACGCTGCGCTATTCGGGCGAATCGCTCCCATTATTGCGCGACCTCAATGCAGAGCGCGTTATCACCATCAGCTCTTACAGCAAATTGATCAGCCCTGCTCTCCGCGTCGGATATCTTATCGGGCCAACACAGCTGGTCAAGCCTCTCACAAAGCTTGCAGAGGATACCATTCTAGCTCCTG
>CAXTXB010000283.1:0-408 GCA_964247965.1 uncultured Dictyobacter sp. | reverse complement strand
GTTTCATAGGCGTGGCTACTTCGCCTCTAACCTGGAAAACTTGAAGCAACTGTACGCTCTGCGGCTGCAGGCCATCGTTGCTTCGCTAAAGCAGTACCTGCCCGAGGTACCCTTCGCCGAACCGCAGGGAGGCTTCTTTGTAAGTATTACGCTACCTGAGCAGAAGAGACAGGCGAATTTGCTCGCACGTGCAAAAGAGGCTGGCCTGATGTTAACCGATGGGCGCGACTTCTTCGCCGACCCGCTGTCTGGAACCGAGGGCAAGGACCAGGGAGAACGTTTTGTGCGCCTTCCATTCTGCGCTCTGACAACCGGGCAGATTGAAGAGGGTGTCAGGCGGCTGGCAGCTCTTATCGCTGAGTAACAATCATAGAAATGACTCATCTGAATTTTTGAAAAATGAGGACC
>CAXTXB010000282.1:0-7528 GCA_964247965.1 uncultured Dictyobacter sp. | reverse complement strand
GTCGTAGAAAGGGCAGACAACACACGCCAACGCTCATTTTTCAAAAGTTTGGGATGAGCTATTAACCATTATACGCATAATAATAGTACTCTTTTTCGCTTGCAGGACGTTTTCATCTGTATCTCATAGAGCTTTGCTACATTGAAGATATATTCTTGCCAATACGATTAATGAAGCATACACTACGTTTTTTAAATAGAAAGAAAAAAGAGTAGAATGGTTACAGCTGATTTCTATAAAAGTGATGTGTATCTGAAGAACAATCCCGACTGGCACGTTAGTACGTCTGACTGGAAAGCTCAGTCTATCCTACATATGATGAATAAAAATGGGATTGATCCCAGGAGTGTGTGTGAGATTGGTTGTGGGGCAGGCGAGATTCTACGTATTATGCAGCAGCAGTTGAACCCCGAATGTACATTCGATGGCTATGATATCGCTCCACAAGCGATTGAGATGGCCCGGCAACGCGAGAACAAGCACTTGCACTTTCACCTGGGAGATTTTGTCCGGGATTCAAGCAACGCTTCTTACGATCTTATTTTGATCGTGGATGTACTTGAGCACTTTGAAAATTGCTTTCAACTTCTGCGCGATATTAAACCTAAAAGTACTTATAAGATCTTGCAATTACCACTCGATATCTCCGCCCTATCGGTTATTCTCAATGAATTGATTCAATATCGTCATGCGACAGGACATCTGCACTTTTTTACAAAAGATATTGCTTTAGAGATTCTGCGTGATGCAGGCTATAGTATCAAGGATGTTTTTTATCAACTGCGGCCTTTTGAGAATCCATGGTCATGGCGAGAGGCTTTGCGGCACCCTGTCAGAGCTCCAATTATGCTGCTGAAACTTATCAGGCGTATTCTCTATCGCATTCCCCGCCTCTTGCTTTTCGCTGTACAGCCCGATTTTGCAGTTCGTCTGCTGGGCGGCTGGCGGTTATTAGTCCTGGTTGAATAAACAAGTTATTTCACATCGCCATCACGTTCTTAGCGATGATCTTATGCAGCGCGCAACTCTCTTTTTCTGCTGCTATTGCTTTTTGTACATACTTTACACTCAGTGCTTTTGTGCATACTTTGGGCGAAGCTCAAAGTATGTACAAAAGCACTGAGTGTAAAGTATGTACAAAAAGCAATAGCAGCAGAGGTGTGTCAGAGCATTACGACTATCAATACTTCAGCCAGCATTTTCCCCCTTCATAACTGGTTCCTCATAACCGATACAAGAGTAGTAGATACGAAAAACAAAGCTATGAACCGGTTCTCTATTCGTAATCTATGAAAAATTCGTGTTTCCCTTTTTAGGAAAAAAGAAAGGATACAAAGTATTATGCGTTTCACACTTCCCTTCCATGTTTTCTCTCAGAGCACTGAGACTATTGCTTCTCAGGATGTACGCGAACTGACTCAGGATGAACTGGCTCGACTTCATGGTGGCCATGGGAATGATAATGGTCATGGTAACAATTGTCACCACAACCATCACAACCATCACAACCATCACAATAGTTGTAACTACTCTTGCTACAATTATTGTAATTACTCTTGTTACAGCACCTACACCTACTAGAAATTCTTTCCGGCTCGTTGAAGCACGGCGTCCATGCCAATGGCATGTAGACGCCGTGCTTCACGATATAAATAGATTGGATAATGGAGATCATCTATGAAAAAATATCCTGCCCCCTCGTCTGGGTCATCGTTTTCAGGACGGTCTTCTCGTACGCGATCCTCTGCTGAAGTATCTCCTCAACAGAAACGTGTCAGGCGGAGAGAGTGGGGAGGGAGAACGTTTTCTGGCTCTCGACGGCGTCTTCCTATTTTCCTGCAGAAGAGTAACGTCGAGTGCGGGGCCGCCTGCCTCGCGATGATCCTCACCTATTACGGACACGGTGTGACGAGCGCTGAGATTAGTGATATGACCGGCCTCGGTCGAGATGGGCTCTCTGCCGGTAGTATCGTCACGGCCGCCCGGGCGTACGGGCTGCGCACAAAAGCGCTTTTTGTGCCCGCCGGGGATCTCTCCAACTTTTCTTTTCCTGCCATCGCCTATTGGGACGGCCGCCACTTTGTTATTGTCGAACGCTGGTCCTCACGCTTCGTTACTCTTGTTGATCCCGACCGGGGACGCCTACGCATCACACAGCAAGAATTTAGAGAGCACTTTTCACAGGTAGTCATCTTGCTAGAACCAGGCGAGCAGTTTCAACGCCGTTCAGTTAGCAGGAGGAAGGAGACGGCGCTATCCGCTTACATCACACGCTATCTCAAGCAGGCACCCGGGCTTTTTCTCCAGATCCTGCTTGCATCCTTTCTACTGCAAATCTTTGGGCTAACGATTCCTTTTTTTTCGCGTGTCGTTGTGGACCGCACTTTTCCTCTTCGCTATCAAAGTATGATTGTGCCATTGTGCACGGGCCTGTTTCTTTTCCTGCTTGTACAGGGCTTGAGCTCTTATTTTCGCGCAGCGCGGCTCGCAATGTTGCAAACACAGATCAACAGCCATATGACAACGCAATTCTTTGCGCACTTGTTGAAGCTGCCACTGGCGTTTTTCCAACAACGTTCAAGTGGAGATTTATTGTCGCGCGTGGCGAGCAACGCTCAGCTTAGCGACCTGGTCAGCAGTCAGCTGGTATTTGCGCTCCTGGATGGCCTCTTTGTCCTCTTTGATCTCTGTGTTCTCTTTCAACAGTCGCGCCTGTTTGGCTGTATTACACTTGGAATCGGACTACTCGAAATAGTTATTTTGCTCGTATCCGCACCCATACTACAACGGAAAAGTGTGCAGGAATTGGACGCCTTTGGCAGGGAGCAGGGATACACGGCAGAGGTAATAAGCGGAATAAGCACGATCAAAGCGCTGGGAGCTGAAGATCGTGTTTTAGCGGCATGGCTGCAACTCTTTCGTCGCCAGCAGCATCTCTCGCTGGAGCAGCACTTGTCCTCGGCATTTTTTGCCACGCTCATCCAGAGCTTCAATCTCCTTGCCCCATTTCTCTTACTGGGTATCGGTATGGAACAGGTCCTGCAAGGCCAGATGAGTACCGGCGGGGTTGTGGCACTGAACACACTGGCCGCAATCATACTTACGCCGCTCTCATCCCTCGTCCAGACCAGCCAGCAACTGCAAACCGTTCAGGCTCATCTTACACGTATTCAGGATGTGACAGAAACGGTGCATGAGCAGGACATCACGCAGGTCACGGTACCTACAAAACTTAGTGGAGAGATACATCTTCAACGAGTAGGTTTTCGCTATCATAAGCATGGCGAACAGATTCTGCGGGACATCACTTTGTCCATTTATGCTGGACAAAAAATCGCCCTGGTCGGTCGCACCGGATCGGGAAAGAGCACACTGGGCAAATTGCTATTGGGATTCTACCTTCCTACTGAAGGAGAAATCTTCTATGATAGTGCCTCCTTACAAACATTGAATGTACAAGCTGTGCGGCAGCATATAGGCGCCGTTCTGCAAGAGGTCCACATCTTTAGTGGCTCCATCCGAGAAAATATTGCCTTCCATGATCTCCAAATTGAGGGAATACAGATTGAACGTGCAGCACGCCTGGCCGCACTTCATGACGACATCGTTACCATGCCGATGGGCTATGAGACGATGGTCGGGGAGGGCGGAGTAGCCCTCTCTGGCGGCCAGCGGCAACGCCTGGCTCTGGCACGGGCCCTCGCCCATCAACCAGCCATCCTCTTACTGGACGAAGCTACCAGCGCCCTGGATGTCATCACCGAGCGCACCATTGAGAAGAACCTGTCTACACTCCCCTGCACACAGATCCTCATCGCTCACCGCCTCAGCACCATTCAGCAAGCCGACCTCATCGTTGTCCTCGACGAAGGATGCATCGTTGAAGAGGGTAGGCATGAGCAATTGCTAGCAAAACAGGGTTTCTACGCTTCTTTGCTCCATCACCAGATAGAGATTGGCGCTATTGAAATCTAGAGTATAATTAAGATAGGAGAGCGAATATGAAAGACTACCATATCAATATATTTTATAGTGACGAGAACGAAGGATATATTGCAGATATACCAGATTTGAAGTTTTGCTCTGCCTTTGGAGAAACTCCAGAAGAGGCGCTGCGCGAAGTTCTTGTTGCGAAAACAGTCTGGCTGGGAGATGCAAAGGCCAAAGGCAAGCCAGTGCCACCGCCCCGGTATAAGCCAGCAATCTACCAGACTGCCTCGTAACAGAATTTCTAAGCGTACTACCCGTCCACCACTCACTTGACAGAGTACAGTGCGCATGCAACAATACGTTGTCTACTTACGTTATGATGTACATAGACTCGCTTTCCAGTCCGAGTATTCTTTTGATCTCCATAAGAGTGTCGGACTTGTGTCGTATCTGCGTTCTCGCGCCTTCGGCGCTCGTTCCGTTTTTCATCTTTTGCATTTTCTCTATTTTTCGGGCAGAGTCCGAAAAATAGAGAAAATGCAAAAGATGTAAAGAAATATATCAAGCAGCGTGTAAGATCATACACCCAGAAAGCGGAGACGAGGGATTTTGACACGCTCTATAAGAAGAAACAGTTCTTTCTTATAGATCTAGACATTTGAATTATTTTGCGATATGGTCAACGTAGAAGACGCGCGAAGGAGCAATCAGCATGGGAGATAGACGAGACCATGCCAGCTATGAGCAGGTTATGGCGACAATAAAAAACGAGTATGTGCGCTCTATCAATCTTGAGTTTACAGATGTTGTGGGTGTGGCGAAGTGTGTGACTATTCCTGTAGAACAGTTTGCAGATTGTGTGAAACATGGTAGGTGGTTTGATGGGTCCGCGCTAGAAAATATTGCTCGTGTGGCGGAGAGCGATATGTATCTACACCCGGATCTCTCGACCTTCACCATCCTGCCTCACAAGGTGCGCCCGGTGCAGGGGGCAGGATCACGTCAGAATGTAAGCGATCCGTCGACTGACGGCGATATAGTGGCGCGTGTCATCTGCGATATACGCACACCAGAAGGCGAGCGCTTCGACGGCGATCCACGCGCCGCCCTGCTGCGATCGATTGAAGAGGCGCGCCAGATGGGCTTTAAGTACCAGGTTGCCCCCGAGCTAGAATTCTTTCTCCTGCAATTCGAAAATGGCAGGCCGATGCCGATCCGCGACGATTCTGGAAGCTATTTCGACCTCTCAACCAATTTCACGGTGACCATCCGCAGTCAGATGGTCTACGCGCTACAGCATATGGGCATCAAGATAGAGGCTAGCCACCACGAGGTTGCCGCAGGCCAACACGAGATCGACTTCGAGACTGGAGATGCTCTGCATATTGCCGATAGCTTAATGACGGCAAAATATGTCATTAAGACGCTGGCCGCACAGAATGGGCTGTACGCGACCTTCCTGCCAAAACCTTTTTATGGGATTAACGGCTCGGGTCTGCACATTCATCAGCAGTTGATCAGCATGGAGAGCGGCAAGAACGCATTCGTGGACGAGCACGGCGAGTACGGACTATCTGATATTGGTCGCGGCTTTATCGCCGGCCAGCTCGCGCATGTACGTGCGATGTGCGCCATTCTCGCACCCCTGGTCAATTCATATAAACGCCTGGTGCGTGGGTACGAAGCACCTGTCATCGTCAATTGGGGACGGGTGAATCGGCAGGCGCTGATCCGTGTCCCCCGACCACGCACAGATCTCAATGCATCAATGCGTGTCGAACTGCGTTGTTCCGATCCCAGTTGTAATCCACACCTGGCGCTCGCAGTTATGTTACGCTCAGGCCTGGATGGTATAAAGCGCAATCTTCCGCTGCCGCCGGCGATGGATGAAAATATCTTTCTGCACGAAGAAAACGAGCGGCTACGTCCACGCGCCCGTCTTTTGCCTGGGACGCTCGGCGAGGCGCTGGATGATATACGCGAAGATATCCTGGTACGCGAAGTGCTGGGAGACACTATCTATGAAGGCTTCATCGACGCTAAAGGCATCGAGTGGACCGAGTATCTTCAGCAGGTCCACACCTGGGAGATTGAGCGCTACCTGCCGATTATCTAATACCACTATTATTCTTATCAATAGTTTTACGTGTTTTCTATTTCTATACATCTTTGCGCGATGCGCAAAGATGTATAGAAATAGAAAACACGTAAAACTATTGATAAGAATAATAAACTTGCTCGTAGGCATCCAGCATACGATGTAAGGAGAAATTGGCTTCGACATGGGCACGGCAGAACGAGCGGGATATGTTTCCCAATTTATCGACCTGGGCGGCGGCCTGGCTACAGTCGTTGGGAGTGACGAGGAAGCCAGTCTCTCCCTGCAGGATGACCTCTTCGGCCGCGCCACGTTTGAAGGCGATGACAGGCGTTCCGGCCGCCATCGCCTCGACGGGCGTCAACCCGAAGGGTTCGTCCCATTGGATGGGGAAGAGCAGGCCGCGTGCCTGACCCATGATTTTCCACAATTCATTATGCTTCAATTGACCCAGATAGGAGATACGGTCGCTTGCACGCTGCAGGCGCGGCAGAATTCGCTCTTCATAATAGACACGGTCGTAGATGCCTCCAGCGATGAGTAGAGGGCGACCAGCTTGCTCTGCGATCTCAATGGCCTCCTCCACGCCTTTTTCTGGCGTAATGCGGCCAGCATAAAGCAGAGGAGCATCATCAGGCACCTGGGCGACAAATGGAATGGCACTCAGGTCCGAGCCATTGTAAATGACATGGTCAAAGGAAGTATAAGGCGCGTAGTCACGTGCGCACGCCTGCGAGACTGTTATCAACGTGAGAGGATGCCCATGTCGATCTAACACACGCAGTCCTTCGTTGATTTCAGGCATAACTGCCGGCAGGTGTATCGTATGCAATACTGGAATATCCCTTACAAGTGTGCTACATATAAAAGAAGGCCAATCGAAGGCATGGGCGTGCAGAAAGTCGAAATCATGTGAGCGCTGCTGCAGGCTCAAAAAGAGGTCTAGAAAGAGATTGGCCTGGGCAAAAAAGCCGGGATCGGCGGGGGAAGTATTGCCAGGCATCGAAAATTTAGAGGGAAGTACGGCATCAGGTGTGGGAATCTGGACGATCTCCACGCCCGGCACGGACGAACCTTCGCGTGCAAACAGTGTTACCCGATGCCCGCGCTGTACCATTCCCTGTGCCAGTGTGGCAACCACCGCTTGAGAACCGCCCACAAAAGGCTGGGCGATCGTCGTTACGAGTGGTGCCACCAGTGCAATTCTCATGCTTCCTCTGCTTTCTATGCTTGCCCGGCCTCGCCCCGGTAGACCGCGCTGTTATTTTCAGTCTCTTGCAACTTTACCTCATAAAGGAGACCGGTCGGGAAACCGCGCGCCAGGCGTTCCCAAAACTTGATCGCCAGCATCTCGGCAGTTGGTATCACACCTTCCAACCAGGGCACGTCGTAGTTAAGGTGCTTATGATCGACCCAGTTGATCACCTGCTCGTTCGTGATACGTTTCATATCGGTCAGATTCATGACCATACCAGTCTTTGGATTGGGCTCTCCATACAC
>CAXTXB010000281.1:3496-7531 GCA_964247965.1 uncultured Dictyobacter sp. | reverse complement strand
GAATGGTTTTGTAGGTATGGCGGTGGGCGCGGCCATGCTCGGTCTCCGGCCGGTCGTTGAGATTATGACCTTCAATTTTATTGCCTTAGCGATGGACGAAATTCTGAACCACGCGGCGAAGATCTACTATATGTTCGGTGGTCAGACACCCGTCCCTATGGTGATTCGCACACCCGGCGGCGGGGGGCAGCAGTTGTCTGCAACGCATTCGCAGAATCTTGAAACCTGGTTCGCCCACATCCCTGGTTTGCAGGTTGTAGCGCCTTCAAACCCTCAGGATGCCAAGGGCATGTTGAAGACCGCTATCCGTAATAACAATCCTGTTATGTTTATCGAGCATCTGGGTCTCTATAATACAAAGGGCGAGGTGCCCTCTGATGATTACACGATCCCGTTTGGCAAGGCCAGGATTTCTAAGGAGGGAACTGACCTTACCGTAATCAGCTATTCTCGCATGGCGGCTATGGCTCTTGAAGTGGCGCGGCATATGGAAGAGGAGAATGGATGGAATGTGGAGGTTGTGGATATGCGCTCGCTGCGACCTCTAGATAGAGAAACTATTGTAAACTCAGTGAAAAAGACGGGCCGCGCCATTATCTTTGAGGAAGACTGGCGCTCCTATGGTATTGGTGCGGAAATTGCTGCGACAGTGCAGGAGGAGGCCTTCGACTATCTGGATGCGCCCATAAAGCGTGTGGCCAATGTAGAAGTTCCGCTTCCGTATTCTAAACCGCTCGAACTGGCTTCCCTGACTGGAACGAAACAACTGGTGGAAGCTATCAACGAGCTCGCTCCCCGCCGGAGGAGGATTGTCACACATGCCTGAAATAAATATGCCCCGTCTTAGCGATACGATGCAGGAAGGAACGATCACACGCTGGCTGAAGAAACCAGGCGATGAGGTAAAGAAGGGCGAGGTCGTCGCGGAGGTTGAGACCGATAAGGCTAATATGGAGATTGAGTCTTTTAGCTCTGGCGTACTTCAACAGATTCTAGTGCAAGAGGGTGAAACTGCTCCTATTGGACAACCTATAGCGGTTGTCGGTTCAGGGTCCTCTCAGAGCCAGCCTACTGCCTCTGCAGCCCCCCATGCCGATGCTTCGAGTGCGCCAAAGGAACAAGCAAGTGCCAGCAGCGCCAAATCTTCTCAAAGTGCTAATGTTGTCACCTCTTCTTCGGGTGCAAATGGTCAGGCGAGTCATGAAAATGGCTTTATCAGGATTTCTCCGCTGGCCCGACGTATGGCTGAGGAGCATGGTATCGAGTTGAGCCAGGTCAGTGGTACTGGTCCTGGTGGGCGGATCGTGCGCGATGATATTGAGGATTATATCGAACAACATACTGCCTCTCCCGTCGCTGCTACCGCTACTACCTCTGTCTCGGAAAATGTGAATGTGACTTCTGCTCCTGCAGCATCAGTAGCTCCTGTGACAGAGCCGCAACCCGTTTCTCCTGCATCCTCTAGATCTTCAAATGGCACGCCAGAGGTTTCTACAGTTGATGCGGATATTGTGACTCTCTCATCCATGCAGCGAACGATAGCTCGTCGCCTGACGGAATCCAAGCAGACCATCCCTCACTTTTATGTCGGTGCCGAGATTGATATGACGGATGTCCTGGCTATGCGTCAAAAGCTGAATGCCAATTTGGATGAGGATGGCGTGAAGATTAGCGTGAATGACTTGATCATTAAGGCCTGTGCGCTGGCGCTTGAGAAGTTTCCTCAGGTGAATGCCTCCTATAAAGAAGGGCAGTTTGTGCTACATAAGCAGATCAATATTGGTATTGCGGTCGATATACCCGCTGGCCTGGTCGTGCCGGTGATTCGTGATGCAGATAAAAAGGGCCTGCGTACTATTGCTCGTGAAGCAAAGGCTTTGATTGCCAAAGCGCAATCCGGGAAACTTTCATCCCTGGATCTAGATGGTGGGACGTTCTCCATTTCAAATCTAGGCATGATGGATGTAACTGAATTTAGTGCTGTGATCAATCCACCTCACGCGGCCATCCTGGCTGTTGCTGCAACGCGTAAGACGTTTGTACCTGTGGATAACCAACCGGTTGTCCGAGATCTGATGCACGTAACGCTTTCAGCCGATCATCGTATCATTTATGGTGCAATGGTAGCTCGATTTCTGCAAGAGGTGAAACGCGTGCTGCAAAGTGTCTATCCTCTGCTTGGCTAACCCTTTCTCACTTTTGAGCGTTGAGAATGGAAGGTAAGCTTCTTCGAAGAGCTATCCATGCATCTACGGATAGCTCTTTTCTTTTCTTCTAGACGTAATCGTGCTTTTTATCGTTTCTTCTCGACATTATGTGACCAATAGGCTACGGAAGAGACAATATCCATACTGGAGGTACATTTAATGCTATCCTTGTAGGTATGGTTAATGTAATCAGCAATCTAGCTGTAATAATGCTGGAACTGTAGAGGAAGGATGTCTTATTGCATGCCGCATGATGCACAACAATATCACTCACAGCAGTTTGAACATATAATTGCGACAATTTTTACTTGCCGTAGCGTTGTAAAATATAATCTTACACTGAACTCAGAACAAAGAAAAGAGCTGATTGGTGATATTGATAGCTCACTTGAGGCGTTACGCTCTCACTTAATGACTCCACCTTCTGATACGTCAGAAGATATACCTGTGCGTGCTCAACTAGCACAACCTGCACCTCCCCCTGTCTTTGAAACAGATGCGCTCTCTTCTGAAGAAGCCTCACAAGGGCTACCATCAGAAAAACAAACCCTACAATCACTTTACAAAATCTATCACGCCTATCTAGATGAGAAACAAAGCCCGAATATTTATTCATTTATGAAGCGCTTCAATGAAGTGATGTCGATAATCAATGAAATACAACAGAATACTCAGTATGTGAAGCAGGCTGGGCAAGACCCTGTTGAGCAATCTCTACAGCGTTTACAAGCCTTTGTCTCTGACCTGTACTATATGTTTATAGATTTTATTCGCGTATTATCTGATCTGCTGCAACAAAATGACGTCTACCTTAGTACTGAAGAGTTGTCTTCTCTCTCTACCCCCTCCTATCCTTTGGCGAAGCAAAATATGCAGGACGAACAGAAAAAGCCCGAGTCTGGCTTGATTGTCCTTTTGCAGGCTTATAACACTCATCAACAACTGGACCAGCTGAAAGGTGATTTGACTAGTCGCGTTCGTGAAGTGACTACTTTTCTAAATTTTTTGAAGCAAAATGTTACGAATACTGCTAGCGGCCGAGAGGAACTTATCGTGCGTTTGAATTATGCAACGAGCTTGCTTGATGATATGTCTCGCTTGCTAGCAGAGTACGCAAAGGCGGCCTCGACACTTCTTTAAGTAGCATCATCGATAGTTCATCCCGAATTTTTGCAACTTTTTTTTTAGCTCAGGAGTATTCGGAGTGATAGGATAAAGTAACCACAGAATTTGTTACGAAAGGGGTGAATGATGCCAGATAATAAAGTTGTTGTCGGAGTTTTTGCCGACCGCGAGCAGGCCGAGCAGGCTATGCATGATTTGCGTGACGCTAATTTTTATAACCTTGGTTTTATCGTACGCGACCAGGAGCACATTACCCAGCTATTGCCGGACAGCGAGATGAGCGAGACGAACGAGCATGTTGAAGAGGAACATCCTGGACGAACAGGGGCTGTAAGGGGTGGTGTGGTAGGCGGTGTGGTGGGGGCCGCTGCCGCCCTCTTAATTCCCGGTGTAGGACCTGCTGTTGCAGGTGGTATCCTGACGACTATCCTGGGTGGCGCTGCCATTGGAGCCGCCGCTGGTGGACTTATTGGCGTATTTATGAACATAGGTGTGTCAGAAGAGGACGCCCGTTACTACGAGCAAGAGATCCAGTCTGGTCGTACGATTGTAATTGTCCAGGCCGACGATGATCCAATAGAAGCGTTTAATATTATGGAACGCAACCGTGCTTACAATGCGAATAATGCTCCTAACCTTGATCCGGAGGCAACGGTTGAGCTAAAGCCCCTGGAAAACGATATGCCGCCGGTCAGCGACTGAT
>CAXTXB010000281.1:0-3486 GCA_964247965.1 uncultured Dictyobacter sp. | reverse complement strand
TTCGGGGAAAAGTTTAGCCCTATGATTTGGACGTCCGTCTCAGAATTTTTGGATGTCTATCTCATTTCAAATAGACGATTTAGTATTGCTGTGATACAATACATTTCATTAAATAGGTGCCATAACTAGCTCAAATACTATTCTTTTATCCAGAGTCATAGCAACCTGCCTCATAGATACTCATGTAAGGAGTAAGCATGCCATCACAAGGATACGTACGCTTTCCCGCCATTTTTCACGATCTTATTGCGTTTGTTTCGGAAGATGACCTTTGGCTTGTCTCAAGTGAAGGAGGACGTGCTGAGCGTTTGACTGCGGGCGTGGGTGAGGTGAAATATCCTCGCTTCTCACCTGACGGAACGCAGATAGCTTTTGTGGGACGCGAGGAAGGTCCTAGCGAAGTCTATGTGATGCCTGCATTGGGTGGCCCCGCCCAGCGGCTGACATTCCAGTCGGCAAGCTGCCGCATTCTTGGCTGGTCGTCTGCTGGGGATGAGATCCTTTATGCCAGCAATGCTGGTCAGTTTGCAGGACGCTTCGAAGTGATCTACGCTGTTAAACCTTCAGGTGGTCTACCACGCCCACTTCCCTTCGGTATGGCAAATGCGATTTCTTATAGTAAAGAAGGGGGAGTGGTGATTGGGCGGAATATCAATGTGCGCGAATTCTCTCATTGGAAACGCTATCGTGGTGGTACGGCGGGCCATTTATGGTGCGACGCTACTGGTGATGGCTCTTTCAGACGTTTGTTGCAGGTGAATGGCAATGTGGCCGACCCTTGTTGGATAGGCGATCGCATCTACTTCCTTTCAGATCACGAGGGGGTGGGCAACATTTATTCGTGTACGCCTGCAGGGGATGATCTACAGAAGCATACGCAACACGAGGATTTCTATGCACGCCATCTCTCGACCGATGGACGGCGTATGGTCTATCACTCTGCCGCCGATCTCTATCTCTTCAACCCTGCTTCTGCAGAGCTTCGTCATCTTGAGGTGACGTTGCCAAGCTTGCGCACACAGCGAAATCGCAAGTTTGTTGCTGCCGGGACATACCTGGATAGTTACGCCCTTCACCCTCAGGGTCACTCGGTCGCTCTTACAACTCGTGGCAAGGCGTTCACGCTGGGAAACTGGGAGGGACCGGTTCTGCAGCACGGCGAGTTAGATGGTGTGCGTTACCGTTTTCTGGAGTGGCTCAATGATGGCAAACGGCTGGTGGCTGTTCATGATGGGCCGGGCCATGAAGAACTTATCGTTTTCTCTCCCGAAACTGCTGATGAGCCAAAGACGTTCCCCGATATTGAGTTTGGCCGTGCGGTAAGCCTCTCTGTCTCACCTGTGGGCGATCTGGTCGCTCTTACAAATCATCGCAACGAATTGATTGTGGTGAACATTGAAGAGGGGAGGGCGCGTGTGCTGGACCGCAGCGACTCCCAGCGTATCTCTGGAACTGCGTGGTCGCCAGATGGAGCCTGGCTGGCCTATGGCTTTCCTCTCTCTCCTCGTCAGTCTGCTATTAAGCTGTGTGAGCTTGCAAGTGGCGAGACGCACCAGGTAACAAATCCTATACTCCATGATGTAGCGCCCGCTTTTGATCCAGAGGGAAAATATCTTTACTTTCTGGGTTATCGGACCTTTCATCCCGTCCACGATAATCTCCAATTTGATCTGAGCTTTCCCCGCGGTGTGAAGCCCTACGCTGTGATGCTACGCCGCGATCAGCGCTCTCCTTTTATCCCTGAAGTCAAGAGCCTGGATGACAAGGAGAAAGACAAGGATGCTGAGAAAGAGGAGACGAGTGAGAAGAAGGCAGCCGATGAGCCCGGTTCTACCCAGGAAGGAAGCGAAAGTAAAGAGGGTGCTACGAAAAAGGTCGTGGCTGTAACGATTGATCTGGACGGAATCAGCGAACGTGTGCTGCCCTTCCCGGTTCCTGAAGGCCAATATAGTGCTGTATATGGAGCAAAAGGGAAGGCAATCTTCTTATCGTTTCCAGTTGAGAGCCCACCGGAAGAACTCTCACTAAGTCCTACTCCTGCCAAAGGCATCGTTGATGTCTATGATTTTGATACATATAAGAGTGAGAAATTTCTGGACGGTGTGAGCGACCTCGATCTGTCGCGTGATTACAAGATGCTTGTCTACCGTGCTCATCATCGTCTGCGTGTGCTAAAGATTGGTGAGAAGCTCAAGGCAGACCACGCCGACCGCTCTGGCCGTGAGAGCGGGTGGCTTGATCTGCATCGTATTAAGGTCTCGGTTCAGCCTTCGGCTGAGTGGAAGCAGATGTTCGCTGAAGCCTGGCGCTTGCAGCGCGAACAGTTCTGGACTGAGGATATGTCCGGTGTCGATTGGGCGGCTATCTACGAACAATATGCGCCGCTGGTGGAGCGGGTCAGTTCACGCTCCGAGCTTTCTGACCTTCTCTGGGAGCTGCATGGTGAGCTAGGAACCTCTCACGCCTACGAGATCGGCGGTGAGTATCGTCATGCTCCACAGTACCGTCAAGGCTTCCTGGGTGTAGACTGGACCTATGATGCGGAGCATAATCGTTATCGCATTGCAGCCATCGTGAAAGGCGAGCCTTCTGAAAGCCGGACAACATCTCCTTTGACCAGTCCAGGGCTCAATGTCTCGGTCGGCGACGCAGTCCTCGCTATCAATGGTCAGCGTGTGACAACGGGTCATACTCCTCAGGAACTGCTGGTGAACCAGGCGGGTCAGGAGGTTCAGCTCACGATCGAGGATGCGCAGACGCAACAGATGCGCGTCGTCGTGGTCAAGGCCCTCTCCAGCGAGACGCCTGCTCGCTATCGTGAATGGGTCGAGCACAATCGCCGAGTCGTTCACGAATCTTCTCAACAACGCGTCGGCTACATTCATATTCCTGATATGGGAGGCCATGGCTACGCCGAATTCCATCGCAGCTATCTTGCCGAGTACGATTATCCAGCCTTGCTGATCGATGTGCGCTGGAATGGGGGCGGCAACGTATCTGGCCTTTTGCTCGAAAAGCTCTCCCGTCGTCGTATTGGGTATGATTTCTCGCGTTGGGGTCAGCCTGAGCCTTATCCTGCTGAGTCGCCGCGTGGCCCAATGGTCGCGCTTACCAACGAGCATGCGGGCTCGGACGGCGATATCTTTAGCCATAGCTTTAAGCTGATGGGCCTGGGTCCTTTGCTTGGCATGCGTACGTGGGGCGGTGTCATCGGAATCAGCCCCAGCTATAAGCTCGTAGATGGAACGATCACTACCCAGCCGGAGTATTCTTTCTGGTTTAAAGATGTTGGCTGGAATGTCGAGAACTATGGGACCGATCCCGACATTGAGGTTGATATCGCGCCACAAGATTTTGCGAGTCAGGCCGATCCTCAGCTTGAACGCGCCCTGGCCGAGGCTCTGCGCTTAATTGAGGAGCGTCCCTCACTGGAGCCAAAACCCGGCGACCGTCCTCGCCTCGGCCGCAAATAATAACGGGTCATCC
>CAXTXB010000280.1:0-7531 GCA_964247965.1 uncultured Dictyobacter sp. | reverse complement strand
GTAACATGAACAGGCTTAGTGCGTCGAGGGGGATATCAACCAAGCCAGGGCACCCCCCAAGGGCTGCCCCTTCAAAAAAAAAAACCCGATATTAATATTTTTTAAAATTTTGGGGATGCCCCATTTCTAAGTAGCTAGACAGCTTAACCGGGTGCGCTCCCATTTAAAGTAAGCGTAGGTTTACCGAAGTAGATCTGGTTAGTATCCTGACTTGCAACTTGCAATAGTATACGGCCATAGGGGCCTGTATATGTTTGTGGATCTGTTGCTGTAAAGCTATCCTGATTGAATTTCACTATATCCCAGGCATGCGTATCCCAGTTGTATAGTTGAACCTGAATATTACTAACATGTGTGCTGGACCCGGAACCAGGTCCAGAGGGATGTGCAACGAGGTCGGGTACAGTCATGGTTACACTGCTGATATCCATATGAGGAGTATTAGGTAATGGAAGCTCAAAAGTAATACTTCCTGTCGACAACGAATATGCTCCCGGCAATATTGCTCCGGCATCATAACTTGAAATTGCTATGATATTACCCACGATAAAGTCCGTCGGCACATTAAGTTGACCAGAAAAGTTGACGTTTAGCGGCATCTGCAGAAAGTTTATATGTTGGCCCTGAGGCGTAACATTGTTGATCGTTGTCTGCTGCAACTCACTAATCTGCTGATCTGCCCAGCCGATTAATGTTGCAGAGGCACCAGGTACAAGAAGAGGATCATAATCGTTTTTTATATTGGGGTCCGGTATCTGTCCTCCAGTTACATAAATGACACCTTTACTCGTAATTGCATGGGTCAAGCATGATCCCTGGCAGGCTGGGAAAGAATATCCCACGCCGCTTAGCGCAGAGAGCAGAGCCATATGGCGCTCGAAATCGTTCTGTGGCTGTTTCTTTTGCATATCGGGCAAATATTGCGCGGGTAAACCACCTGCATGCGCAATTTGATCGGATAGAGTCTGCTCGTTTGTAGGGCTAGTAATATGTTGGAGTTGAAAATCGATCTGCCGTGTTTCTCCTGAATCAAGGTGTCCAACAGGTACAAAGTTATGCGGGAATAGGATATACAAGTCATTAAGTGAACTGCTTAAAGTGTTGGTGATACTGCCAATAAGTTTATTATTGTGTAACGTCAGGTGTGTTGTAATCTTCCCCTGGAACTGGTGATCCTGTTCTGTTATCACCGGGTTGAGCGACCAGAGCGCAGGGGTGCTCATTGAGAGCCGGGTTGCGCCGGCTTCGGTCGTGATTGTAGCTGGACTATTATCTTTTGGTCGTTGTTGTATGGCCGAATTTTTTGCTAGATAGGCTGACGCGATAGGCTGGGTTAAGCTCTCACCGGGAATGCGGAGTTGAAACTCGCCTTTGCGTGGCGTGAGCACACCCATGTATGTTGTGACATGCGCTGACCTACCATCCTGGTTCATCTGGATCAGAGAAACGCTGTTATAGCTCACCGCAATATTTCGTTGATAATAAGCGAGCCCATAAGCGAGCAAGGAAAAGATAACGATTGTAGCGAGGATGATCCGCCACTGCCACCAGACAGATTTTTTAAAGTAGCGCATAAACAACATGCGAAGTGGACCGAGTATCAGTATATAGCTCAGAAGCAGGAGGCCAATAATTACAGATCCCTGCGGCGCTTGTGGTCGGATAAAGTTGAGGACACCACCGCGAACTAGAAGCTGTCCCGGCCCACTATCATAGTTTTGTGATGTATTAGCAACTAAAAGCTTGTCCCCAAGCATGTGCTCTAAAAGTACCTGCAAGAACGTTGCTGTCTCAAGCCAGGTGTCCATCGGTGGATTGGCGATATCAACACCGACATAACAAATAGCTCCAGAGCCCTGGTGTGCCTGCACGATGAGTGGCTGCTCTCCTGCGGTTAGGAGCGTTTCATTAGTTGAGAAGGTACTTGCCTGGTGCACTTGTGCATTGCTAAGAATCGTTTGGTCTGGTGGAACATCGGCGCTGCTCTGATCTGCTGGTATACCATCGAATGCTAGAAGGTGCGTCTGGGGAGGAAGAGCCTGTGCGCCCTGTAGGGTGACAGGAATCATATCTGCGGGCAAGGGCTGAAGTGTGCGTTGCCAGGATCTTCCACCCATCTCGACTAGCACGCCGCCTCGATTCACCCATGTGCGTAACGCGTTCATCTGGCTTGAACTAAGCGTGCTGGTCGGGAAATCATCCAGGATGATCACGTCAAAGTTTTCTAACACAGATTCGCGCGTAGGCATATTACTGGCATTCAGTGTTGAGGTAGAGAGCACATTCGACTGATTGGGCAAGAGTACCTTGTTGAGTTGATCCGTAAGCACTCCCTGCTCAGAGAGTATACCTACAAAAATGTCGCCAGGTTTTATTTCGTAGCTCTGGTCGCTCGTCTGTGTTGAAACAACCTTACCTTGCTCGTTACGTAGTGTAGCGATAAAGCCCTTTGTAGTGAGGTTGCCCATGTTGTGGGGAGCGTAGAGGGTTACCTGCTTTTGTGTCCTTTTGGCTAACGTAACTGCTTCTTCAAAGCTCCAGGGCGAAGGAACATTCACATCGTGGAGACGGGTTGAGCTGCTAAAAGAGCGCACTGAAAGTGTCCCTTGAAAGGCTGAAGCATTGCTAGTGGCAATAGTAACCCTCACAGGTGTCCAGTAGTTCGCTCTAAATAGATTGTCGAACCCTGTTTCTATAGTGATTGTTGGACTCTCTGTCGTTTGAGATCGCGTATGTGCATTCGTTGATGTCCTTGCATGATTAAATAGGAGTGAGGCTATAATCAGACAACACAGACAAAACAGGCCAATGGCGGCTAATTTTCTTTTTGTAGTGTTTAATCGAAGCCAGACAGGGTGGCTCTCACGCATATCTCATGCCTTTCATACAGGTCTAAGAATTTCTAAGAAAGACGACGGCGTGTAGACCTCCATGCTCTGGCTTCCTGAGCGGTGCACCCCGCATGTTGGAGATCACCAAATATTGACGGAGGATTATGCTTAGTATAGGATTACTGTCACGAAAATGCTATAGGTTGAACACGTAATACTATAGTAAGTTTTTGGAATGCGTTTGTCTAGTACCATATGTAGGAAATGGAAGGATATGTATCTATGCACGATAATTTTTACAATTATCAGCAGCGTCGCCTGAGTATTCTGCTCAACTGGGGCATAGCTAGCGCTGTTGTCGGCACGAGTATGCAACTTATTCCGCAAGATTTTTGGAAACAATTTGGCCTGCAAGCGCTTGCCTGGGGTGCTATCGATGCAGCACTCGCATTTGTTGGGATGCGTAGTGCGAAAAATAAAGAAAGGCGGTATGAGCAGAAGGAGCTTGTTAGAGCTGACGAGGGGAAAGAGGCGCGCACTGTATGGCGTATTCTGCTTGTCAACGCCGGGTTGGATTGCCTCTATATTTTAAGTGGCTCCTGGGTTATCTGGCGCTTTCAAGCGAGTAGCGATCGACAAGGTATGGGCGCAGGAATTCTTTTACAAGGAGCCTGGCTGTTATTGTTTGACGCTCTTCTTGCACGTGATGTAAAAAAACGATGGTTGCCCTGAAGTCAGGTTCTCTTCAACCCGATGTTTCTGTTTTGTCATGTGTACTCATGCGATATTTAATGTCATAGTTGAGGATGAAAGCTAGTTCTTCAGGGATGAAACCGTAGTGATGTGCGAGTAAACGATCAATGTCGTCAATAATAGCTTTAGATTTGCCTGCATAAATTGTGTAGCTGCCCGTCTTTCCACGCTTGAGGTGTCTGGCATGTCGCCGAAAATCAGCCATGAGTTGTGCACTACGCATACGTAGTGCCGCGAGAAGAATCGGATCTTGTGGATAGGAAAAGCGAAATCCAAACAGCATATAATCTTTGAGGTTGAAGGTATCAAATGTGACCGTATAATACCACCAGAAGAGCGAGCTATTAAAGAGAGCAATGAAGATATCACGATCAAAGTCCTCCTGAAAGAAGCATTGTTTGTTCGAGGTTGTGTCATACGGCCACATGAAGTTTACAAAGATTTTCCAGTAGAGACCGCCTGCAGATCGATAGTACATTGTGTTCTGGTTAGGTTGTTGCGTAAGATAATCTCTTACGAGCGTATGCTTGAGTACTTTACTCATAATCGCATTTTCTTGTGGTGTCCCAAATTTAGGATAATAATGCCGGTTTTGTAGATCATCAGGCGCTGTGATCTGACAATAGATGAGACGCGAAAATAAAAGGTCGCGCTGCTCCTGAGGCCATTTCAAAAGCTGAGTGCTAAAGCGTTGCTCCATTCCTACTGTCTTTGCAAGGTAAATTGCTGTGGCAATACTCGCAACCTTCCCACCAGAGAAGAGCATGGATGGGCGGAAGTGATAGAAAGAGAGCCAACTTACGGGAAACCAGAGACGAAATGCCTCCAAGAAGGGCTGCATATTTCTTGTTGCAAACGCTGCCAGAGGAAGAACCATCCCGTGACGACCACACGGGGAGAGCAACTGACGGCTGCGCTCAACGACACAGGTATACAGGTTAGAGCAGGTACGTGTGTCGAAATCGTCAAGCGAGTAAGACAGAGTTTTTTCATTGTATTCTACATAAGGGGGGTTGCCAATAATAATGTCGAAACCTCCATCGTGAAGAATATTCTTGAATGCCATTTGCCAACAAGAGCCTATCTTAAGATATGAATGAGAAGAATGAGAAGTAGTAGGTTGCATTTGGTGCGGCATACTGGTTAATACGTTGCCAACCTGAATAGTATCCGCAAGCTGAGAGATGGGTTCAATTTCATCAGTATGATTGACATATGCGAGGAGTGCGAGCAAGAGGTGCAACCGGCAGACCTCTGTTGCATCCTCCATGATATCTATTCCATAAAGATTGTTGACGAGGATAGATTTAAGGATGAGGTAACGCCGCTTGGGAGAGTGCTGAAGATGAGCATGCATCGGCTGAAGCAGAGCTAGAGGTGATATGCTACTGAATGCATCTAAACATGCTTCATGTAGTGGAAGTAAAACGTGAAGTGCTGCAAATAGAAACGCTCCCGACCCACAGGTTGGATCAAGAATTTTCGTCTCCTTTAGCTGTCTGTAGCATATAGAGAGTAAATGTGGATCTCTGATACCGTAGAATACATCAAAGGCAAATTGCTGAATGTCGAGGTTGTAAGTGATGAAGTCGTCGATGTTCGTAATGTACCCTTCGGTCAATCTCCTCTTTATTCCTCGATAATGCTTCTGTCGCTCTTCGTACTCGCGGGTCGTCTCTGCTGGCAGATACTCCTGGGACTGTATAACTTTGGCTATGTAGCGGTCAGGCGACTCCTGCAGCTTCTTCCAGATGGGGTCAATCGCTTGCCCTCCTTGTGGAAAATGTTGTATGAATCTATCGAAAATGGAAGGAATAATAGTATTCTGTGCTATATATTCTGTCACATCATCTTTGGTGTAGTAAGCTCCCATTTGTTGCTCGTTGACGTACTGCTCAAAGAGATAGCCAAGAACTGTAGGTGTGATGCCGTCGTCTCTAAGCGTCTCGTCTAGGTGCCAATCATAGCTATCGAAAAACTCAAAAAGTTGCTCAAATGCTCTATCTGGTATATGTAATTCAGCTAGCCCAAACGGTCGTCGTGCAAACAGATTCTTTCCTAGATATGGAATGTCTCCGAAGAGACTGGAGTCTGTTGCTGCAGTTCGAGGTGATTCTAAGCCCTGATGGAATAAGGAGAGAAGGAATGAAGTATAAAATTTATCTGGTCCTTGCTGTGCCTGTACTCTAGATAATCGATTGAGGAGATAGTGCTTATCGTCATCTAAAAGTCCCTTCTTCTGCAGAAAATAAAGGAATAGTAAACGGTTGAGGACAAGTGATGTGTATTGTTCGCACTGGCTTTTGTCTATTTCTGGAGAACTCTCCTGCAGAATATTCTGAAATGCCTTTCGTTCTTCTTTAAAACGATTATAGAAATGCTTCATGCTATATCGCGGAGAGAGACTCGTATATTGCAAATCGTCTGACACAACTTCTCCCTATCTTTTGCACAATTTCTGATCTACATTTATAATAGGGTGTCTCTCTTTATTTGTAAAGTTGCAAGAACGGGAGTTTACTTATGGGTTACTTTTTTCCTCGTTTTGATATGCGGTACTTGATATCATAATTGATGATAAAAGCTAACTCATCAGGTGTAAAACTATAATAGTATGCCAGTACTCTATCTACTTCGTCAAGAATATCTTTAGAGTAACGCATCTGGTACTCTTCTAGTTCTATCTGATGTCCTGGTCGCTGCGTACGTCTATCATCCTTTGTGTTATGTGTACTCATCCGCGCATGAAGTCGAATATCTTTTTCAAGAAGGAGCGCGAGATCGTAGAGCTTTTGTGAAGTAAGCAATGTTGTGCTCATCGGAAATGCTTTCACCAATTTGTGCGAGAGATGAAACCCATCAGCATACGTTGTAAACCAGATGTAGAAGAGCGAGCTGTTCATAAGAGCCATAATAACTCTCGCTGTCTGTTCGTGTTCGAGAAAGAGAAATCTCCCGTGAGAAGGTGTCATGATCTCACCATTTTTTCTATAGTAGGGAATGCAACAGACAGCCTTCGTCCAATAGTTGGTCGCCTCTTGATAGTAGACAAAGTGGCTGGTCTTTTGGGCATGTAGGAACGTCGCTATTTTTGTCCCTTCTGCCTTGTGTAGCATTTTTTGTATGATATGTTCCTGATGAGCGGAGGCAAATTTAGGAAAGGCCCGCGATCTGGCGTTGTGCTCTACTCGCGTATAAACAAGACATTGGAGCAAATGGAAGCGTTCCGGTGCAAACCAACGGTGAGTTTTGGTCACTTGTAACGTTGTCATTTCCACTGGCTGGTGCCTGGCTGCTAATATGATCGATACTCTTTGGAAGGCATTTTCAAAGAGGCGGCAGGGAAAGATTTCAAAGTTTGCCAACCAGAGAGTGGACGCCGCCTGAAAAAGAGTCTGGCGTAGAAACGCGAAACGTTCACTACTACAGATGCTGATAGGCACGATCAAGCCCAGATAACTCTGTTCCGCGCAGCACAATGCGAGTGAGCGTTCGATAACTGCCGCGTAAAGATTGCCACAGCTCTTCTCTTCATAGCCATGAGCCGCATAGCTCTGCTTGATCTTGCTATACTCAAGATAAGGTGGATTCCCAATAATGACATCAAAACCACCACGCTCAGCAAGAGCTGGAAATTCTTTATACCAATGAAAAGGTTTATTTAATGTATACCTGGTGTATCCAACACACTCAGTATGCCTATGACAGATATCTTGTCCATTGTAGTCAGCTTGCTTTACCATAGAGGGAGAGAGACCGTCAGGTGAGATATGGTTATGCCCTTGTATGTCCCCGATCAATGCATTGCCAGAGCGAATGTTTAAGCAAGGTGCATAATCTCGTGCCTGGTTGCTTTCAGTATAAGCCAATAATGCTAGAGAGAGGCGTAGTTGACAGATATCTACGGCATCCTGCATAAGATCTACACCATAGAGATTGTATGTGAT
>CAXTXB010000279.1:0-7584 GCA_964247965.1 uncultured Dictyobacter sp. | reverse complement strand
CGAGAATGCCGGAGTGGAGGAGCTGCTACGCAGGAGAGTCGATTGGAGTTTGGCAAAGCAATATTGTATTCTAGCATTATGTGTTGATGTTATATATCTACTATATTTTCACGAGTCAGGAAGGGTTTCTCATTGCATTATATTGAAGCGAATACGTCATTGCAGCCTGTCTCTGAAAATAATGCCAGTAATGTACAGCATTTAGAACATCCAGCCGAGACGCGCCGCCCTTCCAACAGTATTAAGGTGCTTGATGGTCTGCGCGCTATAGCGACTATTTCTGTCATTGCCTTCCATATTGGTGTGTTGCTCGATAATAACCATTTCTGGGACACCTTTCGCTATCCTGTGTTAAGTGCGGTAGCTACCTTTGGTGGCTCCGGCGTAACGCTATTTTTTGTGCTCTCTGGCTTTCTGCTCTTTCTGCCGTATGCGAAGTCTCTATTATTTCAAGATAAATGGCCTTCTGCCCGCCAATTCTATATCAAGCGTGCTCTACGTATCATTCCTGGCTACTATGCCGCTCTACTTTTGATCGTTTTGTTTTTCCAATCGCAGTATCTGCGTCCCGACCACTGGGGTCAGCTTGGCATTTTCCTGATCTTCTTCATGGATTCAACGCCTGCAACATTCAGACAGTTAAATGGGCCGTTCTGGACTCTAGCAATAGAGTGGCAATTTTACATGCTCCTTCCACTTATAGCATTGGGCTTCCTTCTGGTTGCCAGGCGTCTGGTCTCAGTTGCCTGCCGCTTACTCTTTATGTTTATCTGTTGTGGTGCATTGATAACCTGGGGCTTGCTGATCCGCTACGTTGGCGAGCATTTTGTTGCGCAGCATGCTTTGCCTCTACTCCGTGTCCTCATGATTTTCTTGTATGGAATGCAAGGAAAGTATCTGGAGAATTTCGCTGTTGGGATGACAATCTGCCTGTGCTATACCTATGCACAACATCCACATCATGGCGCGACTTTAAAAGTATGGGCTCGCCGCCTGAGTCCGCTGCTTGGTATCGTTGGCCTGTTATTGCTGCTCTTCACCGCCATCTGGCACTTTTATATCATCGAGGCGCACACGCCGGCCTTTGCCTGGCTCGTCGCTCTTAATCCTTATTTTGATTGGCTCAATGAAATGGTTATCGCCCTTGGCTATGGCTTCTGTATGGCAGCCTTGCTCTTCGGCTATTCCTGGCTCAAGCGTCCATTTGAATGGTTGCCATTATGCTGGATTGGCTTTATCTCCTATGGCCTGTACATGTGGCACCTGCCGCTGCTAGACCTATTTCATAACAGCCTTCTTCCATTGTTGTCGCTGTCGAATAGTCTGCTTATCTACGGAGTGCTCTGGCTCTGGGCTGCGCTCGTCGTCCTACCTGTTGCCTTTGCCTCGTACCGTCTCATTGAACAGCCCTGGCTGCGCCTGACGAGTCGCTTTCGCACAAAAGCATAGCTGGGTGTGAACGTGCCCTCAGCTTCCTCTTTCCAGTACTATGTGTATTTTGTACACTCCAATGTGATGTCTCTGCCCTTGACTCCTTCTTATTCGTTGGGTATACTCTCTAGTAAAGCAAAGAACAAAGTAAGTTGCACTTAAGAACATATAGCACATTGAAGAACTGAATATTGCAGTAATAACTGCTCTCATCCAGAGAGGTGGAGGGAAACGGCCCTGTGAAGCCCGGCAACCCGTTTGCGATGTAGCAAACAGGGTGCCAATTCCGGTGAGATACGTGTTGAAAAGCGTATTTTGCAAGATGAGGGGAATAGCGATGGCGCAGCCCCTTACTCAATAGGGGCTTTTTTGTTACCTGTTTTCTGTGCCCCTCTTGCACCTTAATAAGTTTTTTAATAGAAATTGCTGTGAAGAGGAAGAGTAAATGCCCTGGGCGGCTCCAGAGAGTTGACGTTGATGCGATGTCAGCGCCGTTCCAGCACTGAATATGGCCTCTGAGCTGCAAATTGAAAACCATAGGCGGAAAAAGAGCTTATATGGTGAGTAGATTATGCCGTGGGCTTCGTTACAGCCGTAGTGTTATTGTTGTTACGCTATATACCTGCTCTATCTCTATTCTGATGAGTTAGTAACAGCGCTGGCAACGCTAACACTCGCTAAGGTTGACGCCGTGAGGTGTCAACAAACCAGGGTGGTACCGCGAAGAACGTTTACCCCTCGCCCCTGTAGGGTGGGGGTTTTTTTGTTCCCTTTTTCCTGGAAGGAAGGAGTACGCGACGATGGTGGCACAATTAGAATGTGTGAATAGGGTAAAAGAGCGACAAAATCGGCGAGCTCATACAAAAGATAAACTTTCTACTTATACGTTCGACCGTCTCTCTCTGCAGCGCGGTGGACAGCTTGGTCCTGTGACGCTGGCTTACGAGACATGGGGCGAGCTCAATGCGGCTGGCGATAATGCTATCTTGATTACCCATGCTCTTACTGGCAACTCACACGCCCACGATGCCGCAGATCCCGATAATGCGAAAGCTGCCTGGTGGAATCCTCTAATCGGTCCTGGGCGCTACTTCGATACGTCGCGCTACTTCGTTATCTGCTCTAACGTGCTCGGTAGTTGCCTGGGGAGTACCGGCCCGACCTCGCTTGATCCCCGCATTGGTCGTCCTTATGGCATGCGCTTTCCCGTGGTGACAATTCGTGATATGGTGCGTGCTCAACATGAGCTTGTTACCTACCTGGGTGTACGTGAACTGGCTATGGTGGCGGGTGGCTCTATCGGCGGGCAGCAGGCGCTAGAGTGGGCGGTGACCTTTCCCGAACTGGTGCACAAGGTGGCTGTGGTGGCTGCTACTGCTGCGGTGACTGCACAGGCCATCGCCTTTAACGAGGTAGGCCGCCAGACTATTATGGCTGATCCCGCATGGCTCTGTGGCGACTACGCTCCCGGTCAGGGACCCGCTACTGGTCTGTCGATCGCACGCATGCTGGCCATGATCACATATCAAAGCGAAGAGGTGATGGAGATGCGCTTCTCGCGCAATCCTGCTCAATATGATTCTGTCCCGTCGCCAACATTTTCGCCTGACTTCGGCGGTCGCTTCGATGTTGAGAATTATCTCTATCATCAAGGTGAGACGCTGACAAAACGTTTCGATGCTAATAGCTATCTCTATCTTAGCCGCGCAATGGATCTCTACGATGTAAGTGAGGACTATTCTTCTCTAGAAGTCGCCCTGCGCCGCATTCGTAGCAAAGCTCTCTTCGTTGGCATTCGTTCTGACTTTCTCTTCCCGGCTGCACATGTGCGCTGGCTTGCTGATAAAGTGCGCGCTCTCGGTGGCGATGCACAGTATGTAGAATTGGACTCACCGCACGGTCACGATGCCTTTCTCAAAGAATGGTCTCAAATGGCCGCTGCCCTGCGTTCCATTTAAATTTATAGTATTGCCCGTGTAGCAACAAACCCTTACGGTTGTTGTCTGCTTGCTCGCCTGAAAATGTGCCTATGTGCCATCAGGTTACCGCTTCAATCCGCTTAATCGCGGCGTGACCACAAGGGATGGTCGCTACACAGGGGAATTAACCAAGAAGGAGAATGTTCTCATGGCGTTGAATAATAATCGTAGCTATGGTTTTGAAACATTAGCACTGCACGCTGGCCAGGAGACTGCGGATAGCGCGACTGGTGCTCGCGCGGTCCCAATCTATCAGACGACTGCCTATGTTTTTGATAGTCCCGAGCATGCCGCGAATCTTTTCGCACTGAAGCAGTTGGGGAATATCTATACGCGTATTATGAATCCTACTCAGGACTCTTTCGAGCGCCGCGTGGCCGCCCTTGAAGGTGGCGTAGGAGCTCTAGCCACGGCTTCCGGCCAGGCTGCCGAGACTCTGGCTATTTTGAATATTGCCAGCGCGGGCGATGAGATTGTGTCGTCGGCCAGTCTCTATGGTGGTACCTACAACCTTTTTCATTATACCTTCCCGAAGATGGGCATCACAGTCCGTTTTGTGGATGGTCGCAATCCAGAGAATTTTCGTGCCGCCATCAACGAGCGGACAAAGGCGATCTACGCTGAGAGCGTAGGCAATCCTCGTTCAGATATGCTGGATATCAGCGCCGCTGCTGCTATTGCTCATGAGCATGGCTTGCCTCTCATCATCGATAATACAGTGCCTAGTCCATACCTGGTTCAGCCGCTGAAGTATGGCGCGGATATTGTGGTTCATTCAGCGACCAAGTTTATTGGCGGCCATGGCACTTCTATCGGCGGCGTGATTGTAGATGGTGGCAAGTTCGATTGGGCGGCAAGCGGACGTTTTCCGGACCTGACGGAGCCTGATCCATCTTATCATGGTGTGCGCTATGTTGAGGCTGTCGGTCCTCTGGCATATATTATCAAAGCTCGTGTCCAGTTGTTGCGTGATCTGGGTCCTGCGATAACTCCTTTTAATTCCTGGCTCTTCTTGCAGGGTCTGGAGACGCTTCCTCTGCGTATGGAGCGCCACAGCCAGAATGCAATGCGTATCGCTGAGTTCCTGGAAGGTCATCCTGCAGTAAGCTGGGTAAATTATCCCGGCCTCAAGAGCCATCCACAGTATGAACTCGCTTTGAAGTACTTTACCCATGGTGGCTATGGTGCTATCGTTGGCTTCGGCATCAAGGGCGGCCTGAAGGCTGGCGAGCAGTTAATTCGCCACATCGAGCTCTTCTCGCACGTGGCGAACATCGGTGACGCTAAATCACTCATCATCCATCCGGCGAGCACCACCCATTCTCAGCTTACAGCCGAAGAGCAGTTTGAGACTGGTGTGACTCCCGACTTCATCCGTCTCTCCGTCGGCCTCGAGACTGTCGATGATTTGATTGATGATCTTGACCAGGCCTTGAAGGCTGCGGTCGCCGATGTCGGCGAGCCTGTAAACGCTGATTAAGTAGTACTAAGTAGTGCTGTAATTTTTGCCCATCCTTTCTCATTTCTATATTGTTAGTAGAAAGAGGAAGGATGAGTCTCTCTAAAATAGTGAACGTGGCGGAGTGCAATGGAACAGATGGAACAGACTGTCAGTGTATTGAAATTTGGTGGAACTTCGGTTGGGAATGCTGAGCGTATTCGTCGTGTCGCCTCGATTATTACAGATGTATTGAATGATCCAGAGGCGCATTTCCCGGTGGTTGTAGTTTCGGCCATGTCGGGTGTAACGGATCAGCTGCTGCGTATTGCTCGTGAAGCCTGTGCAGGCGAACGCGAGGTCTGCGATCAGGAGCTCCTGGGGCTACGTCAGAAACATGTCGAGACGGCTGAGAAGGTCACTTCTGAAGGCGAAGGGCGCTCACTCCTGCTCCGACATATTGAAACGGCGTTGCAAAGCTTGAAGCAAGATACTTATGCCCTACAAAAAGCTGCGGCGGATGGTGATGCTATTCATTTGCGCACGGCGGCGGTGGCCTCCTGGGGTGAGCGCCTCTCTATCTTGCTCGTGGCCGCCGCAACAAACGAATTGGGCGTGAAAGCGGAACCAATCAATCGAGAGGTGATTATTACAAGGCATCCCGCTCATGATCCTGCTCAGCCCTTTGGAGTGGTGGTCGGAGCTGATCCTCTGATGGAGGAGACGCGCGCCAATGCTCACGCGCTCATCGAGCCTCTGGTTCAACAGAGGATTGTGCCTATCGCCGCGGGCTTCATTGGGCGTACCATCACTGGCTTTGTGACGACCCTTGGCCGCAATGGCTCGGACTACTCGGCAACGGTTATTGGTGCGGCTCTGGACTGCGCAGAGGTAGCAATCTATACCGATGTTGATGGAGTGCTGACTGCTGATCCTCGCCTGGTTGCCAATACACGCCTTCTGCCACGTCTTTCCTATGCCGAGGCGGCACGTCTCTCCTGGTTCGGTGCAAAGGTCCTGCACCCACGGACGCTGATCCCTATTGCTCCACGCAACATTCCCGTTCGTGTGCGCAATTCTTTTCGCCCTCATGTGCGCGGAACCCTTATTGGACCCGTTGGCCCAGCCCCGAGCAGCGCCAGTGCAATCTCTATTCGCCGTAAGCTTGCCTTGATTACTGTTGAGAGCACCGATCTGTTTGGCGCACCCGAAAATGCTGGTCAGGTGTTCGCGCTGGCGGCTCGCGCCGGAGCGGCTCCTGTGGCCATCTGCTCCTCTTCCGGCCATCACCTCTCTTTTGTGGTTGATGAGCAGGCGGCTGATTCAGTTGTTGCCTTGCTGCATCACGATATGGACGAGACGCAATGGCAGGTGCGCTCACGCAAGGGCCTGGCTGCCTGCGCTTGCATCGGCTCCGGTTTTGCCGCCGATCCTATGAGTCCGGCGCGTGCCAGTACGGCCCTGGCAAGCGAGCGTATCCTTGTAATTACACAGGGGACATCGGAGCAGGGGATCGTCTTAATTGTGGAGGATCGAAATAGCGAGCGAGCGCTGCGTTGCCTGCACCGTGATCTCATTGCCCCTGTCATTCCGCTGGTTCGCCATCCTGCACCACTAAAAGAAAAGCGGCGCGAAGCTCGCCAGGAGGTCCTCTAAGATGCCTGTTGAAGGTCGATCTGACAATGAGGAATCCGTTGAAAGGAATAGCCCTCAATGAGTATACAGAGACAATCAAAGCTTCCCGTTGCCGTACTGGGTGCGACCGGTATGGTGGGCCAGCGCTTCATCGAACTATTGCAGAACCATCCCTGGTTTGAACTGGTTGCCCTGGCTGCTTCTGATAAGCATAATGGACGCCCTTATGCCGAGGTGACCGCCTGGCGCCTGCCCAATAGTGAGATGCCGACCTCTGTCGCATCGTTGCCCGTTGTTGCCAGTGATCCATCAGCCCTGGCGGGTGTGAAGATTGTGTTCTCAGCCCTCCCTGGTGAGGTGGCTGGTCCTATCGAGCTTGCTTTTGCCAGGGCAGGGGTGGCGGTCTTCAGCAATGCGAAAAATCACCGTATGGCAACCGATGTGCCCTTGCTGATTCCCGAGGTGAATGCCGATCATATCGCAGCCATCGCCCAGCAGCGAAAACAGCGAGGTTGGCCCGGCTTTATTATCACGAATGCTAATTGCTCTGCAACCCCGCTTGTGATGGCTCTTAAGCCTCTACAGAGGGCCTTTGGCGTCAGTAAGGTGATGATTACAACCCTCCAGGCCATTTCGGGCGCTGGCTATCCCGGCCTACCTTCGTTCGATATCCTCGATAATGCAATTCCATATATCGGCGGCGAGGAGGAGAAGTTGGAGCATGAGACGCGGAAGATGCTTGGCTCGTGGGAGGAGGGACGGGGTTTCGTCGATGCTCCCATAGTGGTAAGCGCGCAGTGCAATCGTGTTGCCACCCGCGAGGGACACCTGGAATGCGTGAGTGTCGCACTTGAGCGAGAAGCCTCTCCAGAAGAAATTATAGCAGCCTGGCACGACTACATACCCGAGCCTCAGCAAGCAAAACTTCCCAGCGCGCCTGAACATGCACTGCTCTACCGAAGCGAGATCGACCGCCCGCAGACCTTGCGCGATCGCGATGCTGGCGGTGGCATGACTGTTTCGCTCGGCCGCCTGCGCCGCTGCCCCATCCTGGACTATAAGTTTGTTGCCCTGGGTCACAATACCATCCGTGGCGCTGCC
>CAXTXB010000278.1:3747-7615 GCA_964247965.1 uncultured Dictyobacter sp. | reverse complement strand
AGGCACTAATGAGAATCAGATAGCGCAGCGAAACTAGGTAAAGAAGCATACGTGGGATATTAACGAATTCTATCGACGGCCAATAGCTGCTTTTGCCAGAGAGGCCATCCCATGATTCCGCTTAAACCAAGTGTAAGAAGAATGCTCACCGTGATTGCGATGAGCATAATACGCAAAATAGTAGAAAGCCAACGACGGCGTCTGGGAAGTACCGATACATTGTGTACCTCTGCCGTCCGCGAAAGCCGTCCACCTGGTATAGAGACGAGCTTAGGGCGACCAGGGTCATCGCGAAGCCTGCGGAAGGAAGGAGCCCTATAGCTCCCCCCGTAGTAGTATCCGCCCCAGGTACCAGTCAACTCTTTATATTCAGTTGAAGAGAAAATTTTCTCCTCTAGTGATCGCCGTGGCTCAATGCGTGGTAAGCGAGAGAGGAGTGCGTCAAAGTGGCGAAACTCTGCGAGAAGAGCACTGCAGTCTGTACAAAAATGCAGGTGACAAGTAACACTTCGACGATCTTCTAATGCGAGCTCATTGTCAAGGTACACGCTCAGCAACTCCTTGACCTGCTCGCAGTTCATTTTACTCCTCCTCCTTGTTCTAATGCTTTATAATGTTCCCTAAATGATTGCCGTGCGCGCGAAAGATACATCTTGACACCGCTCTCAGCAATATTGAGCGAATGAGCGATTTCACTATAGGAGAAACCTTCCTGTGTATACAGGAGTAACGCCGCTCTATATTGCTGAGGCATGCGACGAAGGGCCGCACGAACCATCTCCGTCGTTCCGTATATCTCTTGTGGATCTGCACTCTCAACATCGGCCGGCTCATGATCAAGATCCTGCCAGGGTAACCATGCAATGAGCTTACGACGACGAAGCGCGTCATATGCAGTATTAGTTGCGATACGATAAAGCCATGCCGATAGTTTTAAGTTAGCATCCATTTTGGGTAGGGCGCGAAAAGCCTTCAAAAAGGTATCTTGAGTCAGATCATCTGCCTGCTCACGATCGCCTACCAGATGATATACATAGTTATAAATAGGTGTCTTATATTCGTCGTAAATTTGTTCAAAAGACCAGGAGTTTTCCCTGGTTTCCACCCGGACCATGCGCTACAATCCCTTCGATAGCTACTGTTAATTTCTTGCCCGTTCCATGCAAAAGAAGACAGTACCCATCTCCAGGAAGCGCGAGAGAAACGGTAGAGGCACCGGGCCCGTACAACTTCCCTGCGGGTGTGGAAATGCAATTTCCTTCTGTGTAGTGGAACGGACAACCAACGCTATCAGTAACATGCTAGAATAGTCATGTACACTTGCGGTAGAGTAATGTATCGACTATCATGTTAGCATACTCTGGTGGAGATGCAGCAATCATTAGCAGATGACTTAGTACTATTGGGCGAATAAAGCGAAGCTTAGGAGCCCTCTTCGTTAGATATCGTGGGATTGTGCCAGCTAAGCATTGATTGCGGCAAATGTCTATTGAGGATTTCGATACTTTGGAAGGTATGTTTCATGGATACAGGTGTCGTGCAATCTGTTGCTCGATATGCGGAAGAGGTATTAGGAAGTGAAGGCTTTCGTTATGCCAGTGCGGTGGTTGCGAACTGTAAGATGCTGACGTTGCAGATAGAGGCTTTGGAGGAAAGCGAGGAGGGTCAGGCCCCTGCTTTAGATAATGACGCCCTTGTGATTGCCGGGTATCTGCATGATATTTCCACAGGAGCTCACGGCTATGCCGATCATCAAATCAAATCGGCTGAAATGGCGGTTGAGTTCTTGCGCGAACACGATGTTCCAGACGAGCAGATCGGTATTGTCGAGCGAGCGATTCTAACGCATACGACAATTGTGCCGGAGGAGGAGCGCGGGAAGAACGTCAGCGAAGGTCAGATTTTGTATGATGCAGATAAGCTGGGGCGGCTGAGTGGATTGGCCGTTGTGACCTCGCTCATCGAGTTCGGCGCTCGCTATGTCAATCGAACGATTACTGGTGACGTGCTGGCTGCCATCCTGCGTCATGTTGAGGAGCGCTTTATCGAATTGTATCAGTCACTGAATACGGTCCCGGCACGTGAGATGGCTCACGATAAATTCAACCAGACGATAGCATTTCTCGATGGGGTGATTGAGCATCTCAGCGATGCTACACCAGTGTAGCTCTTTTTGTACCAGATAAAGTTTTCTATAGAGTATTCTCTCTTTTTTATGTATATGGAGGCGAAATTTGCCTATACTTGTTGTTGGTTCTGTAGCTCTAGATACAATTGAGACTCCATTTGCTCATATGGATGGTGTACTGGGCGGCTCAGCATCCCATTGTGTCACCGCCGCCTCACTCTATGATCATGTGAATCTGGTTGGTATCGTTGGAAGTGACTTTCCTCGTGAGCATCTCGACTTCTGGCGTAAGCGTGCGATTAGCCTGGAGGGCTTACAAATTCATGAGGGGAAGACCTTTCACTGGCATGGTCGATACCATATGGATATGAACTCGCGCGATACTCTCGATACACAGCTCGGAGTCTTTGCTGATTTTCATCCTACCGTCCCTGTTGCCTATACCGACAGTTCCCTTGTCTTTCTTGCTAATATTCAGCCTCAGTTGCAGCTGGAAGTGCTTGAGCAGATCCCAAAAGCTTATCTGACGGTACTTGATACGATGGAACTGTGGATCAACATAGAGCGACCAGCATTATCAGAAGTGATGAGGCGCGTGGATGTGCTCTTGATGAGTGAAGAAGAGGTCCGTCAGTATACCGGGCAAGAGAGCATTCTTAAAGGGGTACGCCACTTTTTCGACCAGGGCTTAAAATATGTTGTCGTCAAACTCGGCAGCTATGGTGCATTGCTCTTTGGGGCTGATGGAACCTATTTTACAGCGCCGGCTTATCCATTGGAAGAGGTTGTGGATCCCACGGGTGCCGGTGATGCCTTTGGTGGCGGCTTCCTGGGATATCTTTCATCCGTGAAGCCGACAGAGCAGGGAGGCTACGCCGTAGATGATTTGAAGCGGGCGGTAGTGCACGGCAACATTCTCGGTTCATTTGCCTGCGCCGGTTTTGGAATCGACGGGACGCGCGCTTTAACCATACAGGACGTTGATAAGAGATATGACGAGCTCGTGAAATATTCGCATTTCGATGGAAGCAAGAGAGCTTAATCCAGTCGGAAGGCAAACGCGCAAAATGCAGAAACTATAGTGATAGTCGTTGCATAAGAAATGTTGTACAATGCAACGAGCATGTCATGTGTTGTTCACATGGTCGTGCTATCCAACTTCAGTAGAAGGGAACAAATACATTCTATGACAACATCAACACGTGGAGACGTAAAAGATCTCTCCCTGGCTACTCGCGGCAAAGGCCGTATCGAGTGGGCCGCGAAAGATATGCCAGTATTGCGACTGATCCGAGAGCGCTTCGCCAAAGACCTGCCACTGAAAGGTGTACGCATGTCTGGCTGCTTACATATTACGACTGAAACAGCGAATTTGGCCATCACACTCAAGGCTGGCGGGGCTGATCTTGTGCTGTGTGCATCTAATCCACTTTCTACCCAGGACGACGTCGCCGCCGCTCTGGTAGCCGAATACGGTATCCCTACATTTGCCATTAAGGGTGAAGACGAGGAGACCTACTATCGTCACATCAACTCCGCGCTTGACCACAAGCCGCAGATGACCATGGATGATGGCTGTGACCTGGTCTCTACCATCCATACGACACGTACCGACCTCATTGCCGGCATCATTGGCGGCATGGAAGAGACCACGACAGGTGTCATCCGTTTGCGTAGCATGGAGGGCCAGGGCGTCCTCAAATTTCCTGTTCTGGCCGTAAACGACTCAGATACCAAGCA
>CAXTXB010000278.1:2881-3737 GCA_964247965.1 uncultured Dictyobacter sp. | reverse complement strand
TTTGATAACCGCTACGGTACAGGCCAAAGCTCACTGGACGCAATCATCCGTTCGACCAATATTTTGCTCGCGGGACGCACCTTTGTCGTCTTTGGCTATGGCTGGTGTGGACGAGGTGTAGCTTCACGTGCCCACGGCATGGGCTCCAACGTCATCGTCTGCGAGGTTGATCCCACGCGTGCGTTAGAAGCCGTTATGGATGGCTACCGTGTCATGCCCGGAGTCGAGGCCGCCGCGCTCGGCGATATCTTCGTCACCGTGACTGGTGACATCAACGTCATCGATCAGCAGCATCTTGAGCGCATGAAAGATGGAGCCATCATTGCCAACTCGGGCCACTTCAACGATGAAATCAACATCCCTGCACTGGAGAAGCTAGCGACCAGCAAGCGCCGCGTACGTGATTTTGTGGACGAATACACCTATGCCGACGGACGCCAGGTCCACTTGCTTGCAGAAGGCCGCCTGGTCAACCTTTCTGCTGCCGAGGGCCATCCTGCCAGCGTCATGGACATGAGCTTTGCTAACCAGGCCCTGGGCTCAGAGTACATGCTCTCGTACGCCAAAGAGATGCAGCCTAAGGTGTACACCTTGCCACAGAAGCTGGACAAAGAGATTGCTGCCCTTAAGCTACATGCCATGGGCATCAAAATCGATACACTCACACCAGAGCAGGATAAGTATCTCAACTCCTGGGAGTCCGGCACCTAAGCAGGCTATGTCGTCGGAATGTTTTAGTCTGTGTATTGCGCTTAGAGATGTAGAAAAGTACATGGAAAGCGCAATACAGCGCATCTTTTTATGAGTCATTAAGTTTTATTACCTGTGCTTTTTGCGCGATAATTTGTGTGGGGAA
>CAXTXB010000278.1:1413-2871 GCA_964247965.1 uncultured Dictyobacter sp. | reverse complement strand
ATTTGGACTGAGCCCAAATTGCGCAAAAAGCACAGGTAATAAAACTTAATGACTCATAAAAAGATGCAAGCATACTCCACCCATCTGGATAGTTTTTTAGAGAAAGGAATAGCCATGACAAGTTTCATGCGCAGCCCGAAGACATTTTTTACCAGCGAGTCGGTGACCGAAGGCCATCCCGACAAGCTGTGCGACCAGATCTCTGATGGTATTCTGGACGCCATACTTACTCAAGACCCAGGAGCTCGCGTCGCCTGCGAAACCGCAACGACGACCGGGCTTGTACTTGTGGCTGGCGAAATCACCACCTCCGCCTGGGTCGACATCCCTGCCGTAGTGCGCAAGACGATCGAGCAGGTAGGATATATAAATGCCGACTACGGCTTCGACTATCGAACATGCGGTGTAACGACTTCGATTGGCAAACAGTCGCCCGACATCGACATGGGCGTCAGCGCATCCCTGGAGACAAAGGATGTTGTTGCACATCTCAGCGATGATGAATTAGAGCGTATCGGGGCCGGTGACCAGGGAATGATGATCGGCTTTGCCTGCGACGAGACCCCCGAACTAATGCCAATGCCCATTAGCCTTGCTCATAAGCTCACCCGTCAGCTTTCCCAGGTGCGACGTAAATCATGGGGTGGGAACGGTCCAATGACCTATCTACGTCCCGATGGCAAGGCTCAGGTGACGGTCCAGTATGATCAGGGACGACCCGTGCGCGTCGATACAGTCGTTGTTTCAACCCAGCATGCTGACTACGTAGATCGCGAACAGATTCGCACTGATGTCATCAAACATATTATCAAGCCCGTTGTACCTGAACATCTGCTGGACGAGGAGACCAAGTTCTTCATCAACCCCACCGGCCGCTTCGTAACCGGCGGTCCCATGGGAGATGCAGGCCTCACCGGTCGTAAGATCATAGTCGATACCTATGGTGGTATGGCCCGTCACGGCGGCGGCGCTTTCAGCGGCAAAGATCCGACAAAAGTGGACCGCTCGGCAGCCTATGCGGCGCGGTATATTGCAAAAAATATTGTTGCAGCAGGCCTTGCAGAGCGTCTTGAATTGCAGATAGCGTACGCAATAGGTGTGGCCCGTCCCCTCTCGCTCTTTGTTGAAACGTTTGGGACTGGCAAAGTGTCGGATGAAGAGATCATTCGCCTTATCAACGAGCACTTTGATCTGCGCCCGGCAGGCATTATTCAAGCACTAGATCTGCGTCGCCCCATCTATCAGCCTACAGCGTCATTTGGACACTTCGGGCGCACCGATATCGATCTGCCCTGGGAGGCTCTAGACAAGGTCCCTATGCTGCGTAAAGGTGTAGGCGCGTACACAACAGAGAACAGCGAAGCTGTCTCATAAGAGCTTCAAACGGCCATTAACCCGATTATGGGTCATAATAGGTCATCCCAAACCTTTGAAAAATGATGAGCATCGTGTCTTCTC
>CAXTXB010000278.1:0-1403 GCA_964247965.1 uncultured Dictyobacter sp. | reverse complement strand
CCTATTATGACCTTTTCCGAACCTTGCCTTCGTCTCGTATAATGCTAGTACTGAGTGAGACATGGACACGTCGATTGATTTTGTGCCAGAGACGGATAGAAAAAGGAGCTTGCGCCGTGGACTTTACCCTCAACGAAGAGCAGATCGCCATTCGTGACACATGTAGAGAATTTGCTGAACAGGAAATCAAGCCCATTGCCGAAGAGATAGACGCGACAGGAGCGTTTCCCTATATGCTTATCCAGCAGATGGGTCAGCTTGGTTTGCTGGGGTTGCCATTTCCAGAAGAGTATGGTGGAGCTGGAGCAGATTTTCTCTCGTATTGTATAGCGATTGAAGAGATCTCGCGCGGTGACGTATCCGTTGGCATTACGATGGAGGCGCATACCTCGTTAGGAGCAACGCCATTTCATCTCTTCGGGAATCTCCAGCAAAAGGAGCGCTGGCTCACACCACTTGCGCGTGGTGAGCAACTATGGGCCTTCGGCCTGACCGAACCCGAAGCCGGTTCCGACTCAGGTGGTACACAGACCAGGGCGACATTGCAGGACAATCAGTGGCATATCAATGGCTCCAAAGCATTTATCACCAACGCCGGCACCGACATGACGGGAGGAGTTACCATCACCGCCGTCACAGGCACGCGACCAGATGGTCGTAAAGAGATCTCGAACCTGATCGTGCCCAGAGACACGCCTGGCTACATCATCGGAAAAGCATACAAGAAGATGGGATGGAAAGCATCTGATACACGCCCGTTAGCCTTTGAAGACTGTGTCATTCCAGCCGAAAACATTCTAGGGAAGCCAGGAGAAGGGTTTAAACAATTCATGCAGATCCTCGACTCCGGACGCGTTGCCATCGCCGCCCTCTCCGTCGGCCTGGCGCAGGCGTGCCTGGACGAAGCGCTGAACTATGCTATACAGCGCAAGCAGTTTGGGCAACCCATCAGTAAATTTCAGGCCATTCAATTCAAACTGGCCGACATGGATATGGAGATCGAGCTAGCGCGTCTCATGTACTATAAAGCTGCCTGGCTGCAGATGCAAGATAAGGCATATACACGTGAGGCTGCAATGGCCAAGCTCTTTGCTTCAGAAACAGCCAAGCGGGCCGCAGACCAGGCCGTACAGATTCATGGTGGTTACGGTTTTATGGACGAGTACCCTGTCTCGCGCTACTGGCGCAGTGTCAAAATCAACGAAATCGGTGAGGGGACAAACGAAGTGCAACGCTTGGTTATCGCCCGCTTGATGGGCCTGTAGGATGTCGAACGGACGTCTTCGTTCGGCGCCGGCGGCCGTCGCCGCGTTCGCAGTGCTGAGCGCCGCGGCGGCGTTCGTCTTGCGCGGCACGCGGCGTCCGCCGCGCCGCCCCTCGTCCGCGGTGATGAGCACGGTGCT
>CAXTXB010000277.1:0-7635 GCA_964247965.1 uncultured Dictyobacter sp. | reverse complement strand
ATGTTCACCATCTTTCAAAAGTTCGGGATGAGTCATTATAAAGACAAACATTTGATATATTTCTATAAAAAGAAGAAATATATAGAAATATATTTAATTTACTAAAGGGTGTATTATATAAATATTGAGGGTACTTATGAAGTAATAGACAGTTGATGTTAAAGGGCATGCATTTTTCTATTTGTATGTCCTTTTGATAGCTATTGTGGTGTTGAGGGAGTCCTATGGTCGAACTACTTCAGATGTGGGCTTTGGTTGAGGTATTGGGAATAGTATGCTTGCCATTGACTTTCACTGTATTTCGTAATTTGCCTGACCGTGGTTGGGCTTTTAGCAAAGCACTTAGTATTGTAATTACTGCTTTTGCTGTTTGGCTACCCCTGGTGTGTTTACACTTCTTAGCATTTAACCAGTTATTTGTTGCCGGGATTGTGCTTATGCTGGTTGCATGCGGTGTTTTTGGCTGGATACAGATGCACTGTACCATTGTAGAGATATGGCAGCGCAATCGCCCGTATGTGATTGCTACAGAGATTGTCTTTACAGGAATGCTTCTGTTGTTGGGCTGGTTGCGCACCTTCAAGCCTGATATCCACGGTTTTGAAATGTTTATGGATGAGGGACTTGTGGCTAGCATTATGCGTAGCACACATTTTCCTCCAAATGATATGTGGTTCTCTGGCTATAGCATCAATTATTACTACTATGCCCACTATACAATTGCTATGCTTGCCATGTTCCTTGGTCAATCCCCTGCCATTGCCTTTAATACAGGAATAGCGCTTTCCTTTGGCCTGACAGCAGTAAATTTGTTTGGTGTAACCTGTAATATTGTTGCCTGGGGACGACATGAGTACGCGAAAAAAAGCTCCCTTGCTGAAATCAAATTCGTCAAGTCGCGTAGAGCTTTTCCTGAGTTGCTGCCCGCGATGCCTTATGGGTTGGCAAGCATGGTTATGGGACTCGTTCTGGGTAATCTGGCGGCCACGCAACAATGGTGGCAGAATCATGGCGTTTCCTCACGGTTTGATTGGTTTGCGCCCTCACGAGTCATTAAAGACACTATTAACGAGTTTCCAGCGTTTAGCTTTATTCTTTCCTGCTTCCATGCTCATGTTCTCACATTAGCGTTTACAATTTTATGTATCGGGCTGGCATTCGACTTCTTTTTGGAGGCAGAGGGAAAGGGACTGAATGTATTTGGTCCTGGCAGGCAGTGGATAATAAATATATGCGTAGCCGCTGTCGTATCAGGAAGTCTCTTTTTGATGAACAGTTGGGATTATCCAACCTATATGGGATTGATATGCGTTTGTATCGCAATACAACAGTTTCTGGCTCATCAAGCACGATTATGCATGCATCTCCTGTTTGACATCATCCTTGCGGTGGGATGCCTTGTTGCTCTTTCCTATATTTTTTACCTGCCCTTCTACCTCTCTTTTGTTTCGCCTTCGCAAGGTATCGGTATCGTAAGCCAGAATTATCATTCTCGGCTAAGCGATGAGTTGTTAATCTATGGGCTTTTTGTTTTTGTTTTCGTCTCGTTTCTGATAGCTAGTGGAATAAAACGTTTGGAGGTAGGAGAGGTTATACAGGCAGTACCTGTAGCTGCCCGCCTTTCGTACCATAATGACGAGCATGCGGATTTTGCATTTGACGTCAGGATGCCAGGACCTGAGGATGAGCAAGAAGGTATAGAAAGTAATTCGACGCATCTAGAAAATATACCTGTGGAGACGAGAAGCTTTTCTAAATCGTCGGGCCGCCGGGCGCGCATACTATTGTTTTGTGTTGGTGTATATCTACTGATCAGCCTGGTGGCTCTGATTCTCATTCCCAATGATGCAACCCTAGTCCTGGGGTGTTGTATTGCCGTGATGAGTACTGCTTTGATGCTATACCACCTTCGTAACCGTTCGCAGGCGTTTGTACTGCTACTAGGCGCTTGTGCCTTCACAATTATCGCTGGCTGCGAAGTATTTTTTCTTAAAGATGTATTTGCTGATGGTCCAGATATACGTATGAATACCGTCTTTAAGTTTTATTTTCAGGCATGGTCACTGCTCTCAATTTCTTCCGGTGTGGGGCTTTTCTTTATTTGGAAGAGCTTCCATTCATGGCGACCAGTTCAGGCTTCTAGACGCTGGGCTAGACGTAGCACTATAGCTGCTTGGGGCCTCTGCCTGTTTCTTCTAGTTTTGGCGAGTATGATCTACCCTCTGATGGCTCCCTATGCGCGCTATGCCTCTACAGACGCAAGTCATATCCAGCCTGCAATGGTGACGCACTTTAGTTTAGATGGAGCTGCCTATCTAGCAACATGCCAGCAACCGGACTGTGATTTCGTAACTGCTGGAGATTATAAAGCTATTCAGTGGTTAAACGAACATGTGCAGGGTGATCCTGTGATTGTGGAAGGTACAGGTAACGACTATAGCTATGATGCAAGGATCTCAACCTTTACCGGGCTGCCTACGCTACTTGGTTGGACCGGTCATGAGGTCCAATGGCGGGTCAACTGGCTAAAACAGATGAGCGAAAGGCAAGCGGACTTTGATAGTCGGGAAGCGAGTATCGAAACTATTTATACCAATCCAAATCCTTCTGTAGTGCTCGCGACGATGGCTCATTACAATGTGCACTATCTTTATGTTGGAGCTTTCGAGCGGAATAAATACCCCAAAGTAAATCTTATGCGTTTCAAGAATTTTATGCACCTGATCTATAAATTTGATGGAGTAAGCATATTTCAGGTCGATTAGTGCATGACACGATTAAGCTTGGAGGAGGAATGTGCTTGTGAAGAATGGGAAGACTAGCACCCCTGGAAAACTGGTGACCTCATCTATAAAGGTGGCGTTGGACGAAAAGGGGGAACAACAAAATAAAAAATCTCGTATTGTACCACAGCTAACTCGCGAGCAAGTCTGGCGATGGCTTCCTTTTTTAGGAATTATCCTGCTGGGGGCGATGCTGCGCTTTTGGGGGCTGGGTGATAAACCTTTGCATCATGATGAAAGCTTGCATGCATACTTCTCTTTGCAATTGATGCATAATCTGGAAAGCTGGCAGTTGTGTTTCAATCATACAATAAGCTGCTATAAATACGATCCACTTTTACATGGACCTTTTCAGTTTCATGCCATCGCGCTTATGTATAAGCTAAGCCAGTTGTTGGGCGCGCCTGATCACGGTGTAAATACAACGACAGTACGCCTGGCGGCTGCGATACTGGGTACTGTGATTGTTGGCCTCCCATACGTGTTGCGTGACTACCTGGGCCGCTCTGGTGCTTTGCTGGCCTGCTTCTTGCTGGCCATCTCACCAAGTATGGTCTATTACTCTCGTTTTGCGCGTGAAGATATTTATATGGCCTGCTTTACACTGCTCCTGGTCGTTGCCCTTGGTCGATATATTCGTGATCGTAAAGGTGTCTGGCTGGTTGTGGCCGCCGCCGCTTTTGCACTTTCCTATGCGACGAAAGAGGCAACATTTTTAAGTGTTGCGGTCTTTGGCAGTTTCTTTGTGGCTGTACTGGTATGGGAAGCAGGTGTACGAATACCGGTTCGCCCGCGTGTCCGTGCGAAAAGTTGGTATGTTCGCTATCTACCCAGCACAGGTGCTTTACCAGCACTTATACTGTTCGGTTTAATTTGTGCACCTTTTGTGAAGTGGTTCTTCGGCTGGATGAAAAACTTGTCTCTGTACATCACAAAAAATACTGCAGCTTCTGATGTGTTTGTACAGCACTTAAAGGATCAAACACTAGCGGTTTTGCCCTGGATTTGTGTCGTGTGGGGTTTCTGTATACTGGTTGTAGCAGTCTATGAAAGACTGCAAAAAAAGACTGTCAAGCGGTATAGTAAGCGTGTGCATGCTGATCCTGTGCGGCAGCCTCTGCTTGCCACGTTTACGACAGTTCCCTGGCAGCACTGGTTACTGGCTTTGCTTACGGGGGGAGCTATCTTTGTGCTCTTGTTCTCTGTGCTCTTCACCAATTTTCCTTCTGGTATTGGTGATGGCATCTGGCAAGGTCTCTATTACTGGATGGAGCAGCAGCAGGTAGCCCGCGGCGGGCAACCCTGGTTTTATTACCTCTTGCTGTTTCCTCTCTATGAGCAGATTGGTGTCGTTTTCAGTATTGCTGGTATCGTACGCTGTCTGCGGCGTCCTTCGCATTTTAGACTTTTCCTCGTCTACTGGTTCTTAGGCAACCTGGTTATCTATTCGTGGGCAGGAGAAAAGATGCCCTGGCTAATGATTCATATAGCTATGCCGATGATGCTGTTGGCCGCGCTTGGTCTTGAGCCATTGTTAACAAGAGTAGTCAATCTGGTTAAGAACTGGCAACTTGTTACGAAAAGTTCCCAGTATCGAGTACAATCAGGTAAGAAGCCGAGTATACAATCCACTAGCGGTGCGATTTTTGGAGCGCTTATCGCAATAGTACTATTAGGACTGACATTACAGAACATGTTCCAGGTTTCTTACGTACATTATGCTGATGGTCCACATGAAATGATGATTTATGTGCAAACAACGACCGATGTCAACGTTGTAATGAGTAAGATAGACACGCTCGATCAACGCTTGTATGGTGGAAAACATCAGCTAAGCATTGGTGTCGTACCTGATGCAGATTGGCCTTTCTACTGGTACTTGCGCGATTACACCAATGTCTGTTATGGTTTCCCCACAAACTGCAGCGAAACGAACCCTGCGGTGATTATTACGGGTGGGGATACTATCGAAAAGTACAGGTTGCAATATGCTTCGAGCACATCTAGAAGTGCAGCACCTGCTTTTCTGTTCCATCAATATCATTTAAGGACGTGGTGGGATGAGGGTTACAAGCCACCCGCCTGCGTCGCGAGTGTGACGAATTCGTGCGCGGGTCAGCCTGCATGGGGTGGTGTTGGACCGCTTTTGTGGCTAAGTTACGGAGATAATCCTCCTGCTCAGGCAAAGTTTGATCCCGGCCTGGCTATGCTACATATCTGGCAGTGGTGGTGGCAGCGTAAGGCAATTGGGAGCACAACAGGAACAACGGATATGGGGTTGTTTATTCGCAGTGACCTGAGGATGAATCCATAGGAGAAGAGTGCCTTGAAGAGCTATAAAAATAAACCAACTGATAAGATGGATTCGATTGACGCAAGTTCTAAAGAAGAAAATAAGCTAATAAATAGTGATGAACAAGCTACTGTCATTGATGATGTGACGGACGTTTCTCAAGAAGCAGAAGAGCCAGAAGAGTCAGAAGAGCCTGTAGAGGCAGCTACTGATGACTATTCTGAAGCTTCGATTGATGTACCTGCACGGCGTCAGTTTATTCCTCCATCTCGTGAGCAGGTGTGGACGGCTGTAGCTTTTTGGGGCATCATTCTGTTAGGAGCAGTCTTACGTTTCTGGGGCCTCGGTGATAAACCCTTGCATCACGATGAGAGCTTGCACGCGTATTTTGCCCTGCAATTGATGCATAACAATATGGAGAACTGGCTGGCGTGTATTAATGCGCCGGCCAATGTCTGCTATCGCTATGACCCACTTTTACATGGCCCGTTTCAGTTCCATATCATTGCACTTGTCTATAAAATAAGTCAATTACTGGGTGCCTATGATCATGGAGTAAACACAGTAACGGTAAGAATTGCCGCCGCCACTCTGGGTAGTGTGATTGTGGGACTTCCATATTTTTTACGCGATTATATCGGCAAAATAGGTGCCTGGTTGGCTTGCTTCTTGCTGGCAATTTCGCCAAGTATGGTCTACTACTCCCGTTTTGCACGCGAAGACATCTATATGGCCTGTTTTACGCTGCTCCTGGTCGTTGCCATTGCCCGCTATATGCGTACGCGCAGTGCTCTCTGGTTGATAACCGCCGCGCTGGCCTTTACCCTATCTTACGCGACGAAAGAGGCAACCTTCTTGACCATTGCGGTTTTTGGAAGTTTCTTCGGGGCGTTAGTGGTCTGGGAACTTGGGGCGCGCTGGCCTTTAAAATATTCTCCTGCATCCGCAGGCGTCGCGCGCTTCTTGCCGCGCACCGGTGCTCCCGTTGCGTTGTTCGTCTACTTTATTATCCTGGGTGTGATCGCTAAATGGTTCTTTGGCTTCTTAAAGGCTTTGTCGATCACTATCACTGCCAGTCCAGCTAACACGCATAGTGCCGATCTCTATGTCCAGCAATTGAAATCTACGACTGAAACAGTAGTTTTGCCAGTGCTAGGTATCCTGTTGGCCGGGATAGCGCTTTTTATCTTGATCCGTGAGCAATATGGGAAACATCCTGCTCCTGGACGGCACGGCGTTGCGCGCTTGATAGATCCAGAGCGGCAGCCAATGTTGGACGCAGTTTTTACGATGCCCTGGACACAGTGGTTTTTTGCCATCGTTATTAGCTGGTTTGTGTTCCTGCTCCTGTTTACCGCGCTCTTCACATACATTCCGAACGGTATAGGCGACGGTATCTGGCAGGGTCTCTACTACTGGATACAACAGCAGCAGGTGGCGCGCGGCGGACAGCCCTGGTACTACTACTTCTTGCTCATACCGTTGTATGAACAGATTGGTCTTGTGTTCGCGATCGTCGGCATCGTTCGCTCTCTCTTGCATCCTTCGCGAATTCGCCTTTTCCTGGTCTACTGGTTTGTTGGCAACGTGTTCATTTATTCGTGGGCTGGCGAGAAGATGCCCTGGCTGATGATTCATATGACAATGCCGATGATGCTGCTGGCCGCGCTTGGTCTGGAGCCAGCGGTTACACTCCTGTTTACTGTTCTAAAGACGCGCCTCGCGCAATCAACTAGAGCGATGTCTGAGGATCAAGCTGCAAATCTGCTGGCTCCAGTTCCACAAGCGCATGCACCCCATGGCAGACTTGCTATTGCAGGTGCAATTACCACAGTACTTGCCGCTGTGCTGTTATTGTTACCAACTTTGCAGAATATGTATCAGGTTACTTACGTACATTATGCGGACGCGCCCCACGAAATGATGATATACGTGCAAACGTCCACAGACATCAATATCGTCATGAATAAGGTTGAAGCGCTTGATAAGCAATACTATGGAGGGAAGCATCAAGTACCTATTGGTATTACCGATGATGCAACCTGGCCGTATGCCTGGTATATGCGCGACTATACCAATGTATGTTACAAGTTTCCTACCGGCTGTCCCGCTGCTGCGAAGGACATGCCTGTGATTATTACTGGTGGAGATAACTTGCCACAAGCGCAGTATCAATACAGCAAGGATTATAATTATCATCAGTATCGTTTGCGCACGCAGTGGGATCAAGGATATATGGCTCCGCCGTGTATTCGCTCAAAAACAAACGCTTGTAGTGATCCACAGCCTTATACAGGTGTTGGTCCCTGGTTGTGGTTAACCTATGGTGACAATCCTCCTGCACACGCACAATTCAATCTGGGACGGGCTGCCACTAACATCTGGAACTGGTGGTGGGAGCGAAAAGCTTTTGGCAACACTGAAGGCTCGTACGATATGGGGCTATTCATTCGCAACAATCTGGCAATAAAGCCATAGAAATGACTCATCTGAATTTTTGAAAAATGAGGACCATCGTGTGTTGCCCGCTCTTTTTTCGGCCTCAGGCTGAAAAAAGAG
>CAXTXB010000276.1:0-7637 GCA_964247965.1 uncultured Dictyobacter sp. | reverse complement strand
CTTAAAATCTTTTTATGATGTTAAGCCCTTGGCAGAATCGGAATATTCATGCCTTCGTCGCGGGTGCGGTGGGTACCGGCGATATCTGTGATGCCACCTTCTGGATAAACTATCTTCGCCTCTTGCTCTGGCAGGAGTTTAGCAACTTCTTTGAGCACAGCGTCGAGAAATTGATCTTCAGGGACGTTTTTCACCACTACTTCGCCTTTGCGGAAGATGACGCCTACACCTTTGCCGCCAGCGAGGCCAACATCAGCATCACGCGACTCACCCGGGCCATTGACGACGCAGCCCATGACGGCCACGTGAATAGGAGTCTGGACCTTGGATAGGCGCTTCTCCACCTCGTTCGCAACACTGATGACGTCGATCTCAACGCGGCCACAGGATGGGCAGGAGACAAAGGTGACGCCGCGATTGCGTAGCTCTAACGAGCGCAAAATCTCATAAGCGACCGGAATCTCCTCTTCGGGCTCGGCACTCAGGCTGACACGAATAGTGTCGCCGATTCCCTGGGCAAGCAAGAGACCCATGCCAACAGAAGATTTTACAGCACCGGTTACCAGTGTTCCAGCCTCAGTAATACCCAGATGGAGAGGATAATCCGACCGCTGCGAGAAGCGTTGATAAGCTTCAACAGCAGTAAGAACCGTTGATGACTTTAGAGAAACATCTAGATTGTGATAATCCAGCTCTTCGCACCAACCAATATATTCTAATGCCCTGGTAACCATACGCTCCGCCGTGTGCTCGCGCTCCCGGCGGCGCGCCTCTGCAGGATCAGAGCGCTCTAGAGTACCATCGTCGCGCAGGCGAACCTGGATGCGCTGCATCTGCGCGACTTTGTCGAGCGCATCGATGGAGCCAGAATTGACGCCAATCCGCATCGCGGTGTTGCGCTCTTTGGCTGCCAGCACAATCTTCTCCATGGACTTGCGCCCCTGGAGCAGGTTGCCTGGATTGATACGCACCTTATCGATACCCTGACGGATGGCTTCAAGGGCAAGCTCTGGATTGTAGTGAATATCCGCGACAAGCGGGATCGAGATCTGCCTCTTGATCTCTCCCAGCACAACTGCGTCTTCCATCTCCGGCACGGCCACACGTGCGATCTCGCAGCCGACCTCCTCCAGACGATGAATCTGCGCAACCGTACTTTTAACATCGCGCGTATATGTCGTTGTCATAGATTGCACGACTATTGGCGCATCACCACCAATAGCGACGTTTCCAACCTGTATCTGACGTGTTTTTCTTCGCATAGCTCTCAATACGCTCCATTTAGCTTCCCCAGTGCAGCACATCGCTTACGGTGACCACAACCATCAGGAGAAGCAAGACTGCTAAACCAACAAAGTTTATTAGACCTTCACGCTCTGGTTTCAGACGCTTACCACCTCGTAAAATCTCTACTAATATCAAGAAGACGCGTCCTCCATCAAGAGCGGGGAAAGGTAAAATGTTAAAGATCGCCAGGTTCAAACTTAAGATGGCGGTCAGGCTTAGAATAGGCCACCATCCATAATAGGGCACTGTTTGCGCCACATCACCAGTCACGCGCGCAATGCCAACCGGACCAGAGAATTGCGGTTGTATAGCCCCGACAATCATCTGACCAACAAGTCCAAGATACGTTCGTATAAAATCGAATGTTTGCTGAATTCCTTTAATAGGAGCTTCCCAGATTGGCGACTTCACCAGAGTAACTTTGCCGCTCACACCCATAGCCCCAGAATCAGGTGCGGGATGAGTACGTGCATTGACCACAATAGTCACTGGTAGAGACGAGTTACTATGACGTACTACCAGGGTCACCGGAATTGTGGCTCTATTATGTGTACCGGCTTTCATTGCCTTGTCAACCACATCGTGCATCTGACTGAAGCTTTTCACTGGTTGACCGTTGACCGAGAGGACGCGATCGTCAGGGCGTAGCCCGGCGGCCTCGGCGGGAGATCCAGACTGCACAGTGCCAATCACCGGATCATTAGTTGCCACAGGCTGGCCGACGCCATAGGCAATGGTAAAGAGCAAAATGCCAAGCAGAAAGTTCATTACCACACCCGCACAGAGTACGGCAATGCGTTTTCCAGCCGATTTTGCAGCAAAACTTTGTGCATCATAGTTTCCCTCTTCATCGAGGGCATCACCATTTTCACCTGGCATACGTACAAAACCGCCAATAGGCAGCAAGTTGAGCGAATAGATGGTGTGTTGCGGAACAGTTGCACTGCCAGCACTCTTGTTTCCACTAGTACCGCTAAAAGGGTTTTGAGTACTGCTCGTATCTATTTCACGGCTGCGACCGAACCACATCACCTCCCAACCACCACTTTCCCGTTTGCGTACACTCACGACATTTGGAGGAAAGCCCAGGCCAAACTCTTCGACACGAATGCCAGCCCATTTTGCAGTGAGGAAATGCCCCAGTTCATGCACAAAAACAAGTAGACCAAATACTGGAATAACAGCGAGTATGTACCAGTTCATCCCCTTTTCCTTTACTCATCAATTTCTTTCCAGGAAATACTGCTTCTTTCCTCATCTTTGATAACACCGGACTATGAGCGCTTCTTCCATAATTCACGGACAGCCCTTCTCGCCCAGGCACATGCATCAAGGGTCGCCGCAACCCCCGGCTGCTCAATAGATTGATGGCGTTCTAATACACTCTCAATGAGCTCAGCTATTTCCAGAAACCTAATTTTTCCAGCTAAGAACAGTTCTACCGCCTCCTCATCTGCTCCTACAAGGGCAGATGGATAAGTTCCACCGCGTTTACCTGCCTCTATCGCCAGGCGGAAACATGGAAAACGTGCTGTATCGAGTGCCTCGAAATGCAGAGAAGCTACACTTGCCCAATGTAATTCACGAATAAATCCTGCCGCATCTAAGCGGTCAGGGTAAGCCAGCGCATTCATAATAGGCAGATGCCTACTTGGTAAGCTTGCCTGCATTTTGACAGAGCCATCAATAAACTCTACCATAGAATGAATGATGCTTTCGGGCTGGACAACAACATCTATCTGCTCATAAGGTATGTCGAAGAGCCAGCGCGACTCAATGACCTCCAAACCTTTATTCATAAGAGTCGCGCTATCAATTGTAATTTTTTGTCCCATCTGCCAGGTAGGATGAGCCAGCGCCTGGCTGACCGTCACCGATTGCAATTCTTGTATCGGTGTCGATCGGAATGGACCGCCAGATGCGGTAATGAGCAAACGGTGTACATCTCGTTTCTCCTCGCCGCGTAAGCACTGCCAGATAGCGCTATGCTCACTATCAATTGGGAAGATAGGCACATTTGCCCGCTGCGCGGCTTGTGTTACCAGATGACCAGCCATCACCAGCGTCTCTTTATTTGCCAGCGCAATCGGCTTCCCAGCTCCAATAGCTGCAAGTGCCGGTTTCAGCCCGACAAGCCCAGACGTTGCAGCGACAACGATATCTGCATCAGCGTAGGTTGCCACTGCTAGCAAGCCCTGCTCACCAAGAACAGCTTCTGGCAAGAGTTGGCGTGCCTTCTCCTCCACCTCGGGTGTATCGGCGAAGCACGTTACAAGGCCTGGCTGAAATTCGCGTACCTGCTGCGCAAGAAGGGACACATTGCTGCGTGCTGCCAATGCAACGATACGAAAGTGATCAGGGAACCGGCGCACAACATCCAGCGTTTGTTGCCCAATCGAGCCGGTGCTGCCAAGTAAAGCGATGCGTTTTGGAAACGTCGTCATGAAATCTAACCTGCGAACGAATATTTATCAGTGCCATGCTGCTCATGGCAACACATCATTTTAGTCTTCCATCCAGATTATAGCATGCATAAACCATAGTGTAAGAAAAGGTGACTTTATTCCTCGCAAAAGGAAAACAGAAGACCTTATTTCATAAAGAATAGAGAGAAGAAATAGACCACAATGACGGCAAACAATAGGCTATCAACCCGATCTAACATGCCACCATGCCCAGGGATAATCTGCCCGCTATCTTTTACATTTGTCTGACGCTTAATCAGAGATTCGGCAAGATCACCCACAGTGCCTGCGACCCCTATCAGTATACCTAGCACGATTGCTAGATACCATGGAACTCCTAGCGGTATCACCGTCAGTACAAGGCCAGCCGTAATCGAAAGGATCATTCCACCCAAAACCCCTTCCCATGTCTTTGCAGGGCTTATAGTCGGAGCCAATTTGTGCCGACCGAAGTAGCGCCCGGCAAAAAAAGCGGATGCATCAAAACCCCAGACACCAAGCAAAGTAATAAGCAGCCACCATGCTCCAGGAGGCAAAGACACCCAGACAGGACCAGTAAAGTGGAGCATGCTCGGTTCGTACCCACGTATAAGAAGGAAGTAGCTCATAGGCCAGCCAAGATATACCGCAATAGTCAGCGTAAGAGCCCAATCGACAAGCGCACCCTCTAATTTTTGTCGCCGGAGAAATATCCAGACAAATGAAACTGGCAAGGAAGCCCCCAGCCCTACCTCAAGGATCAAAAGGCGCTGCAAGGGAAACATAGCGGAAAGTAAAAAGAGTACAGAGAGACTAAAGCTAATCCATATGAGGGGGTGATACCCGGCATGAAGCAGCATATTATGGAGTTCAAGGGTCCCCAACACAACAACGAGTAGTGTGGCGGCGAATGCAGCCCAACCACCAAACCAGACGAACAGCAGAACAATGGGCATTGCGACAGCAGCAGTAAGCCAGCGCAAACCAACGGATGAGCTGCTTTTCTTCCCTTCTGCAGGTTCAGATGAACCTGTTTTCACATTTTGTTCACTACTTGCACCTTGCAAACAATCCACCTATTTTCACGACAGAATACCCTGGCTTAAGCCACAGATTCCCTGACTTCATCAATTTAAGATACCCGTTATTGTAACACATCTGGAAATATCCCTAATAGTTAGCCATAAACATAGAAAACGATGCTTGCAATCTGCAAGCATCATTAGCGCCCGCTAACAAGCAATCAGTCTACTGCACTGACTCTCTCCAATAGAGCTTCCCGCGTCGCGACAATCCCTTGTGATTGTCATGGTAGCCGGCTTTTATGCTCACCCACCACGACAATCGCAAGGGATTGTCGCGACGCGGGAAGCTCTATTGGAGAGAGTCAGTTCACTACTTACCTTGAAAACAAACCAGGGTAGAACTCCAGACAGTGCTAGACCAAACGCCCGACGGATTTACTTACACGGTAGGTACATCTACGCGGCCGAAGCGTCGTTTGCGTTGACGATAGCTATCGAGGGCCGCGAGTAGGTCTTCCTGCCCGAAATCAGGCCATAGTGTCGGTGTCGCGTAGTACTCGCTATAGGCCGATTGCCACAGCAAGAAATTGCTCACGCGCATCTCTCCAGCCGTACGAATAACGAGATCAGGATCAGGGAGATCACGTGTGTACAGATAAGAGCTGATCAGTTCTTCGTTAATGGCATCTGGACAACGACCATCCGCAATAATCTGACGCACCGCATCCACCAGTTCAGCCCGTCCTCCATAGTTAAAGCAGACATTCAGGCCAATACGAGTGTTGTCTTTCATCAGATCGACCGATTCCTGTATAGCCTTTTGAAGATCAGGGGGAAGATCATGTAAACGACCAAGATGGCGCAGACGCACCCCCTCGCGATGGAGTTTCCCCACATCCGAGCGTATCGTCTCCCAGAAGAGACGCATTAAGCCTTCAACTTCAGGACGTGGACGCCCCCAGTTTTCAGTGGAGAAGGCATACACACTAATCATCTCAATATTTTCATCGGTAGCACACTCCACGACACGCCGCAGTGCATTCACTCCTGCCTTGTGGCCGGCCAGACGAGGTAAGTGACGCTTTGTAGCCCAGCGCCCATTGCCATCCATAATGATGGCAATGTGGCGGATTGGTGTCTTTTGCTCGAGTGCAGCGATATCTGTCTGCGCAGTAGTTTTCTCTTTCCGAGTAGACGAAAAGAGATTTTGCATCTTGGTCAAAGCTAGACCTCCAGGATCTCCGATTCTTTCGCTTTGCCGACCTTATCCATCTCATCGACGTAACGGTCGGTGAGCTTTTGTAGACGCTCCGTACTACGTTTTAGCTCGTCTTCAGAAACTTCTTTTTTCTTCTCACGATCGCGTAGTTTGTCCTGAATATCACGACGCACATTACGAATCGCCACTTTATGCTCATCAAGCTTCTTATGTAAGGCCTTGACGAGGTCGCGGCGGCGATCTTCGCTCATCGGCGGAATATTCAAGCGAATAACTTGTCCATCATTATTTGGATTGATACCGAGATCAGACTTCTGAATAGCCTTCTCGATATCAGCCAGTAGTTTTCTGTCCCAGGGCTGGATCACCAGCAAACGCGCCTCCGGTGTTGAGACGGAAGCCACCTGGTTGATTGGTGTTTGAGCACCATAGTACTCAACCGTGATACGATCAACCAGGGAAGAGCTGGCCCGCCCGGCGCGAATGGCGTTCACGTCCTGCTTCAACGCTTCAATCGCCTTCTGCATTCGCCGTTCTGCATCCTCAAATAAATCTGCTGTCATAGCGTACTTCCTTTTTCCTTATAAAAAGCGGGACGTGATCATCAAGTGGTACCAGAGCTGCACTTCTAGACAGGCTCTTTTACATTAGTAGAGACCAGTGTACCATACTTTTCGCCATGCATAATGGCCTCTAGCACACCCGCCTGATGCAAACTAAACACCACGATGGGCATGTTATTATCTTTGCAAAGCGAAAGTGCAGTACTATCCATGACCTTTAATCCCATGTTCAACGCCTGCATATAGCTGAGCTCGGAAAACTTGCGAGCATGAGCATTGCGCATCGGATCTTCGTCGTAAATACCGTCCACTTTCGTCGCCTTGAGCAACACCTGTGCGTTTAGCTCGACAGCACGTAAGGCGGCCGCAGTATCCGTTGTAAAAAACGGATTGCCACTACCCGCCGCGAGGATCACCACACGCCCCTTCTCCAGGTGGCGTACTGCGCGGCGGCGGATAAAAGGCTCGGCCACAGGAGGCATCTCAATGGCAGTCTGCACCCGCGTGACCATGCCGATCTTTTCCATTGCATCTTGCATGACCAGCGAGTTCATCACAGTAGCCAGCATACCCACATAGTCAGCGGTGCCACGATCGATACCGGTTGCGGCGGCATCCGCACCGCGCCACATGTTTCCACCACCAATAACCATGGCAACCTCAACCCCTAGATCATGCACGCGCTTAACTTCGTTTGCAATACGGTGCACGGTCTCGGCATCTATACCACTGCCACCTTGAGGACCCAGTGCCTCACCACTCAACTTAAGCAGAATACGCTGATACTTTAGCTCGACTGACATCTTCTTCATTCTCCTTGTGCACGACTGGAAGTGAAGCTTTTACATTCTCTTCTTTCTACAATCCACTCATGACAACCTTTATGATGGTGAAGGCTGTCATGAGTGTTCAACGCTTAGACTCTGGAGTTACTCACCCAGAGCGAAGCGGCTGAAGCGTCGCACAACAATGTTCTCGCCAGTCTCGGCGATTACTTTGCGCACAAGGTCCCCAATTGTCACAGACTCGTCTTTTACCCACGGCTGCATCAGCAGAACCTGCTCGCCAAATTGCTTTTTGAGCTTTCCACTGATCACCT
>CAXTXB010000275.1:0-7687 GCA_964247965.1 uncultured Dictyobacter sp. | reverse complement strand
CGTCCAGCAAGAGGCTGAAGTGCGTGCAGCACTTTTACCTTTTCGTCACGTACAGAATTGGCGTCAAAGGCAATTGGTGGTTCCATTGCGACCAGCGTGAGGAGCTGGAGCATGTGGTTCTGGATCATGTCTCGAATAGCACCAGACTCTTCATAGTAGCCCGCTCGCCCCTCCAGGCCCAGATTCTCCGCTACGGTAATTTGCACATGATCGACATAGCGACGGTTCCACACTGGCTCGAAAATGCCGTTAGCCAGACGGAAGACCAGAATGTTCTGCACTGTCTCTTTTCCGAGATAGTGGTCAATACGGTAGATCTGCTCTTCCCTGAACACCTTTCCGACTTGCCTGTTGAGTTCGCGTGCGGTGGCAAGATCGTGTCCAAAGGGCTTCTCGATGATGATACGCGTCCACCCCTTGCGGTTCCTGTTGAGGCCAGCCGCGCCCAGATGCTGAATAATTTCGGGATATTGGCTCGGTGGCGTCGATAGATAGAAGAGGCGATTCCCACCTGTGCCACGTTCCTGATCGAGTTTGTTCAATAGATTATTGAGCTTTTCATAGCCTTCAGGATTATGGAAATCGGACTGTAAGTAGTGTAACCCCGCTGCAAAGCTTTCCCAGACCTGGGGATTCACTGGCTTCTGTCGCGAATAATGATTGATTGATTCGAGGGCTTGCTCACGGAACGTTTCATCTGTATATGGTCTTCTTGCAAATGCAACGACTGAGAACCCTGCTGGAAGCGGATGCTCCAGAGCGAGATTATAAAGCGCCGGGAGCAATTTGCGGTGTGTGAGGTCTCCGCTTGCGCCAAAGATGACCATCACGCAGGGCTCTAAACTCTCTTTAATGCGTAGTCCCTCGCGAAAGGGGTTTGGCGCCTCGACGACGCTACGCTGAGGCATATCATATCTCCTAATGTGTTTTTATTAGAACTTGCTACTTCATTTGAGTATAAAAACAATACTGTACGAAAGAAGAAATAGATAAGGCTAGAAGGCTTTGATAAAGTATTTCCAGGGAAGTGCTCACTGTCTCTCTTCCCAATTAGACTTACCTGTTCTCCGCTATTCTAGCCTGCGAGAATACATCACCTCGCTCTATCTCTTCTACAATATTTTGTCTGTCTTGATGACCGGGTGTTACCAGGAAGAAGAGTTGCTAGCGAGCAACTTTTCCTTCTCCCTCTGCGATGGCCTTTTTCTTACTGTCGATCCCTGCAAACAATTGGTGGAAGGAGTCGGCGAACTTTTGTACGCCCTCGTCAAGTAACTGCTGGGTGACCTGGTCGTAGTGAATGCCCAGCTTCTCAAGGCTATCTAGAGCAGTGTGTGCTCCATCGATATCATCCTCGATACTGTTATTTTTCACCACACCATGATCACGGAAATTTTTGACTGTTTCCAGTGGCATCGTATCAACCGTATCAGGGCCAATTAGCTCTTCTACATACATAGTATCGCGGTATGCTGGGTTTTTGGTGCTTGTGCTGGCCCATAACGGTCGTTGAAAGTGAGCACCCGCCTTCTTGAGCTCTTCGAAGCGTGGTGTGCTGAAGAGCTTTCTGAAGTCCTGGTAGACCAGGCGTGCATTCGCAATGGCTGCCTTGCCTTCTAACGCCTTGAGCTTCTGCTGCTCGCTGGCATCATTGGTACCCTTGATCATATCTTCTAGCCGCTTGTCAACCAATGTGTCAACACGGCTGACGAAGAAGCTGGCTACTGAAGCGACCTTGCTGAGATCTTCGCCCCGGCTATGCATGTCTTCTAACGCACGCTGATAAGAATCAACGACTTGACGATAAGACTCAATTGAGAAGATCAGTGTGACGTTGACGTTGATTCCACTGCGTAGCACTTCATAGATGGCTGGGATTCCTGCGGGAGTGGCTGGAATTTTGATCATAAGATTGGGCCGCTCGACCATCTTCCAGAAGCGTTTGGCTTCTGAAATGGTTCCCTCTGTATCGTTTGCCAGTTCGGGCGATACCTCAAGGCTGACGTACCCATCAGCTCCATTTGTACGATCATAGATTGGGCGCAGCAGGTCTGCTACAGTCCTGATGTCCTGAATAACAACCGCTTCGTAAATTTCGTTGGTGTTCTTCCCATCGCTAATTAATTGAGAGATCTGCTCATCGTAAGCATCACCCGCGCTGATGGACTTCTCGAAGATAGTCGGGTTCGCCGTGACGCCCAGGATGCCATCCTCGTTAAGCATGCGCTGGAGTTCACCCGCTTTGAGTTGGCTCCGGTCAATATTATCGTACCATGGACTCTGACCTTGCGTATTATGCAATTGTACCAGTGGATTCGCCATGTGACTTTGCCTTTCTTTTGTTGCTTCAACATATGCACTGTTCCGAGTATACTATACTACAATGTCCTCTGATCGTGCATATCTCTCGCGACTCGTAGGTTTAAAGGTTTACTTGCCCTGTGATAAGCTTCCGCACTCTTTTCTTCAAACAATTCCTAGCCAGGTACACTTACTACACGAACGCTAACGCTTTCCTGACGCAACTGATTGACTGCTCAAACGCCTGTTGATATCAGGTGCTTGCTCTTGCATAATCATTTGGCTTTTGGGTAAATAGGTCTATTTGTTATTGTAAATAGTACACTAACCATATACATGATATCACATTATGCACCCTCGTGTATTGTTGAGCCTGCTGTATTCTATCGAAAAAGAGGCGCACGATTTAAGACTCCTGCCTTGCCTTCTGTTGCAATTCATAAAGCTTGCTAATTGCTTCAATAGGTGTGAGTTCATCGATAGCCAGGTCTTTGATCTCGTCAAGCAATGGGTTTGCTTCTGCTGCCAGCAGGGTCATTTGCCAGGCAACCGGCATGGTCATGTCGCGCATCGCTTTGCGTCTTGCCTTGGCGTCCCCTTTGCGTTCTAGTTCCTCCAGGATTTCTTCTGCGCGGTGAATAACGGGTCGTGGAATGCCGGCAAGTTGTGCCACGTGAATACCGTAGCTTCTATCTGCCCCACCTGGCACGATCTTGCGTAGGAAAACAATCTGCCCCGCCTCCTCTGTGACTGCGACGTTCATGCAGCGGATACGCGGCAAGAGCTGCGCCACTTCTACGAGTTCGTGATAGTGTGTTGCGAAGAGGGTGCGCGCCCCACTACGTTTGTTGTTGTGCAGATATTCTACTACTGCGCGTGCTATAGCCAATCCATCATATGTGCTTGTCCCACGCCCAATTTCGTCCAGGATAATCAGGCTGCGTGGTGTGGCATGGTGTAAGATATTTGCGGTCTCTACCATCTCGACCATAAACGTGCTTTGCCCGGTTGCAAGGTCGTCCTGCGCGCCGATGCGTGTAAAGATACGGTCGACGATGCCTATGTTCGCTGCTTCAGCCGGGACGTAGCTGCCGATCTGGGCCATGAGGACGATGAGTGCTACCTGACGTAGATAGGTCGATTTGCCCGCCATATTAGGCCCTGTAATAATACAAATCTGGGCATCATGATTGGCAAGGTTGGTATCGTTAGGAATAAAGGCTGTATCGGATTGAGCCTGTTCAACCACTGGATGTCGTCCAGCCACAATATGGATTGTGTCGCCTTCGTTGAGCTGTGGCCGCGAGTAGTTTTGGCGGGCGGCTACCTCGGCAAGGCTCAGGTAGACATCAATTTCAGCGAGTGCGTGGGCTGTCTCCAAGATTCGTTCTGAAGCGTGAATTGCGATGTCAGCACGTAACTGAACAAAGAATTCGTTCTCCATCTTGTTCATGCGCTCTTGCGCATTGAGGATGAGCGTTTCGTATTCTTTGAGATCGGGGGTGATATAGCGCTCGGCATTTGTGAGCGTCTGCCTGCGCATGTAGTCTTGTGGGACGCGATTGAGGTTGGCCGTTGTGACCTCGATAAAATAGCCGGTCGCTTTGTTAAATCCAACCTTAAGGTTGTTGATTCCGCTGCGTTTGCGCTCACGTTGCTCCAGGTCGGCGATCCACTTGCGTCCATTCTGTGAAGCATCTTTAAGCTGATCGAGTTCGTGACTGAAGCCAGTTCGAATAATGCCTCCCTCAGAGAGGCTGAGTGGGGGTTCATCAACAATGGCGTTCTCTATGAGCGTAACGATGTCCTGGTTGTCAGCTAGCTTCTCAATTAGATGGGTCAGTGTAGGTTTCCTGTTTGCGTCCTCTTCTGTCAGGCTGGTTCGTACTTCTGCCGCAGCCCGTAGTCCGTTGGCCAATGCTACCAGGTCGCGAGGTGAGGCGATCCGCTGGCGTATGCGGTTGGCTAGCCGTTCAATATCGCCGGCCCTCTTGAGGTTCTCTGCTAGCATTGCTTGTAGAATGGTGTCGTTCAGTAGTTCGCTGAGCGCCTCCTGGCGCTGCTCTAATATTTCTATCGAGAGCAACGGTTGCCCAATCCAGCGTCGTAGCAGGCGACCTCCCATTGGGCTACGTGTTCTATCCAGCACCCATAATAGTGATCCTTTGACAGAGGAGCCCCGTCCGGTTTCGAAGAGTTCGAGGTTGCGCCGGGTGTACGGATCTAGCGTCATAAACCCGTTGGTAAAGTAGGTTTCGAGCTCGGTAAGCTGCTGCAAGAGCCCTTTCTGTGTGTCCTGCACATACGCCAGCACCGCACCCGCAGCCCGTATGGCCAATGGAAGATTCGCGCAACCAAACCCTTCCAGCGAGGCTACGTTGAACTGCCTCAGCAAGCGGTGCCGTGCGTCGTCCTCGTGAAAATAGCGTGCGTCGTAGGGAGTAACATGCCCCGCCACGTTATCCAACATCTTTGCAAGAGGAGCTGTATCATCTTCCTCTTCCTCCATATCGGGAATTTCTGCGTTCGGGTTTCCATTGCTGCCGATCTTGGTTACTTGCTTCTCGCTCATTACTGCTGCCAGCCAGCGGCGTTTGCGACTCCCCTGTTGGTGTCCATAGTGTGCCTCGACGAGGACTTCTGCCGGTCCAACCCGTGCGATCTCTTGTTGTGCGGCGACTTCTGGCTCGGTTGAGCTAAATTGCGTGACTGCAAATTCACCTGTGGTAATATCGAGGTAAGCAATTCCCACTGCGTCCCGACTGACGAGCACGCTTGCTAAGAAGTTGTTGCGCTTGGCGGCGAGCATTGCGGGGTCAATAATTGTACCAGGGGTGACGATGCGCACGACCTCACGATCCACTAGCCCTTTAGAGAGGGCGGGATCACTGGTCTGTTCGCAGATGGCGACACGATAGCCTTTGCCGACGAGACGCGCAACATAGCCGTCTGCCGCATGATATGGAATGCCGGCCATCGGCGATTTTTCTCCCCGCCCAAAATCTCTGCGTGTGAGGGCTATCTCCAGTTCGCGTGCCACGATTTCCGCATCGTCGTCAAACATTTCATAAAAATCGCCCATTCGGAAAAAAAGGATGGCGTCAGGATTCTGACGCTTAATCTGCAAATATTGTGTACGCACTGGACTGTGAACAGGATGTTCTTTTTCGTAATTTTCAAATAACACGGTCTTCCTCCCTCGTAGTCCACCCAAGTATAAGCCTATTCCGGAGCATGGTCAATTTCCCTGCGCTCCCCATGCCTATCATGCTTATCTAGCTACCTGAAATTTCTCTCTTTCTCTTTCTTTCTGTTCATGAAAAGAATGGTAGCTCATAGAGACCTGGTACACGCTCTGTCCTCTTTCCGGTATTCCAGTATTTTCACTTTTCTCATCGCCTCGGTCTTTTTGCTAACAGTCCGTGGAGAAAGCCTTTCTTTTTCTCCACAACATTCTTTTTTGAAGATGGCAAATCTGGCATCTGTTGCCCATTTTCCTCATCAAATCTATCTTGGGGATTATTCCCACTTTTCTCCTTATCAACGCGCTCGGCAGGCAGCGTTTCGTTCTCTTGTTGCCTTGTTTCCTCACTAGTAGCAGGAGGAAGGGTAGCCATCTCATGCTCTTTTTCAGCACTATTGAGCGTGGTAATTTCGTTCTCTTCTATATTGGCTGGATGCGACTCCTGGTCACTTATCTCTTTCCGGTCTGTCTGGAGTGCTGCTGTTTCGTTCTCATTATCGACTTGCTCGGCAGGGTGAATCTCTGTTGGTGTTATATTGCTAGAGGCAAGGACTTGATCCGTCTCCATTCTGGCCGAAGATGAGGTTTCTACCTGGTCATCTGATACTACTAACTCGTCCATTGCTGGAAGTGGTTGGGTGGTCCACCTGGGGAGCTTGGTGGTGGCAACTTTTTGTGTCTCATCACTCATGACATCTTGTTTATCTACACTTGTAAGTGGCTGTGTAATGCGAGAGTTCTGTTCCGGTATTGATTCCTGTTTGGCCTTTTCTGTGTCTCCGTCCTCACTCATCAACTTCCTTAGTAACTGCTCTTCGGTGACCTCAGCTCCGTCTGTCGTCGCGTGCTCCTGCACTATGGGAACTGCTGCACCTGCTACTTGAATGCCTGGATCAGTTATCGAGTCTAACCAGTCGTATGCGCCTTCCAGAGCGTGCTGGCACCATTGTGTGTAATCTCCGCCTATCAGATCCAACCGCTCGCAGCGCTCCAGGAGCTCAATACTATGATCCAGCCACTCATCGCCCCGCTCAAGCATCCTATCCAGGAGGTCAGCGTCTTCTACTCCACACGATTGTAGTTGTGCCAGTGATGCCAATGCGATGGCGGAAGGTTGGAATTGCTCCATTTGTGCTGTGTTTTCATCGATCTTTTGTTGTAAGCTGAGCATTTGAATCTGGAGTTGTTCTATTTGTTGTCGCTGTGACCAGAGTTGATAGGCCATGTAGAACTGTTCAATATCTTCTGCCTTAAGCTGGCCAAAGAGCTGATCTATTGTTTCGTCGCTCAGCTTTCCTCTCTTTGACATGGGGTCAATTTCCACGCTCATAGCGTCTGGTCCTCCTGCGCTCTTTTCGTCTTTGTCGGCTGTTGTCTCCAGCGCTCGAACCAGCGTTGGACCAGGTGATCAGAGTTCTCATTTTGCTGCTCGATAGCACGCGCCTCCGATGTTTCCTGGCTAGATGAAGCAGTGTTGTGGAGCCACCAGGGGATTTTGATCTGTGGATTGGTTGGGTAGGATGCGTCAATAAATGCGCTTATATCTGTGGGTAAAAGTTGTTCGTCCGATTGTGGCACCTCTAGTGATCTGGTCGAGATGTCAACATCAGGTTTTTGTATCTCTTGTATTGCCTGCGTATCAAAATTAGGGAGCCTGCTCCAGGCCAGCAGTGCAGGTGAAATTGTGGGTATCTCCACTCCAGCCATCTCATCCACTTCTTCCACCTCCTCTAATACACTCCCCTTTTTTTGCTCTTCAGCTACCTCAACACCCTCAACATCTTTTTCCTTCGGCTGTATGACTGGCTCTGTGAAGCTCCACTCGTCTTGCTGAATTCTGGTGAGTGCCTGGAAAATTGCGTTCTCCGCAGAGAAAGCTTGCTTCCCCAGTACCTCCACCTGCGCCTGAAGTTGCTCAAGCTCATGCTGGGAGACCGCCAGTTGAGAGCGTAACAACTGGTCAATTCCTCGATAGTGCAGCCATTGTCTATACTGACCCATCCATGATCTCCACTGCAATCTACACGATAATAGTTCAAAGGCAGTATAGCATGTGCTTGGACAAGAGACAAGCAGCAACATCTCATGCCGCCGCCTTCTCGTGCCTTTGGCGCTCATCCCGTTTTTATATACCTGTTTTTC
>CAXTXB010000274.1:285-7729 GCA_964247965.1 uncultured Dictyobacter sp. | reverse complement strand
ACGTTTCACCGAATCATTTGGTGAACTTCTCTCCTCTGTAGTAATCTCTCTCATCGTATTAATTTTTTGTGAGATTACTCCTAAGACCGCCGCCGTACGGAATCCTCTGCGTTGGGCACGCGTCCTTGTTGGTCCAGTACGCGCGGCTGCCTGGCTACTGCGGCCGCTTGTCTTCTCGTTGAATGCCATTACATCTGTGTTTGTGCGGTTGATGGGCGGGCATATAAAGCATAAGGGGCCCTTCGTCACTGAAGAAGAGTTGCGATTGCTGGTGACCGTGAGTGAAGAAGAGGGGGTGCTCGAACAAGAAGAGACGGAGATGATTCGCAGTATCTTCGCCTTTGCCGATACGACTGCACGCGAGGTGATGGTGCCTAGAATCGATATGGTAACGCTATCGAGTGAGGTCACAGTCACGCAAGCAGTTGATCTTGCCATGCAGGGCGGCTTTTCGCGTATTCCTGTGTATGAAGACACAGTTGGCATTGATGAAATCATTGGAATATTGTATACCAAAGATATGCTCAGACAGTTGCGCGAAGGCCACGATGCCTACCCAATTCGCAACATGCTTCGTTCCGCTTACTATGTGCCTGAGACCAAAAAGCTGGATGATCTATTACGTGAGATTCGCCAGAATCGTGTCCACATGGCGATAGTTGTGGATGAGTATGGCTCTGTCGCAGGCTTAGTCACCATAGAAGATCTGATGGAAGAGATCGTCGGCGACATTCAGGACGAATACGATCACGAAGAGACTTTATACGAGAAAGTCAACGAAAACGCGTACGTCATTAACGCAAAAATGAGTATCTATGACTTTAACGAGTTAATGGACACAAAACTTGCAGATACCGATTATGAGACGCTTGGCGGCTTTGTCTATTCTCAACTGGATAAGATTCCAGGTGTTGGCGATACTATCTCTTATGATACTCTCACTTTCACTGTATTGGCAACGCGTGGAAGACGTATCCTTAAGATACGCGTCGAACGCAAACTGGAAGAAGAGCAGACAGAAGGGAAGATCGACCTCTTGTTGCTCCCTTCTCCAGAAGAGCAAGAGACAAATATGGCGGGCGAAGAAACGTCGGATTCTCATTATGAATATAAAGGGGCTTAGTATAGAACTACTAGTCCTTTAAGGATTATTATGGCTGTAGCAATGAATGATATCCGTAGTGCTATTCGCGCACTGGATGTATCTGGACGACCTGTATGTGTGCATTCGTCACTCCGTTCGTTTGGGCAGGTGGAACGCGGTGCCACAACTATATTGCAGGGATTGCTTGCCGAAGGTTGTACCGTTCTGGTGCCTTCATTCTCGATAGCGGCCTTTGCGATTGCACCACCAGCTCGTGCTGATATGAGGCCTGCTAGAAATGGACTGCGCTACAAAAGCTCTACCACCCTCTATCTAGGTGCGGGAGGAGACGCCTATACACCCGATACAACTGAGATCGATCTAAGTATGGGCGCGTTGCCAACAGCAGTAGTGAATTGGCCTGAGAGGGCGAGAGGGAACCACCCGCTCAATTCTTTTGCGGCTGTAGGCCCCCTGGCACAGCAGTTGATTAGAGATCAGAGTTCATTAGACGTCTACGCGCCCCTGCGCGCTCTAACAAAGCTAGATGGTGTAATCGTTTTGATGGGCGTAGGACTGGAACGCATGACCTTTCTACACTACGCCGAGCAAGAAGCTGGACGCGTACCTTTCCGCCGCTGGGCAAATGGACCTGATGGTCAGCCTGTGCTTGTGGCTGTCGGTAGCTGTTCTGAGGGCTTTGACCATTTTGCACCTCTGCTCGCCGCCTTCAATACGCAGTTTCTAGTAGGAGAAAGCATCTGGCAAGTATTTCCTGCTCGTGAAACACTCGACGTGGCTGTTAAAGCTATGCAGGACAACCCGCACATCACCCATTGTGACGACGATGATTGTGAGCGTTGTACTGACGCGATAAAGGGAGGCCCGCTTCTTGTCGCTGATCGATAGATGGAAGGGGCCTCTATTCTGCTATTTCTGTCCTTGTAGGTAGTGCAAGGCTGCAATAAGCTGATTATCTTTACTATCGAGGAGCTGTTGCTCACTTAGATTCCCCTGATTAGCATCAGTGGGAGTGAGCAGGGCATTGTTTGGTCCTAGCACAACAGTCATGTTTGGCACAATACCACCCGGCCTTGTATCTGTGCTACGAATAAAATTTCCCTTCGGAGTAAGCCACTCCTGTGTTCCAATGAGGAGGGCCGACCCATCACTAAGTGGAAACTGCAAGAGCACCGTTCCAGTGCCAAATGTCTGCTCACCAATAACCGTTGCCCGGTTGTTTTCCTTTAAAGCGCCTGCAACAATCTCCGCTGCACTGGCTGTATTTTTATTTACCAATACAACCATCTGGGAAGTAGTATCAATCGGATTGCCATTGACCGACACAGGAGTGAGCTTACCACTGCTATCTTTCTCTTGCAGCACATAGCCACTTTTCACGAATAAGCTAGTAGTATTAACCGCCTCGTTGAGGTAGCCGCCAGAGTTATCGCGCAAGTCTAGAATGATCCTGGTAGCCCCCAGACTTTTTGCCTGGTTGACATCGTCCTTGAGCTGATTGGCGACTCCGTCTGCGAATTGTGTCATCTGAATATAGGCGGTGTGGTTCTCCGCGATATAATGCATAGTCACGCTGGGAACCTGGATTTCGGCGCGAAGGAGGTGAAATGTCCGCGTTTTATCTTCTCCAGGACGCTGAATAGTAATATCAACACTTGTTCCAGCACTGCCCTGAATCAGTTTGCTTACACCATTAATATCTTTGCCATCCGCACTCACTCCATTAACCGCCTTAATAATATCGCCATGCTTGATGCCGGCCTTATCGGCAGGTGAATTGGGAATTGGAGCAGTAATAATAAGCTGCTTTGTATTTTTATCCTGCTGTAAATAAATACCAATACCCGTAAATTTGCCACTTAACTGCTGATTCTCCGCTTGAACGGTTTGAGCATCCATAAAGCGAGTATGGCCACTATCACCAAGGCTTTTCACCATAGCATCGATAGCAGCATAAGACATCTTCTTATAATCGACTGACTTACGATCGACATAGTTCTGATCTATTTTGGTCCATGCTTCTTGAAAAAGTTGTTCATAAGCTTTAGACTTATCACTCTGATTGAAAGAGTTGCCGAAGTACTGATTGCTCAGCCAGCCGCCCCAGAACGCGATAACCAGGAGTGCGAGAAGTGCAATACCCTGTCCAATCATGCGTTGTAAGCGATGAGGAGCTTCTACTGGTGAGCTCTGTACCGGACTAGTATGTTGCACAACACTATCCTCTTGTGCTGGAAGAAAGGGATAGTGGTCAAAGTCATCTGGCTGTTGAGATGGATTATTTTCATTTGTATACCAGCGCGGATCGTCGTATCTACTCACCAATTGCCTCCATAAGGCACCGCATCTTTGAGTGCTCTTGTTTCATACATATTCTTTGCTTTGTCTACTAGATAGACTAGTCTTATCTTAGTTGTCTAATTTTTAAAAGTCAATTAAGTTTGACCGTTACAAAAGAAATGGCATAGTTCAGCGAACTATGCCATCCTTTACCTGCTCTGTGGGGTCTACTACGTATGAGCCAATCAGAGAGACATGTGCATGGAAGGTTTGTAGATGCGCGAGGTAAATGAATAACTACTGCTGTGTCTCTGCCGTTTCATTATCCTGAGGCGCTGTAGGCGTCGGATCTACTGCTGTCTCCGCAGGCCGATTTTTTTCAGTAGAAGGAGCTGCCTGTTTCTTAGGTGGTTCCCATCCAGGAGCACGAGAGACAATCATCGACATCATCCGCCCCTCCATCACCGGTGAGCGTTCGATGGTTGCCATTCCCTTCAAATCATCTGCAATGCCGTCTAGCAACTTACGACCGATATCAGGATGGCGCATATCAGGTCCACGAAACTGAACGCTAACTCTTACCTTATCACCGTCAGCCAGGAACTCTTGAATCTTGCGAGTCTTTACTTCTACATCATGATCGTCTGTACGTGGACGCATGCGGATTTCTTTGAGCGTGATCGTCTTCTGGTTCTTGCGTGCCTCGTTCTCCTTTTTGGCCTGGTCATACTTGTAGCGACCATAGTCCATGAGTTTACAAACTGGCGGCACTGCGTTTGGTGATATTTCAACCAGATCAAGGTTTCTATCACGAGCAATGTCCAATGCGCGAACCGGTGGCATAACTCCCATCATTTCGCCATTTTCGTCGATGAGGCGTACTTCGCGTGCACGAATACGCTCATTCACGCGTGTCTCACGCGCGCGTTCGTTCCCCCGAAAATCCTTGTTAATAGAGCTACTCTCCTCTTTTGCAACTAGCTATTGTTTCTGTTTTTCGCAAAAGTCTTCCTTGCCTCTGCTCATCCATTCTCACGCCAGATTTCACATCAGCAGGAAACCTTTTGTTATGAGAGGACAATATAAGTATACTACGTGAGAGGCGCGTTTGCAAGTGCATAAGAACTCGATAGCTTGCACCTTTAGCGTTTTGAAGTACTCCTAATATGGTGTATAATGGTTACACAAATTAGATAGAATGGCATATGCATTTCGCGAGGCTTTTAAAAGCCTTAGAGGAGAGGCAAAATGAAAACTCTCTACACCGGTCACGTAGCCATCGGCGATCATGAAATCTACTCGTTCATTTATGCTGACACATTGCTTCATGCTGAAAGACATCTCACCAATCTACTCACCTCTTATGTAGAGCAACATTCTCCTTTGCTCCGAACCTTACCTCTTATCCAGGTTGTTTCGCGCCCAAATGGGTGGAATCCACCAGACGGATACTACCTACCAGGCACGAGTAAGCAGTATGCACTCAAGTATCCCGCACAGGAAGTGTATAGTGTTGCTCAAAAAGCGTATCCCAGAGATGAAGTAGAGCTTGAAGAGGAGCTTTACCCACCTCTCTCAGGACTTTTAAGCGATCAGGAAACACTTCTATAGTTTCAATCTCCGTTTTAATCTATAACTAGAAAAGAGAGCCTTTTTCGGCTCGCTAACTTTTCACTAAGTATCGAATTTCGTTGCCATCGCCTTCTTAGCGCATAAACTTATATGGCTTCGCAGCTCTTTACGATGCTTAATGTTTTTGCATATTGTACATTTTTACAATATGCAAAAACATTAAGCATCGTAAAGAGCTGCGAAGCTGATTGACATACTTCCATTTATTATTTTTGCGTATTGCTTATGCTTTTTGTAAACAATTAGAGGTTAGCTCGAATTGTGTACAAAAAGCATAAGCAATACGCAAAAATAATAAATGGAGAACGGGACGAACGCTGAAGGTGTCCTTATCTTATAGCATTTTGCATACGTAGTGATTTGATCAACTCGCTGACAATATCGTAGCGTCTATATGATGGTTGAAGGTAGACACCCTGGACCATATTGTTTGCCTCTGCTAGGAGCTCCTGGGCTATGACTAGTCCTTCTTCATGCCCATTGTCCCCTGCATCTTTCAGGCGTGCGCGTACATGATCTGGAATGGTAATACCAGGAACTTCGTTGTGTAAGAATTCCGCGTGTCGGGAGCTATGTAAGAGTATATACCCTAGTAACATAGGAATGGGAGGCTTGCCCGCACGCTTGATGAAGCGCTCTAGCGGTGCTAGCTCGTAGATAGGCTGGGTCATAATGAAATTAGCTCCGGCCTCAAGCTTGCGATGATATTTCTCGATCTCGCGATCCGTCTCTTCATCGGTCATATTCAGATTGAGGGCGCAGCCGATGTTGAAAGAGGCTTTGGCACCGATTGAAGAGCCGGCCGCGTCGTGGCCTTCGATGAGGCCGCGCAAGATCTGGATCAGCCCAATGGAATCCACATCCCACACTCCTGTTGTATTCGGGTAGTCTCCAACCCGCAGCGGATCGCCAGTTAAGGCGAGGATATTACGAATTCCCAGCGCATGTGCTCCCAGCAACTCTGATTGTAATGCCATGAGATTGCGGTCGCGGGTCGTGAAGTGTATGATGGTCTCAATGCCCAGATGATCCTGAATCAGTCGTGCCAGGGCGATGCAACTCATACGCACACGGGCCATGGGGCTATCCGCGATATTGATGAAATCGGCTCCGGCCTGTTGAAGCAAGGCGGCCCCTGATAGTAGCTTTGTTGGGTTCAAGCCCTTGGGTGGATCGAGCTCGATACTGATGACAAATTCGCCTGCAGCAAGTTTTTCCTGCAGGCCCGTCTTTGTTCCCTCTTGCGGCAGAATCGTCTCTTCTTCAATCAACCTTGTGATCGTAGTCTGGCCGTTTGTTGTGTTTTTATCCTTTGTCTGCTCTACATTCTGTGGATCGAGCGTTGTGAACTGGCTACTGGGAGTCTGGTAGCGCTCATTAATGGCCTGGCGCATCGCCTCGATATGGCGTGGTGTAGTGCCGCAGCAACCGCCGATCAGATGCACCCCGCTCTGGATGAATTGGAGGGCGTAGTCGGCAAAATAGTCAGGCGTAGAGACATAAAAGAATCGGTTATCGATACGCTGAGGAAGTCCTGCGTTTGGCTGTGCCGAGAACAATGGTATTTTGCCAGAGCCTACCTCTGATTGCTGTTTCGTGGTCGCAATCATCTCGTGAAGCACATCCAGTGTTGCGGCGGGGCCGACGCTGCAATTAGCGCCAATAACATCAACGCCAAGATCATTTAGTACAGTAGCCACCCTGGTGGCCGACTGTCCCGACAGCGTATGCCCATCTTCATAAAAGCTCATCTGGGCCACAATAGGTAAGCCGCCAACCTCTTTGGCGGCAAGAACCGCCTGACGCAATTCTGCTAAACTAGAAAATGTCTCAAGGATCAGTAGTTCCACGCCGCCTTCTTGAAGGGCTTCGATCTGCTCACGAAAGATGGCACGCAACTCGCCCAGGCGCTGCTCGTCGGGAGCCTGCAAAGGGCGGCCAGTTGGACCAAGCGCCCCGGCCACAAATGCTGGACGACCAGATACCTCACGCGCCTCCAGGGCTATGCGAGCGGCGCGGAAATTGATCTCGCGCACACGATCCTGTAAATTATGTGTCTCAAGTTTGGCTCGATTGGCCCCAAAAGTATTTGTCTCAATAATATCGGCCCCGGCACTCAAATATTCGTTGTGAATGCCCTGAATAAGATCGGGCTGTGTCAGATTAAGCTCATCAAAACATTTTTCATACGTTACTCCACGCGCATAGAGCAACGTACCCATTGCACCATCGCACAACACCGGACCCTGCCGAAGCTGTTCAAGGAACAGTTGATTCATAAATCGCAACTCCCACCAATGTAAATGATCTCTGTACAATATTGTACACCGTTTTCCTTGATTATGGAATGTGCATGTTAAGCCACTCATTTGATCTTATTTGATGCTTCTACCACTGCTTTTAATCTTACAGCCGCTTATTTTCCTT
>CAXTXB010000274.1:0-275 GCA_964247965.1 uncultured Dictyobacter sp. | reverse complement strand
ACAAAACCGGGCCCTGCCGAAGCTGTTCAAGGAACAGTTGGTTCATAAATAGCAACTCCCACCAATAAAAAATAATCTCTTTACATTATTGTACCCCGTTTTTCTTGATGATGAAACGTCTATGCTAAACTATTCGCATTTTAGCTTATAGTGATCTTAGTATTTGATTTAATTCTAAGATATATTCATGATTGTGTATCTTGTGATGTTTATAAAATTGCGCGTTGACACTTCTACTTTGAAGCGGGTATACTTTTGTTGAAGAGAGAATACAT
>CAXTXB010000273.1:6322-7732 GCA_964247965.1 uncultured Dictyobacter sp. | reverse complement strand
ACTACAAACCATATGAGGGGCCAGAACTTAAGGGCGCAGATGTACTTGACCTTTACACTGAGGGTGGCAACACCCGCTTTATGACACATATAGCACTGGAATGCCATTTTGAAGAGCTCGGGACGAAAATCCTGGTGGGGTACGAGAACCATAGTGGGCGCACATACCTTGGCTCAAAAGTACAGCCATTGGGCAAAGTTTTATCCGGTTGGGGCAACAACGGCAAGGACGGCTTTGAAGGGGCCATCTACAAAAATGTCTTTGGCACCTATACTCATGGACCGTCTTTGCCCAAGAATCCCTGGTTCACCGACCTGCTCATTCACCGCTCTCTGGCGCGCCGTTATGGTAAAGTAAAGCTGGTGCCGCTCGATGATAGTACAGAAAATGCTGCACATGATGCAGCATTAAAGCTGGCAATGGAGTTTAAGGGCACGATGTCAGCAATTGAAGCCACACCCTGGAAAAAGTAACAGGGCAGCAAGGATAGACCTACATGCCAGCAAAACATGCCATTCACCTCTCTCTTCTTCTCAGTCTGTTGGCCGGTGCTTTGCTGGCCTGTAGTCTTGTGCCCGGCGTGAGCTACAGCGGAACACCGGTTACCGCCTCGAATAACACAGGAGGATCGCCCGACGCTCCTCCCCTGGATGTGTGGACGCTGGCCAAATCTGGCGTCGCCATTCGCTATGAGCATTGGAAAAGTGCTGGGAACAATGAAGACACCGTCACTATAGTACGCTTCGACCCACATAGCATCCATTTGAGCATCGGTTATCAGCCAGATAAACCGTTGAACCTTAGCTCATGGGTGAAACAAACGGGGGCAATGGCATCCATTAACGGAGGCTACTTCGACGAGCATAATCAGGCCACCGGGCTGATTATCTCTAACGGACAGGTTACAGGCACTTCTTACAACGGCTATGGAGGCATGCTCGCCGTTGACGCGCAGGGGAATATCTCGCTGCGCTCACTCCATGACCAGCCATACAATCCCGATACAGAGCAGTTTACGCAGGCTACGCAATCAACCCCCATGCTCATCATCAATGGACAACGTACCCATTTTAGCGCAGATGCATCGTCTAAGCGGCGTACCGTCGTGGCGATGGACAAACAGGGACACCTGCTGTTTATTATCAGTCCATCACAAGCATTCTCACTCGATGAATTGGCCGACCTGCTTATCGATCACGCGAAAGCTTCAGACCTGAACCTTCAGACTGCGCTCAATCTCGACGGCGGCTCATCTACCGGGCTCTATCTGAACGCCGGCAGCCAGAAGGTTGCTATCGACCCTATCACGCCCCTGCCAATCGTCATCTCTATAAAATAACGGTTTTTTATTAGTTTACATTTTCTCTATTTCCGTGGGGTTTTTTTTGGATGAGGAAAAAAAGAGCGAAA
>CAXTXB010000273.1:0-6312 GCA_964247965.1 uncultured Dictyobacter sp. | reverse complement strand
AAAAAAAATCCACGGAAATAGAGAAAATGTAAACTAATAAAAAACCGTTAAGAACAACGAAGTTGCTACACATCTATATGTATGACGGACAGGCGGCGTTCGAGATAAAGCGCCAGAAGCGAAAGTGGATAACAGAGGGCCAGGTACAGTAACGCCCCCAGGACAAACACAAAGAACTTATTATTTGGATCCAACTGCGGCAGCGCCAGGCCAATCGTCACGTATTCTAGTTCGACCACTGCTAGAACGGAGAGAAACGCGCTATCCTGGATCAGAGTAATAAAGTTGTTTGTAAATGGAGGAATCGTCACGCGTATAGCCTGCGGCAATATAATATGCCGCAGGCTTTGTTGAGTGTCCATACCTAGACTAAGAGCAGCCTCCATCTGCCCTCGCTCCACAGAGAGGATACCTGTGCGAAATACCTCAGTTAAATACGCACCGTAATTGAAACTCAGGCCGATGATACCATAGAAAAAGCCATTGAAAGCGGTAGGCACGAGGCTATTATTCTGCAGCGCAGTCATTACGCGGAATGCGATATCGTATGGATTAAAGCCAGCATTCGAGAGCACCGTTCCCACACCAAAATACCAGAGTAATAATTGTACTAGCAGAGGAGTACCGCGAACTACCTCAACATAGATATTGGCAAGCCAGCGGACAGCCCGAAAGCGTGAGAGTCTGCTCAGAGCACCTAGTAAACCTAAAATAGTGGCAAAGACGGCGCTTAGAAGCGAGATAATAAGGGTAACGAGTGTACCCAGAAGCAGAGACGGAAGGTAAACGAGGGCGAGTTGCCTGTAAGTGTAAAGATAATAAACAAAGGCAGCAACAGCTACTGCAACCAGAAGATAATAGGAGTAGGTACCCCCAACATTACGCGGCCAGAAGCGATTCCCTGCTTTTAGCCGTGCCTCCTGGGCTGACGATCGATAACTAGACATTCCTTTTCCCTTATCTTCCTCTAGAACAGGGAGGCCACTTAGCCTCCTGAAGGTACAGTGCTATAAGGCCGCACGCACACGATACTCAAAGTAGCGTGCAACATAGGAAATGGGCAGGCTGATGATCAGATAGAGCACGACGGCCAAAATATAGAAAGGAAGAGGGTTACTTCCATTTCTACGCACCCAGAAACTTAACACGGTAGTGAGTTCAGTACCTGCAATCACACTAATAATTGCAGAATCTTTTAGCATATAGATAAAGTCGTTGACAAAGGGAGGGATCATCAAAGGAATAGCTTGCGGCAGCACGATACGGAAGAAGGACTGGCTGGGAGAGAGGCCAAGGGAGAGGGCCGCCTCCATCTGCCCCTGCTCCACAGAGAGAAAACCAGCGCGATATACCTCAGCCTCGTATGCAGCATAGTTTAAAGCGAGCGTGCCAATACCCGCGCTCCAGGCATTGATTAAATGCGATAACGCATCGTTGTGAGCAAGCACGAGTAGTGCACCCAGGCCATAGTAAATAATAAATATCTGCGCCACAATGGGCGTACCGCGTACAATCTCGATGAAGATACGGGCCGGGCCGCTCAACCAGATAGTAGACGAACCAGCCATGATTGCAAGCAGCATACCCAGGAGCAAGGCAAGAGGAAACGAAACGATGCAGTATATCAGCGTGTTTCTTGCTCCCATCAGAAAATCTGGAAGAACGGGCCAGATGACATCCATTTGTTTTATCCTTCTGCTTACTTCACACTAATTTGAGCCTGTACGTCGTTCCACAAGCCCCATTTGCGATAGATTTTCTGCAATAACCCATTATTTTTTAGTATAGTAATGGCCTGATCGATCTCTTTTTGCAAAACTGGAGCGTTGACGCTTTTTTTGTTAAAGGCGACAACATAATCATTGAATGCGAACGGACGGCCAATAAGCTTGAGGCTCTTGTTTGCACTTCCACCAGGGCCATCGCCCAACACATAGTATGTCACCGTAGAGAAATCAATCAACACGGCATCGATTCTGCCCAGGGCCAGGTCGTTAAAGGGTAGATCGGGATCGTATGACTTGAGATTAATCTTTTTATCTGCTGCGAGCAAAGATTCAGCCTCAAATCCTGCACCGGTACCAACAGTCAGGCCTTCCAGATCCTTCAGGGAAAGGGTATCTTCGGTTGACTTCTGAGTGAAACGAGATTCGTTTGCGCGCACAACTATCTGTTGTCCATTGCGATAATAAGGCTGAGAAAAAATCTCTGTCTTCTTACGATCCTCAGTGATCTCCCAACCATTGAGAATTGCATCAAAATTATTCGCTTGCAACGCTGAATCAAGCTGAGCATAGTCAGTCTCGACCTGCTTCTGTGTCACACTCATCAGGCCCGCGATAGCGGAAGAAATTTCAAGCTCAAAACCTATGAGATTGCCTGTCGAAGGATCTTTATACACATAAGGAGCACCGTTATTGGAGGTTGCACCCCATTGAAAAAAGCCTGGTAACTTTAAACCCTTATTCTCCACTTTTGTGACACCAGGGGTGGCGTTGGGAGCAGAGGTAGGAATATTGCCTCCACAGGCAGCAAGGACTGTTTCCAATGTACCGCTGGCAACTATAAGGCCACCAGCACGCTTTAAAAATAGACGCCGATTCAATTCAGAAGTCATGGCGATCCCTTTCTCTCGACCAGCAGATCTTTTTAGAATGGAAAGAGTTTATGGCAGAACCGAGAGGACGCGCTCTAAGAACTGCTGCGTTCGGCGCTCTCTAGGCTGCTTGAAAAGTTCTTCAGGATCTCCCTGCTCCACAATTGAGCCGTCAGACATGAAGACCACACGATCCGATACATCACGCGCAAACTGCATCTCATGGGTCACAACAACCATGGTGCTTCCCTCGTAGGCCAGGTCTTTCATGACCTTAAGGACTTCACCAACCAGTTCGGGATCAAGCGCAGAGGTTGGCTCATCGAAGAGCAGAACACGAGGCTGCATTGCCAGTGCGCGCGCTATCGCGACACGCTGCTTTTGACCCCCAGAAAGCTGATTGGGATAGACATCCTTCTTCTCTAACAGATCGACCTTTGCCAATAAATTTTCACCAAGCGCCACAGCCTGGTCATATGCCATTTTACGCACAAGCAAAGGAGCTTCAACTACATTCTGCAACACCGTCATATGTGGAAAAAGGTTAAAATTCTGAAAAACCATGCCCAGTTCACGTCGAATTGGGCTGAGTTGCCTGGGTGGCAGATAAGGGTCGAGTCTCTCTCCCTGAATATAAATTTCGCCGCTCGTCGGCTTCTCCAATGCGTTTAGACAACGAATTAATGTACTTTTCCCGGAGCCGCTGGGGCCAATAAGAGCAACAACTTCCCTGCGGCGCACCTCAAAGTCAACATCCTTGAGCACTTGTTTCGTTCCAAAGTATTTATTGAGTCTGACCGTTCGAATGACAATATCATTTTCGATAGGACTAAGATCATCTACCGGCACATTGCCGATGACAGGGTTCCGTTCTTGTTCGGGGCTCATACAGCCTCCTTAAGAATTTTTCGCCATAGAACGCGTTTTGATGTCCAGCTCTCCAGGAGAGTATTTGATCCCCATCGTCTCCGCCTTCCTGCGCTCCGCGAGGGAATCAAGCTGGCTCAAGAACTGTCACTATAAGCACGCCCACCAAAAGTTCTATGTTACAAGCTGCTTACGATGAAAAATTATACACTATATGGAGCGATCAGTGTAAATAATTCCCTGGTTAAACGTGTATGACTATAGCAAGTACCCCGGGAAGGTGTCGATAAAGAGGAGCAGAAAAGATTGTGTAGATTGTACTGGCTGGTAGGAGCGATACTTGAGCAATAGAGATGGTATAGCTATTATAATACCGGCATTAAATGAAGAAGGGGCCATTCAACAACTGCTGACAGAGATCCCGCCTGACAGCGCGCAATGGATCATCGTCGTAGACAATGGCAGTACAGATAGAACAGCACAGGTGGCAGAGGAGGCGGGGGCAATGGTTGTGAGCGAGCCAATAGCTGGCTATGGACGCGCCTGCTGGAAGGGTTTCCAGGTGGCACGAAGCATAGGAGCAGAGTGGCTCATTTTTATGGATGGGGATGGAAGCGATGATCCAGCAGATATTCCACTGATGCTAGCCCCTATCCTAGAAGGTAGGGCTGATTTCACCATAGGCTCACGCATCAGCAAACGCTCAGAAAAAGGGGCCATACCACCGCAGGCAAGGTTGGGCAACTGGCTCGTTAGCAATATGATTAGTTTATTTTATGGCACTCAGATTCATGATATTGGATCATTCCGGGCCATACGCTGCGAGAAGCTGGCTGCATTAAACATGCATGAGATGACTTTCGGGTGGCCGGTTGAAATGTTGGTAAAGGCTGCGCGCGCGCAGTATCACATTCTCGAAATATCTATTCACTATCGGCGGCGCAGCCACGGCCAGTCAAAAGTTGCAGGAACTGTGCTGGGCAGCATCAGGGCTGCTTATTTTATGTTAAGCATAACTCTGCGTTATGTGGGGAGGGGGAGCAATGGCTGACACGGCGCTTATTGTCATGGCGCGCTATCCAGAGGCAGGAAAAACAAAGACCAGGTTGGCCCGTTCACTTGGAGACGCACCCGTTGTACTGCTTTACAAGGCATTCTTGACCGACCTGGCTCAGCGTTTTGCAGGTTACCCAACATGTGACCTGCGCTGGACGTATACGCCAGTAGAGAGCGATTTTCCAGCGCTGGCAACGACGCTTGTACCGGTTACTATTCAGCAAGAAGATTGTTTTCCGCAGAAGGGGGAGGATCTGGGAGACCGTTTGCAGTATGCCTTTCAATGGGCACAGCAACAGGGCTTCCAATATACCATCGTTATCGGATCAGACACACCGCATATTTCTCGACGCATCATTGACGATGCACGCACACAGCTGGAGGACGCCGATATCGTGTTGGGACCGGCAGAGGACGGAGGCTACTACCTGATCGCCATGAAATTCCCCTACGATGTATTTAGCGGCATTCCTATGAGTACCCCGGTTGTCTTGCAGATGACCATAGCAGCCGCGATACGACAGGGGTTACGGGTTGAACTGGTAGAGACTCTACTCGATGTCGATGAGTTGCCCGATTTACAGCAATTGGCGAAAATACTGCAAAAAGATCCGCAGCTTGCACCAGCAACAGCACATCAGATTACAGAAATAAGGAACATTCTATGACCACAACCATTTCCACGACGACACCAGTTGTAACGCTCCCACGTTCAATTTATATTGAACCAACGAGCCGCTGTAATGAGCTCTGTCAGCAATGTCCACGCACACTGCTTTCACGAGAGGACGACCGCGACCTGAGCTACGACAAGTTTCTCTATATTGTAGACCAATTTCCGGTGCTTGACCGCGTCGTGCTGCACGGGCTGGGCGAGCCTCTGCTCAACAAAGAGCTGCCACGCATGGTGCGCTATCTCAAGGATCGCGGTACCTACGTCCTGTTCAATTCGAATGGCATCCTGCTCAATGAGAAGCGCGGCCAGGCGCTGATAGATGCAGGGCTCGATGAATATCGCCTCTCAATGGACGGAGCCAGCCGCGAGACATACGCCAGGGTGCGCGGTGTAGATGCCTTCGATAAAATCTGGCGCAACGTGCGTGCGTTTATCGCGCAACAAAAGGCTCAGGACAGCAAGAAGCCAGTCCTATCGCTGTGGTTTACCGCCATGCGCGAAAATCTGCACGAGCTGCCGACACTCATCGACCTGGCCAGCGAGGCCGGCGTTCCAGAGGTTTATATGCAACGCCTGGTCTACTTCGAGGAAGGATTGGCGAACTCCACGCAGTCACTCTTCCGCCGCTCGACTCCCGAAGAACTTGCCCTTGTTCATCAGTGCGAGCAGAAGTGTAAAGAGTTGGGGATTAAGTTCAGCGCCGCTGGCTCGGCTACGCCAGTAGAGAGCCTGGTGCGCGACTTTGGAACGCGCCCCTGGTCTGGCTGCCGACGCCCATACACGCTGACCTATATCACATCCAGTGGCAATGTTCTGTCCTGCTGCTTTGCTCCCTTTGGCCACAAAAGTGCGCGGGAATACAAAGAAGAGCGGGTTCTAGGGAATATCTTCCAGGAGTCAATGGCAGACATCTGGCAGGGAGAGACCTATAGAGCATTTCGCGATGCCTTTGAAAGCGATCATCCGGCGAAACATTGTTCGCAGTGTGGCTTTAACTGGAGCTACTAAAATCGTTGTTTTCGAAAATGGCTCATGCCGAAGTTGTGAAAAATGAGGAATATTATGTTTTGCCCACCCTTTTTACTGCCGGCGGCAGTAAAAAGGGCAGGTTAAACAA
>CAXTXB010000272.1:0-7753 GCA_964247965.1 uncultured Dictyobacter sp. | reverse complement strand
TTTTACAGCCTCAGGGTGTAAAAAGAGCAGGCAGCACAGGATGGAATGGAGCTCATTTTTCAACAATTTGGGATGAGCCATTATATGACCTTTGATAAGTCGTCCAGAGCGGCTGAAAACCGAGGTAGGGCCAGAAGCGTTCTGCCTTAGGATTGTCGGGGTTGTACCATAAAACATATCCATCAAGCTGCATGGTGGCGAAGGCGTCGAAGACGGCCTGAACGAGCTGGCGACCAACGCCTCGCCCACGGAACTCTGCATGCACACTCATATTATCGATGCAGCCGTAGCGACCAGGAGGCGTAAAGCCCGGCTCATCTTGCGAGGATACATCAAGCAGTGTGTTCTCGGCCATCGCCACAACCTTGTTAGCGCTTTCCACCACAAGCACCAACGGAGCGCCATCTTGCAGGCTTGCGCCCGACCAGAGATGAGTGAGCTTGGCATGAAACGCCTCTAAGGCGATGGGGCTTGTGCGTGCGCCGGGAACGAAGTGCTCATGATATTCCAGCTCTTCTCTAAACAGCGCGGCCAGCGCTTCCTCGTCCGCTGGTTGGGCGGGACGAATGGATAGCGCGGCTGAATCCATCTGCGGGGCAAGAGGCTGAGGTAGGCGCAGGGCACAGATACTATCAAGCAGAAATCCCTGATCCAGTAGAAGAGGTTCTAGCCACGGATCAGAGTGTGGCCAACGAATCAGGTCACCCGTGGTGTTATGGTTGCGCCAGATCACAGAAAGCTCCTTTAAGAGAGCTTCTGCCACCGGTATAGCATCTTCATGCGCTGGATCTGGCAGCGTCAGCGTCTCTGCAATTCCGTTCCGAGGAGTAAGGAAGGCATGGAGCATACTATTTGCCCCTAACTCCCAGACCGAAGGATGAACGTACCCACGCATATGCCCGTCTGAATCAAGCGCGACAATTGGAGCAATCTTTCCAGCGCGCTGAGATGCAAGTGCAGCTTCAATCCGAGCGCGCGAACGTACTGCATGAAGATGAGGATCGCGTGCAAATTGACGCGTTTCCTGCGCACTGATGAGATCAATTATCGCTGGGATCATCTCATCGGTGACAGCCGTAGTCGTCATAGGTTGATGATTCGGCATATCTTTTCCTATTCTCTACGCGGATAAAGATACATGTAGATAAAGCTCTTGACAAATCACAAGAGATTGAGTACTCTGTAAAGTAGACAAGCGTACTTCAAGTAAGGAAAGGAAGGGTACTATGCACTCCCATTTTTATTCTACCACTTCCGCTCGTTTTGCCAGTTGTGGATGGTATCTACCGCCCTACGCGTTTAGGACGCGGGCAGGACACCGTTAATGGCGCGAGAGCCTTATGAAGTATTCGATCATACCGCCGATGTCGGCATACACGCATATGGGAAGACACTATTAGAGCTTTTCGTCCACGCCGCTCAAGGAATGGAAAGTCTGCTTGTATCACCTGAGCAGGTGCGGGTTGCCGTGCATCGCGAGATCACCGTCGAGGGTCACGACACTCTTTCCCTTCTTATTGCGTGGCTCAATGAGCTGATCTTCCTGTTTGACACAGAATACCTCCTCTTTCGCGACTTCGAGCTTTTCGCTCTTAACGAGACATCCCTGTCCGGCCGCGCACTCGGCGAGCCCTATGATTCCGCACGCCACGAACTCGGCTGTGCGATCAAGGCCGCAACGTGGCATGAAGCGGCTATTATAGATACTGCAGAGGGATACAGTGCTCGCATGATCTTCGATCTCTAATCTGAAATAAAAATCGAGCATCTGTTTCCTTTCCCGAGAGACTCTTTCAATTTTTGCTGGCAGACAAGCTCTTTTTGGGTATTTGGAGCCGGGCTTATGTTCTTGCTCTACTATTCAGCTTTGCTGTGCCCATCTGCATAAAAAGAGTTCATGATTCCACAAATTATTATTCTTAATCTAAGGGTGAGAGAAAAGAGGTGCGTCATGAGTAGTCTGATTGTTCCTGTGACGACGATAGAGCAAATTACGCCGCATCCGAATGCGGACGCCCTCGAACTGGCTCAAGTTCTAGGTTGGCAGCTTGTGGTGAAAAAGGGCGAATATGCTGTTGGCAATAAAATCGTCTACTTTCCTATCGACACAATGCTGCCGTTAGAGCTCAGCGAGCGCTTTGGCGTCACCAAATATCTGAGTAAACAGCGTATTCGTTGCGCCAGGCTGCGTGGTGAGCCATCCTTTGGCCTTGCTGTCAAACCGGACAACGAGGATTGGCAGATTGGCACAAATGTTGCCGAGCACTATCATGTACATAAATACGAGCCGCCGCTGCGTGTAGGTCAGGGTGACGCGGAGCAGGCCCATCCTTTGTTCGAAGAGTACACGGATATCGAAAATATGCGTAACTTTCCGGACATCTTCACTGACGGCGAACCTGTTGTGCTAACTGAGAAGATTCACGGCACGCAGGACCGTCTGGGGGTGATCGAGGGTGAGTTCGTGGCTGGTTCCAAAGCTCTACGTCGCAAGCGGCCGGAGGGCGATAGATTCGAGACAAACATCTACTGGTTTCCGTTGTCGCTGGCTCCAGTGCGCAATCTTTTAGAGCACCTGGGGCAGTCCCAGCGGCAGGTTATGCTCTTCGGTGAGGTGTATGGTAGCAAAATCCAGTCGTTCCACTACGGATACAGGGGCATTCTTGGCTACCGCGCCTTTGATCTGCTGATCGATGGGCACTATGTGGATTGGCCTGATTTTGTCGCGCTCTGCCAGCAATTCGGCGTTGAGACCATTCCAGTCGTGGCGACCGTTCCATTCGAACTGGGTGAAGTCAAACGACTGAGTGAAGGCAAGACGCTGCTTATGGAGCAGAACGCTCATATCCGTGAGGGCCTGGTGGTCAAGCCAATGCAGGAGCGAACGCACCCAAAGCTGGGGCGCGTCGTCCTCAAGTATGTGAGCGACTCATACCTGTTCGGCGAGAAGACAGACTACACTGATCAATAAGCAGTAAAATGATCAGAAGCATAATGGCGTCTATAAGAGATTGCAGTGCGCCATTATGCTCATCGACGATAATAAAGGAAAACAAATATGGGCGAGAAGATTCCCCTGGAGCGCCTGGACCCAAATCGCTGGCGTATCCCAAAGAGCTATAATGCCGCGATGCGTGTCCCCGGCATGGTCTATGCAGACGATGAATTGATCGAACTGATGAAAGAAGATAACGCCCTGCAGCAGGTGGTGAACGTGGCATCACTACCTGGCATCGTTGGACATTCGCTCGCCATGCCCGATATTCACTGGGGCTATGGCTTCCCCGTCGGCGGAGTCGCCGCGACGGATGCAGAGGAAGGCGTGATCTCCCCCGGCGGCATCGGCTTTGATATCAACTGTGGTGTGCGCCTGCTCGCAACTGACCTGCTGCGCGACCAGGTAAAGGGCCAGGTAGATAAGCTCGCCGACGAACTCTTCACCAGCCTGCCCTCAGGCGTTGGCGGAGCCGGGATGCGCAAGTTGACGCTGGACGAGATGCAGGCTGTGATGCTCAGTGGAGCTGCGTGGGCAGTGGATGAAGGCTATGGATTGCCCGCAGACCTGGAGGTCACCGAAGAGAATGGCCGCCTGGCCGGAGCGAATCTTGATGCTGTTAGCGCCAAAGCGATCCAGCGCGGGATTGGCCAGCTTGGCAGCTTAGGCTCCGGCAATCATTTCTGTGAAGTACAGGTTGTCGAGCACATCTATGATGCAGAGGCGGCAAAAGCTTTCGGCATCGGACAAAAGGGTCAGATCGTTGTGAGCATCCACTGCGGCTCACGCGGCTTCCTCCATACGCATAAGACCGCATTGGATAATGATCTTTGTGATATTGCCTTACCGTCTGCTGCTAGTGCGTCTTTGTTCTGCTGGATGATAGCATAATCTTGTAGCGATATGGTAGGCGGGTCCCATCGGAATAGTCCACAGCGGATAGTGAGCAGCCTTTTTGGTAGTAAATCAATACTGTGGCTTGGATGAGGTATACTAGAGTTTAAGGAAAACGCCCATTTTCTTATGAGAAAGGATAGGTGACTGCGTTGTCGAAGCAGGAGTTTCAGGAGAAGATTCGGCGCGTGATTCGCACCATCATTTATTGCCGTGTGAGCACCGATAAACAGGAACAGGACGGGGAGAGCCTGGAATACCAGGAAGAGAAATGCCGACAATACGCCAAACTGCACGGCATTGAAGTGATCATTGTTTTAAAAGAGGCAAAAAGCGGCTTTATCCACTACTCACACCGTGATCAGCTTACCCTGGCCCGCCAGATGGTGCGCGACGGTCTGGCGGACATGATTCTCGTATGGGACTTGCGCCGCTTCTCGCGCAATTTCGTGCATTCCGCGATGATTTTCGAGGAAATCGAAAGCGCGGGCGGCGAAATCGTGAGCGTTAGCGAAAATATCGACAACAGCCTGACTGGCAAACTCATCCGTTCTATTCTAGCATGGAGCGCGGAATCCGAGCGCGAAAAGATACTGGAATACGCTAACCGGCATTGGCAGAAACGCCATGAGCTTGGCCTGCCGATGGCGACCTCGACCCCGCCCTACGGCTGGCAATGGGGCGACAAGGACAAAACCTACTTCGTGCTGAACGTCGAGGAAGCCGCTGTCCGGCGCTCCATCTTTGAAATGTTCGTCGAAATGGACATGAGCATACGGCAGATCGGCCATAAACTCTCGATGGATGGTATACCCTGCCCCAGGGATGCGCGTTTTATGCAGGTAGAGGAAGAGGGAGAAGCCGAAGAGGAAAAGCCGAAAAAGCTTCGCCCGTGGCCGGTGGGAACCATTAGCAGCTATCTGCGGGATGTCGCAAATATAGGAACGCTGGTTATCTGCAAGAAGAAAAAGGTGTTGCAGGAAGATGGAACCATCAAGGGCGTTATGCACCCTGACCAGAAAATCATCCCCAATGCCATGCCCCCTATTGTCTCGCAGGAAATGTTCGAGCGGGCGCAACGCAAGCTGGCGACGAACCAGGAAACCAAAAGCCATCGCCCCAAGGACGTGGAAAGCTACCTGCTGGCAAGCCATGTCTTTTGCGAGATGTGCGGCAATCGGATGCAAAGCCTAAATTTGGGCCAAATTAGTGTCACGATGCTCTTCGCGAGCTCAGTGCAGGCTTCAAAGGGCAAGAAAGATCGCTGAGAAAAGTGCATGCTCGTCTCTGGCCAAAAGTCTGGCTTCTACCAGTGTGCTCTCAAGCTGTTTGAGGAACGTGACACTAATTTGGCCCAAACTTAGGCAAAGCGTCACCGAAAAAGGCATACCCATGTACCGCTGCAACAAGCACATGAGCATTTATGATACGTCACGGGAACCTCATATCCAACGTATCAGGACGGAATACCTTGATCCGGTGGTATGGGCGGATTGCTGCCGGGTATTCGAGCGCCTGAGGCTCATCCAGGATGTGCTTGAGCGCAGCATCGAGCAATCCCTCCAGAACATGCTGGAAGACACACGGGGAAGGGAGATGATCGACGCTTTGCAGCAGGAGCTTGCTTTTGCCCTAGCCGAGCGCAATAAGCATCCGGAAGGCAGTTATTACTATAATCTGATTAACCAGGATGTCATCCAGAAGGAACAGAAGCTACGCAAATGCGAAGAGGAATTCGCGCATTCTCAGGATGTGTTGAAGCTCTCCGGCATCTACCGAACAAGTATCATGGGGTTCCTCGATTTCCTGAATACGATGCAAGGCAGGTATAACGAGGCTACTTTCCAGAAAAAGCGAAACGCTTTGGAGGTATTGGGCGTAAGGGTGTATGCCAGCCGGGATACTACCATACGCCCTGAGTGGCCGGTGATTGAAACCCCACAGGAGTGGCTTACGGTTTCCGAAGTATCTAAGCTCACAAACATCCATGAGAACACGCTTCGCTCGGCCATCAATGGGGGCAGGCTGAAGGCCGAACACAAAGCCATATCACACACGGTCATCCACCGCGATGAAATTGCGCGTTTCTTTACGAGGGAAAGGCAGGTTGCCAGGCTAGCGAAGTATGATGATGAATGGTTTACCGTGTACAGGCTCACGGCCACGGTGGGGATCAGCAACCACCAGGACATCCACGAGGCGATAGAACGCGGCGAGCTGAAGGCCGAAACGCATGATTTCATGCAGGCCACTATCCACCGGGACGAATTGAACCGTTTCCTCCAGGCATCGCCTATCCGCTTACGGGAACTCATGGAAAGTATACAGCCTGACATCAAGATTATGTATTCGCCGTTATTTACAGGTGTCCAAGCATCGGAGGACGCGCAGCAAGTCGTCAACGTCGTCCACAACGCGGGTCTGGCAAAACTCGTGGCACGTCTTACACCATTGATTGTTGTGAAGGGGTAGAGAGGGGCAAACTTTTTCTCCCGCTATGATGATTATCGGGCTCTATAGGTGTGTGCGAGAGAGCATACTTGCTCTCTCGCGGAGCGTTTCAACCATAATACATTAATACAAAAATGAGGGGAAGCACTAAGTCTATGTATGCATCACAGGATCAAGCCCTTGTTGCTCGGCTTGCCCAACATCTCCATCTTACCGATCATGATGCTACCTATGATCATAACGGCAATCTAGTTCGGTTAGACCTTTCCCAACGAGAGCTGTCGCAGCTTCCTGGCGAACTATGGCAGTTATTCAACTTGCGGAAGCTTAACCTGAGTGTCAATCGGTTGAGCATGCTGCCCAAAGAGCTGGGGAGCCTCACCAAACTACAAGAGCTTGATCTGACTGTCAACCAGTTGACTGGGCTGCCCGGAGAGCTATGGAGCCTCACCAACCTGCAGAGCCTTTCCCTATACAACAATCGGTTAACTGGGCTGCCTAAAGAGTTGGGAAGCCTTACCAACTTGCGCAGGCTCTCCCTGGGTCGCAATCAGTTGAGCATTCTGCCTCAAGAGCTATGGAGCCTTACCAACTTGCGGAGCCTTTCCCTGGATCATAACCAGTTGAGTATGCTGCCCAAAGAGCTTAGCCAACTGAACCAGTTGCGAGGCCTTTCCCTGAATGATAACCAGTTGAGCACAATACCTCAAGAACTGGGGCAGTTAAGGCACTTACAAGAGCTTGATCTGTACAGCAACCAGTTGAGCATGCTACCCATAGAGCTTGGACAGCTGACTAACTTACAAAGGTTTTACCTGTTTAACAATCAGTTGACTAAGCTGCCCGGCGAGATCGGGCAGCTCACCAGCCTGATAGGTCTTTCCCTAAGTCGCAACCAGCTCAGTCAGTTGCCCCGAGAACTAGGAAGGCTCACCAATTTGGAGGCCCTTTACCTCGCGAACAACCAGTTGAGCGTGCTCCCTGAGGAGCTTGGTCAACTCAGCAATTTACAAGAGCTTCACCTTGAGAACAATCAATTGAGCCGCTTACCCAGAGAACTGGGGCAGTTGTCTCAGTTGCAGGACCTTTTCCTGAGTGGAAACCAGTTGACTCAGTTGCCCCCAGAACTGGGGCAGTTGTCCAACTTATACAGGCTTGACCTGTATGACAACCAGTTGATCAGGCTACCTCCAGAACTAGGCCAATTGTCCAACTTGGAGATTCTAGGGCTTGACCATAGTTTGAACCAAAACTTGGAATAGTCTGACAATCCAACGAGGTAACTTCGTCGAGAAGGATCTGCTGCTATGAGTTATCCCAAATTGGTCTAAATCATTAAAATAAATTTATAAAAATTATATTTAATGTTTTTTAAAATAAAGAAAACAAGTATAAAATGAATTTTATTATTTT
>CAXTXB010000271.1:0-7766 GCA_964247965.1 uncultured Dictyobacter sp. | reverse complement strand
CTTAAGAGAAAGATGTGTAGCCAGGGCCTCATCGGTCATATCCGGATTGGCCTTGAGTACTTCTATCGTCATCTGTAGCTTGTCGGGGTTAATTTCGCTATTAGCTAGTGCTGCCTGGCCGTTGACCGAATTGCTGTTCCCTGCCTCGTTCGCCATTCCGTCTCCGTCTACGGTGACAAACTGGCCTGTGATTGCTTTCTTCTCGTCATCTTTGGTCTCGCTGTTACGCGCAGTTGTGCTGCTAGCTACTGCTGTCTCGCTGGTCTGACGATTGTTTGCAACAACACGCCGAAGGGTGGATATCGGCAGCTGCGTCTGTTTGACGAGGGCGCTCAAGGCTAGCATCTGATCTCCCTTGTCTTTCGCATCTTCTGCCGCTGTCTCTGACATAGTCTCTGCCATCATTGTGTAAACAATGCCCAGCAGTGGGAATGCGCTGGCCATAAATGGGAAGACGCTTGTTAGCCAGGGAGCCGCCGATTCTGCCGAACTTAACATCGTGATGCTATGAAATTGTTTGGCATATGCCCAGTTTACTGCCCAGGAGAAAATTGTACACATGACGATGAGAAGCCAATGCTGCCATACTGCTTTAGGCGTCCGATATTTGCGATATCTTTTAAATGCTGTATAAGAGAGAAGATATACTGTGACATCGATGCTTATGGCGATAGCATAACTAACCGCCCACCACCAGACTCCCTCGGGACCCTGTGATGGCTCAAATGATGCGAAAAAGTAGGCAACGTGAGGTATAGATGCCGCCAGGAATACGGCGAACGCAATCCAAAAGAAATATTTCATAATAATGAGCTTTACCCTTCACTTGTATATGAGGTCCCCACAAAGATTTTTAACATTTAAAGCGTACCCTTCAAGTCGATAGACGTCAATCCTTCTTAGTACAAAAAGGCTACATCTGCTGTTCTTTCGTTGAACGCATGATGTGTGTTGTCTTTTCAAACTTTACATTACGTCCGTGTTCTCCTGAGATAGCTCAATGCCTCTTACTCATCTGTGAAGATGGGCCAATATTTTGTGATCTCTACAAAATCTCTATAAAAGATGTTGATAACTATTGCGATCTGTGGCATATTACCTGAGCGCAACGCGTCGCGTTGCATGAGTCGTTATTCGTGTGCAAGATGATCCATTAAATGCTTAATGCACAATTTATCTCTTTCAAAACTTCTTCATCCTTCTCATCCTCTAACGCCTCGTGCAAGGCTTTAAGGCTTTCCCTCCCCCCAATGCGTCCCAGTGCCCAGGCTGCGTGTCCTCGTATAAGTGGCTCTTCATCATGCAATGCACCAATAAGTGCAGGAACAGCTTGTCCATCTCCACTATTTCCCAACGCTACACACACATTGCGTAAGAGTCCTCTCCGTTTGGTTCGTTTAATTGGGCTACGGCGGAAGCGCTCACGAAACTGCTCCTCTGTAAGCGAGAGCAATGGAATAAGCTCTGGACCAGGCCCCACCACTGGTCGTGCCTGAAACTCTTCGTGAAGCATTGCTGTGTGCTTTGTAAAGACAATGTTTGTACCGGTTGCCTCTCTCTTTCTCAGCTTGTTGACAGGAATGATCGGCGTTCCCCCGCTGTCTCGCAGCCCAAGCCGTTTCTCCGCCACCTTGTTTACCGGGCAGACTTCCTGACAGATGTCGCAACCGAAAATAAGGTTCCCCATCAAGGGCCGCAACTCCAATGGAATGCTGCCGCGCAACTCAATGGTGAGGAACGAGATGCACCTCGTGCTATCTAACTCATACGGATTGGGGAGTGCGCCTGTTGGACATGCGTGCAGGCATATTTCACAGCTACCGCAATTTGCCTTTAGTGCTTCATCAGGAGTAAGCGCCAGGTTGGTCACAATTTCCGCCAGAAAGACCCAGGAGCCCCAGCCTTTAGTAAGTATATTTGTGTTCTTGCCGTACCAGCCTAGACCGGCCCTTTGTGCGACCGCGCGATCAACCATGCGCCCTGTGTCAACAAACAGGCGAGTCTCTACCTCGTCTCCCATCTCGTTCCGTGCATACTCGCGCAGCCAATCTGCGAACTGCTGCAGCCTGGGTTTAATAATATCGTGATAATCATCGCCCCAGGCGTAACGAGAGATGCGGCCACGCGGTGGCCCCTCCTCCGATTCCACTGGTTGCTCGGTAAGATAGCACATCGCCAGCGAGATAATAGATTTTGCCTCCGACAAAAGGGCATCTGGATGACAGGATACGTCTGCCCGCTCCGCCGTAAACCATGGGAGACCTTCCATCAAGCCGCGTTCAATGCGCTCTTTGATCACTCGCTCGGCCTCGGGAAAGGCTTCGGCCGTTGTCGTACGCACGTTGTCGAAGCCCAGCGCGTAGGCGTGTTCTTTGATTATCTGTGTATCTAACATTGACTTAGTTTGTTACATCCCTTACCTGATTGATCCACCAGGTACCACCGATAAAAATGACGAGGTAGACAAAGAGGACGAGAATTGCATGCAAGTCTGAAATGGAGCCCGCTTGTCCTCCGGTCATGTATTGTTCCTGATTATTTAATAGGGCACCAATATTATTGCCTATGAAGTAGTCAGGGACCGCACTCAAAAAATTTCCAAATGGATTTTTGTTTGAGAGACCTAAAAATGGCAGGATGCTGCTGAGCACTCTTTCCATAAACCACCATATGAGTCCACCTGCCACGCCCCCAACGGTTGCCTTGCCTAGCGTTGAGAGACAGATAGCAAGTGTACTATAAATAAACAGGCCGAGCGCTGCGATAAACAAGAAGAGTATGCTGTGCACGAGCCATGTACCTGTTAAAAATTTAAAGTCGACGCGTGCACCCGTTAAAAGGGTGAGAAGTGCACCCGTTATTATGCCTGCGAGCGCTAAAATGATGAACATAAGCGCACTACAGATGAGCATTGTCGCGATTTTAGCCAGGAGGAACTGCGTGCGTGTGGGGCCTCGTGTGAGCATAATACGTATGCTGCCGCCACTGTATTCTCCTCCGACTATTGTTCCCGCTAGAATGATGAGCAGCATGACTCCAATAAAGTAGATGATGCTTGTCGCTGTGAAGAGCGAGCCGGGTAAGTAAAGCGGGGATGCTCCTGACTTGACTTCTAAATCCTTAACTTGTTCCGCCTTTGCCAGGTCTGCTGCGTTTGGTATATGGTTCAAGCATTGACCCTGTACACTATTTGCTGATCCTTTGCAAAGCGGGGGCGTATAGTTCTCTACTGGAATAGATGCATCTATAATTGCGGGCAAGGAAAAAACGCCGAATCCCAATATCATAATGACAATGCCTATCAATAAGAGCACTTTTGCCAGTGGCCGTCGCTGTATCTTATAGATCTCGCCTGCGATAGAGCGCAATAGTACACTCGTGAAGTCCTGTCTACCCATCGCAACATTTGGGCTTCGTTCCGGTTCTCTGGTTGCGTTTATTAGCTCTGGTATGCTACTACTCATCGCCTCGCCTCTCTCTCCGCCACTGCTTCTGTGGAGCTTCTTGTATTAGTTGCTTGCTGCATACCTGGGATGGCTGGTGCTTGCACTACTTGCAGGTAGATCTCTTCCAGGCTGCCTTCTCTCGGGTGTATTTCTGCGGCAAACAGGTTGTTGCGTGCCAGGAACATATTTACTTCTGCGGAATGAGTGGTAGGAGCATCAAGCATAAGTATTGGTTGTTCGTACTTATTTTTCTCAACACTTACGCGGTTGATCCAGCCTGCTCCTTGCTCACGAAATTGCAGTATCAGTCTTTGCGCACGCTCTGTCTCGCTTAGCTGATTCATGCGAATCTCAATCTGTTCTTGTTCTCGCAGTAGTTCCTTGACGTCTCCTTGCTTGATGAGGTTTCCTTTACGTAATATGGCCACCCGGTTGCATACCTGTTGCACTTCTGAAAGTATATGGCTTGAGAGAAATACTGTTTTGCCTAGTGATGATAAGCGCTGAATGAGCTTGCGAATTTCGATGACCCCTGCCGGGTCGAGGCCATTGGTAGGTTCATCCAGCATAACTAGCTCTGGATCGGCCAATAGGGCGGCTGCGATACCCAGGCGTTGCTTCATACCTAACGAATATTTGCGGTAAACCATCTTCTGGTCTACCTCTAGCTCAACAATATTCAGTACTTCTCTATAACGGGACGCGTTTGCCTTACCTAGAAGCATGCCTGAGTTGGCGGCGATAACGTGTAAATTATCTATACCTGATAAATAAGGATAAAATGTGGGCGTTTCGACAATCGCTCCTACCCGTTGCAAAATGGCTGGTAGCTGGTAGGCATTATCCATTCCGAAAAGAACGGCCCGGCCGGCGCTTGGACGGATCAGTCCAAGCAGCATACGGATGGTTGTTGTCTTGCCGGAGCCGTTCGGCCCCAGAAAACCAAAGACATCCCCTCTCATGACCTGCAGGTTGAGGTCATTAACCGCTACGAGGTTTCCGAATGCCTTGGTTAGTCTATTTGTACTAATGACTATGGCGTTATCGTGTGCTGGTATCCTATCTTCCACACGGACTGCCTTTCTAAGTGTATTCAAACATCTTTGATAGAGGGTAGTAGGCCCATTCTCAGGGCGTCATACGTTGTAATGTACCACAACTACTATAGGTTTTGGACGTATCGTGATAAGCCCTGGCAAAACATTGGCCCAGGCGCAAATTTGGTTATGTGACGATTGGATCGTAGACATGTTTCTCGATCTATGATAGACTCGTCGGTGTCTCTATATACGTTTTAAGCAGATGATATTTGAAGGTGATATATAATCGAGGAGTGTTTCGTGGATGCTTCACTCAATGGACCTCTAGGCCCGATCTCTCTTACCACTACTGTCCTGACTTTGGGGCGTGTAGAAGATAATCAAATAGTAGTCAATGATCCTAAAGCCTCTTCACATCATGCTGAAATTCGCCCAACTGTTTATGGATATAGTATTGTCGATCTTGGTAGTACAAATGGGACTTTTGTAAACGAACAACGCCTGGAGCCACACAATCCGCGCTCTCTTGCTAGTGCTGATACGATTCGTATCGGTGATACACGCTTCACTTATAATGCAAGTGGCTCGTCGGACGTATCCCCAACTGTTTACGCTTCTCCCGACTCTAATGCTGGCGGTGGTCTGTATCAACCTACAGTCGCGGCACCACCTCCTTCTAATAACAATTATAACCCTTCACCCGCACAGCCTCCGTTTGCGCCCAACCAGCCGCCCAATTATCCGGGCTATATACCTCCGCCGGGTTATATTCCTCCCGTCGCTCCAGCCTTTGCTCCACCGCCTAAAAGAAATTTGAAATGGTTGTGGATTACGTTAGGGATTGTGGGTGGTCTGCTGCTTGTGCTCTGCGCAATATGCGGCTTTCTGGTCTTCTTTGCCAATCCATCAACTCCCAATAAGACGTTAGATACTTTTTGCGATGACCTCAACAACAAACAGTATCATGATGCGTATCTGCAATTGTCCCCAGGTTTCCAGAGTTCGGTCTCCGAGACGGCATTTAGCAGCGCTTTTTCTAACATAAATGGCTGTGCTCATACAGATGCAAGCGAGAACGGAAGTACAAGCACCGCGAATTTAACATTAACAACTTCTACTGGCCTGACTGCCCATGCGACTGTCAACCTTATAAAAGATCAAAACAATATGTGGAAGATTAACGACTTGCAAAAGCCGGCCTAGTGTGGGATGAAATGGTTATGCATCCTTCTTGTTCCAGTGACAAGCCTTATGCTATAATCTGACGAGGAATTCATTCTATGCTGCTTGTATATTCGGCATATCTTTTTCGAGAACAAACTATTCCACCGATGGCGGCATTCACCGCTGTCTTCCCTGCTCCAGGCTCTTTCATGCCTCCCTACCCGGTAAGAGTGTCTGGTTCTCAGGAAAGGACTTTATAAGATGATTGATCCCGATAGCGCATTGGATGCTCGATATCGTTCGGTGACCGTCACACCGGACTGGTATCAAACAAATATTCCTTGTCAGGTAGGTTGTCCAGCGCACACCGATGTGTCAACCTACATTGGTCTCATTTCTCAGGCTCGCTTCGATGAAGCCTATCTGCTGAACCGTAGGGCGAATGTTGTGCCTGGTGTACTTGGCCGTACATGCGCGCGGCCTTGCGAGCCTGTCTGTCGCCGTAATAAGGTAGATGGCAAGCCAATCGCAATCTGCTGGCTGAAACGCGCTGCTGCTGACCATCGCGAGTACCGCCATCATGCTGAGCGCCCCGCGATCACGAAAGAGAAGAAGATTGCTGTGGTGGGTGCTGGTTCGGCTGGGCTCGCATGCGCACGTGACCTGCGTGAGATGGGCTACCCGGTCACTATCTATGAGCAATATCCAACTGGCGGCGGTGTGATGGTGAACGGTATCCCTGTCTGGCGTTTACCGCGCTATGTGACCACTGAAGAGTGCGATGAGTACATGGAAGATATCGGCGTCGAGGTGAAGTATAATACACGCGTCGGCCGTGATGTCCAGGTGAAGGACCTCCTGGAGCAGTACGATGCGGTCTACCTGGCTGCCGGTTGCTATATCCCAAATGCCCTAACTGGTCCGGATAATAAAGTTATCCAGGGTGCTGATCTACAGGGTGTGATGGACGGCATTCGTGTGCTTGAACGCACCAATTATGGTGAGCCCGCGTTTATTGGGAAAAAAGTGGCTGTGCTTGGCTCCGGCTTTACGGCTATGGACTGCTGCCGAACTGCGATTCGTTATGGGGCTGAGAAGGTCTACATTATGTATCGCCGCTCGAAAGAAGAGGCAGGCTCCGATGAGTACGAGGTGGATGAGGCGGCCTTTGAGAATGTTGAGTTTAACTATCTGGTGACTCAGTTAGAGGTGCTTACTGAGGACGGAATTCATGTTAGCGGTATGCGCTTTATCCGTAACAAGCTGGGTGATCCTGATGCCAGTGGGCGTCGTCGCCCTGTCGCTATCAAGGGAACTGAGTTCACGATTGACGTTGACACGGTGGTGCCTGCTTTCGGGCAGTATAGCGATACGTCCTGGCTGCAGGCTGAGGAGCTTGGGCTTGAGGTGAATAAGTGGGGCGTGCCTCTGCTGGATCTCGATACCTGGATGACAAACCATCCTGGCCTCTTCGCTGGTGGTGATTTCACTCAGGGTTCGCGTAACCTGATCTCAGCTATTGGTGATGGACGTGACGCGGCTTCGGCAATCAACCGTTACCTGGGTGGCGTTGATAAGCCTGCTGAGGCGGCGGAGGAGGTTGAGCTGCCTGACTATCGTCGCGGTATGGTCGATAATTATGAGTCGATTCCGCACCAGATGATGCCTTCTCTTGCTCTCAATCAGCGCTTTAGTAATACCCGTGAGACTGAAACTGGCTATACTCCTGAACAGGCGGTGGTCCAGGCTCGCCGCTGCCTGCAATGTCAGCTGAATATTATGATTGATCCTTCAATCTGTATTCTCTGCTCCGGTTGCGTGGATATCTGCCCATATGATTGTATTAGTATGGAGGGTCTCTCACGTGTGGTGAAGAGCGATCCCATGCACTCCGATACCGCTGATTGGAGTGGCGGTGCTGATATGATTATTGACGAAGAGAAGTGCATTCGCTGTGGTTTGTGTATCGTGCGCTGCCCTACCGATGCTATCTCTATGGTCCAGTTCGAAGTTGCAAGTCCCAATTCTCGTTGGACTGTCTCGAAGATTCCTGTCATTAACGTGAACTAGCTTGATAACTATGGGTTATCGCGAACGTTTGAAAAATGTTGAACAT
>CAXTXB010000270.1:5397-7777 GCA_964247965.1 uncultured Dictyobacter sp. | reverse complement strand
GATCTGAAAGGTGTGGATTGAGATTCCCCCCCGCCGAGACTGAGGCATCAGGAGGAATCAACGCAAGCAATTGCTGAATGTGCTGCTCACGCTCACCCGGACTATGATCGGCCCAAAAGATGTTGAGCCATGGCGTCATAACTACCATATTTAGTACGATCATGCCCACAATCCAGATGATCATAACCCCCTGCAAAAATGGCACCGGCACTACACGCGCCAGATCAGCCATACGCCGCCCACCCTCGCGCAGCGACCATCCCTCGCGGTTGTCGTCCTCCTTACGAAGACGCCCCCACAACCATAATCTCTCACGACTACCCTCCACATCCCGTCCTCTCAACAAAACCTTATCAACCGACCGTGTAACCAAAGCATATCCCCGCTTCAACACACTCACTACGGCCCCGGTTCCCGGAATAGGCCTACCCGAGGCATACTTGTCGTTATTTAAAGCACTTTCTTCTCTATAAAGCAGCCTATCCTCACCCTCATCGCGCCAGCCATACCAGATTAGCAAGAAGCGCCGCGCACCATGGATCGCAGCCACAACCACAAACGGAATAATAGCCGCGTTATACTGGTAGACACCACTGTGCTGATACACCTCAATTGAAAGCAGGTTGATAGCCAGGCTAGGCAGAGTCGGCAGGAGCCACTCCGGAGCCAGTAAAGCCAGAAAGCCACTGCTGCGTAACAGGCTGAGCAGGTAATACACCCGGTCGAAGGTCACAAACAAGACCAGGAGCAGCCAGGGGTGCAGCAGTACGTTTCCGATCGCCGCCTGTGGAGAGCTGCCCAGGGCAGCATAGCGATACCAATAGGTATTTTGCTTCGCCCCCACATTAAAGTGTGGCTCAATCACCAGAAACGCGATCGCGCTCAACACAATGCCGCCTACGAAGAGCAACAGACCCAGCCGCGGCAACCTATACTTCCACACCACCAGTAGTCCCAGCATCGCCACCACCAGCGGCATCTCCTCTTTACATCCTGCCGTTAATATACAGGCTATAAGAAACCAGGCGATACGCCTGTAGGTCAGGGCCAGGATAGCATACAGCAGGAGCGGCGCAGCCAGCGTGACCGGGTGGAAATCATAAATATTCTGCCCAATTGAGGCCGGTGCAAGGAGATACGCCGCTGCCATGATTGGAGCTAACAAGGGAAGCGTGGGGATGTACTTACGCGTGAGGATAAACGTTGGCAGCGCACCCGCCACTACAGCTAGAGTCTGAAAGATGAGCAGGATGCGCGCATCGGCGTGAAATATATAGAGCGGGGCCAGGAGCAATAGAATCGGCTCGACATGCTGTGCCAGGCGAATGGGCGCGCCGTAGTAGTTATCCGAGCGATTGGTGAATTCGAAGGGATGCCCATGCAGCGTATTCCAGACCGCTTGATCCATATTGCCAAGGTCGAAGGCGGTGGCCTTAAACGTATCGTAGCGCAACAAAGCCTGGTCGCTCATCCACACGGCATACGCGATCATCAGTACGGCCAGTAAGATCCATGCCAGGCGCTGTTGCGCAATGAGCGAGAAAAGAACACCAGGGCGAATGCGTTTTATCATCACCACTCTTTATTGGTCAACAATTGGTCAACATTTCAACCATTACGAGCTTATCATTTAAACGACGATAATCGAGAGCCAGATGCCGATGGCGACAAGGATCATAAACGACCAGACAATTACGGTCTCCGGCCATGTACCGGTACGAAAGCGCCAGTGAGGATTAGGCGGAAAACCAAAGCGTTTCCGGTCGGGCCAGAGTAGCGGCACGCCCCCAAGCGTTAATCCATCGGCGGCAATGTGCATCACACAGCCAAACAGAACACCGTAAAAGACCAGGTGCGAACCTGCCACAAACTCAGCAGGAAATTCAAACCCGCGCTGACTTAGTAGATAGACTACCACTCGTTCCAGGCCAATAGCAAGCAATGAACCAAGAATAAGGCCAAGCAGGCTGTGGAAGATCGTGCGATGTCCCGCGATCCTCTGTATCTCTTTGCTCACAATGCCAAAGCGATGCCCCATCATGCTGCGCGCATTATCGATATCAGGCAAGAGCGAGCCAAAGGCCACCGCACAATAATAGACAACCTTGTCTACAACTAAAGAGAGCGGCACTTTATCCGCCATAGTTAATGGAGAACCGGTAACATGCAATACACTATCCAGCACCACGCCTGCGGTCAAACCAACCAGTAGATGTGAGCGACCTTCCATAAAATTCCTTTCGCCAGAGATGAAACTTTACGGGCAATTGTAGGGGCTTATGGCAAAGCTGTCAACTGATTGCCATTCTTAAAGGGCTCTTTTGGCGGGGACAGGCAAGTTCCGCGTCGCGACCATCCCTTGCGGTTGTCGTCCTCCCTC
>CAXTXB010000270.1:0-5387 GCA_964247965.1 uncultured Dictyobacter sp. | reverse complement strand
CTTGATCGCGGCGTGGCCGCAAGGGATGGTCGCTACGCGGGGCTTGCCTGGGTTGGTCCGCTATTCTTCTGGCGGCAGGTCGATAAAGACGGCGTTATCTTCGACCTTAACGGTATAAGTATAAATGTCCTGGCGTGCCGGACCACGCAGCACTTTGCCTGTGCGTACATCGAAGCGCGCTCCGTGCCAGGGACAAGTGACGATACAGTTAGCAAACTCGCCTTGATTGAGGGGGCCGCTGATATGCGTGCAGTTATCGGTAAAGGCGTAGACGGTGCCGTCGATTTTTGCGAGACAGACTGGCTCGCCATCTACATCTATGGGGTACAGGGCATCCTCTTCCAGGTCATCCAGTTGCGCTACTTTGATAAATCCTTCTGCCATCTTTCTTTTCGCTTGATTCCCTTGATTCCTTCGTCTTCCAAATTATTTTTAATTAATATTTTTATTAATTTAAAAAATTTTTTGGGTTTTTTAAAATTATTTTTAAAAAATGCAAAAACTGCAATGAAAAATAATTTGGAAGAGTATTATTCGTCTTCGTCGTCCTCAGGATGTTCGAGTCCTGCCATGGCTAGCCCGCGGTGGAGCACGCGCAGTGAGAGAAACGCACACTTTGTCCGCGCAGGGCTGATTGGAATGCCCAGGGCCTCTAAGACATCGTTCTTGCCCAGCAGGCTTACCTCTTCTACAGTCTTGCCCTCGATCATCTCGGAGAGCATAGAGGCTGTGGCCTGGCTAATTGCGCAGCCTCGTCCCTGGAAGCGCACTGCGGTGACGCGATCTCCCTCTATCTGCAGATCCATGCCGAGTTGATCTCCACACAGCGGATTTGAATCTTCGCTATGCACATCCGGCTTCTCCAGCTTACCGTAATTGCGCGGATCGCGATAGTGGTCAAGAATGTATTCACGATAATCCATTGACATACAACATCACCCCTTTCGTCTGACGGGCCCCTGGTAAATCCTGCTCATAGGGCAGGGCTAGAAGCTAAAGATCTGCTGCGCCTTGTGCAGGCCCTGTACCAGGACATCAATCTCTTCTTTTATAGTATAGATGTAAAAGCTAGCGCGTGCGGTCGCCGCCAGAGCGTAGCGCTCCATAAGCGGCTGTGCGCAGTGATGGCCGGCACGAACCGCGACACCTACCTCCTGATCCAGGATCGATGCGAGGTCATGCGGATGGATGTCACCCAGAGTAAAGGAGATGACGCCGCCGCGCTCAGCAACGTCAAGGGGGCCATAGATGCGCAGGTTCGGCACGGACTGCAGCTGCTCCAGCGCGTAGGCCGTAATCTCTAGCTCGTGCTGGCGTACAAAGTCCATGCCGAGCGTATTGAGATAGTCGATGGCCGCGCCAAAGCCAATAGCTTCAGCAATCGCAGGTGTGCCCGCCTCAAATTTCCAGGGCAGATCGTTCCAGGTCGACTCGCGCAGGTGTACAGTGCGAATCATATCGCCGCCGCCCATAAACGGAGGCATTGCCTCTAGCAACGCCTTCTTGCCGTAGAGCACGCCAATGCCGGTTGGGCCGAGCATTTTGTGCGCGCTAAAACAGAGAAAATCGACATCCAGTACCTGTACATCGACGGGCAGATGCGGCACACTTTGCGCGGCATCGATCAGAACGATAGCTCCCACCGCGTGAGCCTGCGCGGTCATCTCGCGCACCGGGTTGATCGTCCCCAGTACGTTGGACATATGGGTAAAGGCGACAAGCTTCGGCTGCTGCTCTAATAGTCTGCTATAAATATCCAGTTGCAGCAGTCCATCATCAGTTACAGGCACAAATTCGAGCCGCGCTCCTGTGCGCCGCGCTAGTAGCTGCCAGGGCACGAGATTGCTATGGTGTTCCATTTCGGTCAGGATGATGAGATCGCCAGCGGAAATGTTCGCGCTTCCCCAGCTATAGGCCACCAGGTTGATACTCTCGCTGGTGTTGCGGGTGAAAATAATCTGTTTACTCTGACGCGCATTGATAAAACGCGCGATCTTGACGCGCGCCTTCTCCATGGCCGCCGTGGCCTCTTCACTGATCTCGTAGACGCCACGATGCACATTGGCATTATAGCTCTTGTAGTACTGACTCATCGTCTCGATAACTGAGATGGGCTTCTGTGAGCTAGCTGTACTATCCAGGTAGACAAGGGGCTTGCCGTGCACCTGGTGCGCGAGGATAGGAAAGTCCTGACGAATCTCCTCAATCTTGCTAGAGACGTTAGGGATGGTCGTGGTTTGCACCACTGGAGTTCCATTGTCAGATGTAATCATACTATCACCCTGATTTCTTTCTGGAGGGGAAGACGAAAGGACAAGCAAGGGTAGAAAAGCGGAGAAGAGGAGAGGAATGGAATAGTCAAAATTCTCCTGCCCCCTCCTCCTCCTTGCTTCGCCTCCACCGTTTGCTTGCAGCTCGCGAAATTAATACTCAGTGAGCTGGATCTCTTCATCGTTCGGGTTACCATCCAGTCGAACGGCTCCCTCATCGACGCCTTCGATCTCCCAGCGCTCCTGGGCATCCACCCAGGTATCAGCCTCGGATTCTGAGACACCGCTCATACGGTTAATAATGCCGCGCCGCAGACGAATACGCAGGCTCTCTAGAGGAATACGCTGTAGCACCGGCTCAAAGAAGCCCTGCACCACGATGCGCTCAGCCTCGGCACGCGGAATGCCGCGCACCATCAGGTAAAACAACTGCTCTTCGTCGATCTGGCCGCTGGTCGCGCCATGGCTGGCACTTACCTCGTTGGCCGCGATCTCCAGGCCCGGGATAAACTCGCCGCGCGCGTGCTTGCTCAGCATCAGACCGTGCGCCGACAGGAACGAGGCCGTCTGCTGCGCATGGGGGCGTACGCGGATCATGCCATCAAACTCCACACGTGAATTGTCGGTGAGCACGCCCTTGACCAGCGTCTCGGCGTTCGTCGAGAGGCCGATGTGATCGGAGAGTGTGTTGATGGCGAAGCGCTGATCGTGGTCGGTGAAGAAGACACCGACGAGCTCGCCCGCACTGCCATTACCCTTCAAGCCCGCGCCAACGGTCTCCAGATTCACCTTACTACCCAGATCGGCCGTAACGAAGGTTACGCTGCCATCATTGGAATACAAGGCGTTCTTATCGGTAATATTCCAGACGTTCTGACCCAGGTCCTGCAGATTACTGAACTCGACGCGCGCCTCGCGCTTAGCGAATACCTCAACCACGTCGCTGAGCAGCGAGGGCTCTTCACCTTCAAAGTTCGAGCTGTACTCCTCGACGATACGCACGCTACTCTGTTCTTCCGCGATAATCAAGGTATGCGAGAATGTGGCGGTCCGAGGCTGATCCAGCCAGACCTGTGCCAGAATAGGCTCTTCGATCGTGACTCCGCGTGGAACATACAGGAAGAAACCGCCCGTCCAGAATGCGGCGTGCAGGGCCGTGTACTTGCTGGTGGCAACGGGCATACAGCTAGTCATAAAGTATTCGCGCACCAGTTCTGGATGCTCGCGCACGGCGGTATCTAGATCGGTCAGGATCACACCCTGCTGCTTGAGCCCATCGCGCAGTTCAGTATGCACGACGGCGGAGTTAAGCTGGACAATCTGACCGGAGCGCTCGCTGAGCAGCGAATCTTGCAGCGCATGCTCAATGAAGTCTGGCAGGACGACATTCTTCTCAGTAGGTGTGAATGGATTGAGCTCTTGAAACTTGAAGCCCGCAACTGCCCGTAAAGTACCCAGGTCACCACGACGGCCCAGTGGGGCAGGCAAGCTTTCGTATGTCTCCCACGCCTGCACGCGCAGGCCTAGCAGCCACTCGGGCTCTCCCCTCTGGCGCGAGAGCGCTTCGAGTGCGGCACGTGAGAAGCCAGGAGCCAGTGTATTAAGCATCGACGGCCACCTCGTTCTCCTCGTCCGCAGGCTTCAGCCATTCGTAGCCCTTCGCCTCAAGCTCAAGAGCCAGCTCTCGCCCACCGGATTTGATGATGCGGCCATTGAACATGACGTGCACAAAATCTGGCTTGATATAGTCCAGCATACGCTGGTAGTGCGTGATCAGCAGAATGCCCAGGTTCGGACCTGTAAGCGCGTTGACGCTCTCAGACACGATCCTGAGGGCATCGATATCCAGGCCGGAGTCGGTCTCGTCCATCAAGGCGATCTGAGGCTGTAACAGGGCCATCTGTAGAATCTCGGCACGCTTCTTCTCGCCACCCGAAAAACCATCGTTGATGGCGCGGTTGATAAAGCTGTTATCAACTTTGAGCAATCTCATCTTCTCTTGCAGAAGCTTGCGGAACTCTCCTGGAGGCATGGTCTTCTTGCGCTTCGAGATCTGACCCGTAGGATTCTCGCCCTCTTCTAATGGCTTATTGCCCTCGCGCATAGCCTCAAGGGCGCGGCGCAGGAAGTTTGCAACGCTTACGCCAGGGATCGACATGGGATACTGAAATGCCAGGAAGAGTCCCATGCGCGCACGGCGGTCGGGCGAATATTCCATAATATTCTCGCCTTTAAACCAGATCTCGCCTTCTGTTACTTCATACTTCGGGTTGCCCATGATGACGTTTGACAACGTGCTCTTACCTGAGCCATTAGGTCCCATCAACGCGTGAATCTCTCCCTGGCGTACCGTCAGGTCCACGCCACGTAGGATCGGCTTGCCCTCTATGTTGGCATGGAGATTTTTAATAACAAGTTCTGATGCCATTTCCTGAAAAACCTTCCTTATAGCTGTGCTATAGTTATGCTATGATAAGGGATGAACTTCTGGTTCACCCTCGTTTGTGGGTATATAAAACATGTCCTTTGCAGCGCCTGCGCTCGCGCCTCCACGAATGTCAGAGAGAGCTATAAACTGCGCGCTTTGCCCCTCAGGGATATCTGAAACCGCGGCCAGCTCAGCTAAGGTCATAGAATCAAGCGTCTGAGCAACTACATCCCGCACTCGCGACCAGAGATATTTCGTTCGGCAGGAGTCGAGGAAATTGCAGACCTGCGTCATCTCGCCCTCCGTCGCACAGATCATCGGCGCTATCGGACCTTCCAGGACGCGCACAATCTCGCCCATCGTAATCTGCGAGGGATCGCGCCCCAATTTATAGCCACCGTGCGCCCCTCTCGTACTGATGACCAGCGAGGGTTCAGCCTCACGCAGCAGTTTTACCAGTTGCTCCAGGTATGCCAAGGGCAACATCTCTGCCTGCGAAATATCTGTCAGCGAACGGGGACGACCACCGTAATGACGTGCCAGATCAACCATGATTCGCACGCCATATTCACCTTTTGTTGAGACCCGTAACATCATGGTCTTTCCCTTCTCAGCATATTGCCGCCTGGTGATACTTTCTGTTATTTCGTTTCTATTATTCCGACCTATTCACTAGGATATATTCTAGC
>CAXTXB010000269.1:0-7788 GCA_964247965.1 uncultured Dictyobacter sp. | reverse complement strand
CCTTTTAACAAGCGATTCCCCCTTCCTTGCCAATCAACACCCCCTACGGGTTTTTTAATGCGCAGGTAAGGAGTAAGCGATGGTAAAGAGGTTCCATAAAATTTATTATTTGTAAAGTTTAGAAACATTAAAAGGAATTTAGTATACGCTTAGTCCTTTAGATTAAACAACAAATTGTGTATCCTATTTTAAAAGTGTATCCGTATAATAATTGGAACGAGGGAACATAAAATAAAGTTCCCCAAATACGAATAATCGTTATGTAACACACACTTTAATGAACTTTTTCAAAGATACTCAAAAGGAGAAATGATTATGTTAGTTGCTGCAAGTGTTGCTCTGGCTGCTGTTGACCTCGGTGGTCTCGTCTGGTGGTTGTTAGTCGGCTTGATTGCTGGCGCTCTGGCAAGCATGGTTATGCGTGGCGGCGGTTACGGTATCGTTGGTGACATCATCGTTGGCCTGGTTGGTGCGCTAGTTGGAGGCTTCCTGGCTGGTCTACTCGGACTTGGTTCCTCCGGCTTGATTGGTTCTATCATCATCGCCTTCATCGGCGCATGTATCTTTATCGCGATTCTGCGCGCCATCTCCAGTGGCACCCGCCGTACTCTCTAAGAGTAAGAACCCGATTGTAAGTCATCTGTAGATGCAATCCAAAAAGCATCCTCTGGAATTATTTTCTAGAGGATGCTTTTTGGATTATCTATAGTAGGCACTTATCTTACCACTGGCTTTCTTCGTTTTTATAGCAAAGCGGAACAAGTGTAGTATACTGTTGGTAAAGCCGTGTTAAAGTGTAAGGAGATTTCAACGATGAGGAATGACAACATTACATTGCCTATTCTACAACGACTGATCGAGGAGGATGCAGTCGGCCAGTTACGTCGCCGCGACGGCTTGATGGCGACATTAGGGAGTGAAGACGGTGTTCTCAAGCTCGATTGGGTTGAAGGAGTAGCACGTCTGCTCGCCGATCCAATAAAGTTGGAGGAGGTAGAGGCGGAGGCACGAGAGATCCAGAAACGAGGCATCCGACATATTATCTGGGCTGGCATGGGTGGCTCAGTTATTGCTGTACGCGTCTTGCGCAATCTCGGCTTCTGCGGTGGAGACGATCAGGCATCATCGGCTCAGCCTGCTGAAGCATTGACTACTATTTATCCCCTGGACAGCACTGATCCTGCCGCACTTAACGAGATTATACGTGAGATAGCGAAGGTAAAGAATATTTCACAACCGATCGCGAGTCAAAGTTTCAACGCCGGTAGTGAACAATCTCATACAACCAACAAGCAGGAGGAAGTCTTACCTCCGCCAGTGAGCTTGCAGGCACTCTTCCATGACGTGATGATGGTGGGTGTCTCAATGGGCATGACATCAGAGGAACCGATTACGCACCTGACGTGGTTCACAGAGCTTCTAGGCCAGGCACAATTGCCAGCGGCGGAGCATCTGCTGATCATGACGCTTCCCGGTTCCTATCTCGATTCCTTCGCGCAAGAGCACCAGGTGCCGAGCCGTCCTTTACAGCTAGATGGTGGTACAGGCACCGGTGGACGAATGAGTGCGCCTGCAACGCGTGTATTTCTACTTCCCGCCGCCCTCTTTCTTACAACCCACTTTCCTACCCAATCTGGTCAGCTCCGGTCGGTCCTACAACATGCCTGGGATGAGTATAATCTTGATCTGGCAACGTCGCGCCCGGCGGAGCATCCGTTTGTGCGACTGGCCGCCGCCATGAATGCCACCAGCCAGAAGCAAGCCTGTCGCTTACTGCTGAAGATGCCAGATGGTTGGCAAGCTTTCGTAGCCTGGCTGGAGCAGTTGATGGAGGAGAGCCTGGGCAAGGGCGGTAAGGGAGTCGTTGTGTTTGACGATCAACTCCTGAATCCTGCGGCACCCGGCTATCGAGAGGATGGAATGCTGCCTGCTCGTGTAGTGACTGAAGCCACTCAAGTAGAAGATGATCAATATTTTATCCTCTCGCAGCCCTCCCTTGCCAGCGACGACCCGCATGATCGATTAGCCGCCCTGGCTGCCAGTTTTCTTGGCTGGCAATTGAGTATGGCCCTCTATGGCTACCTGCACGCGATTACGTTCTCAGGCCAGCCCGCCGTCGAGAACTACAAGACAAGAGCTCGTGCCTTGCGAACCCAGCCTGATCCACTGCAGGTTGCATCAAACTGGCATCCCGTACTGCAAGACGGAATATTAACACTGCTTGCTCCTCATAACACTGATCAGGATATTCAGCTCGATTTTCTCCAACATAATGCTGAAACCATCGAGCAAGGGCCAGCCCAGTCTCCAATAGCATCGGCGTTCGCAAGTGTATTACAAAAAGCTCTTCCAACTGGCGATGGACATAACCATTCTCAAGCAATATCCCTGACATATCTTGACTTGACCGTCAACGGAGAGGCGTCGGCAGACCTGCTATCAACCCTTGATCAGCATATACACACGCTTGGGAACAAGCTGCTAGGTCTTCCCATAAAGCTGCGCAAAGCGCCTGCCGCGTATCATTCAACCGAGCAGAGCGAGATGGATGGACCACCCTCTCTGATCAGCCTGCGCCTCGTTGCCAGAAACTCAGAGGCATCCCTCCTTGGCAGCTATACTAACACCTTTCTCCATGCTCAGGCCGTCAGTACCTGGCAAGCAATGATGGAACAGGGCCGCCCCTGCTTCTTACTCATCATAGATGGCCTGCTAGACGATGCAATTGAGCCACTCTCAACCTTTTTTTCTCAAGTGGAGGACCATTTCCGCAATTTATAAGCGGGACTATAGAGGTGAGTAAGATGGTTCGCGTGGACCCAATGCCTGATAATAAAACCTTGAAAATAGAAGCAAAATGCTATAGGCCCTCATGAACCCGGGACCTATTCGGAGGGAAAAGAGATTATGCAGGAAATTGCTCCTTATGAACTTTCTGCAGATGTGCTCCAGGCACTTATCAATGTTGCGGAAACCAGCGACGTGCTCATCTTTGGGGAAATTCACGGTACACAGGAGGTGCCACGTCTTGCGTTCTCGTTGCTGGGAGGTCTGGCAACAGCAGGCTATCGTGGCCTTGCCCTGGAAATTCCTCGCAATGATTGTGAGTCCCTCGAACGCTGGGCCAGAGTGCAGAAGGCTGTTTTACCGGATTTCTTTGCGCATCCGTTAGCAGACGGCCGAGGGAACCGAGAGGTGCTTGCCCTCGTTCAGCAGGTGCATCTCTCTCAAAGCGATTGGCACCTGCTTTGCTTTGATCAAGGCCCGGATCAATTAGCACAACGGTGGACTGATCGTGATGGTTGGATGGCCCACAATTTTACCGAGCAATGGATGCATCATTGTCCGGAAGCTAAAATTGTGGGAATCTGCGGGAACTTGCATTCCAGGCTTGCTCTCTCGTCTCCGCGAGATGCGAATGCCTCCTATTGGCCCTCGTTTGCCCATCAGCTCCAGCTTCTTCATCCAGACAAGGTTATCAGTACGATCAAGATCCGTTTTCAGGCTGGCGCGTATTTTAATATGAAGCGACGCCATATTCATCGTTTGGGTTGGCGATGGCTGTACTCGTCGAAAAAAGCTGTCCTTCGTGAAGCAAAAGATCACTCGTTTGAGCTCCTTTTACCTCACGCCACGCCAGCTACTTTCTTAACGAAACCTCGTCAGTGGTCCACTTCTTCAACTATTACGCTCCGTTCATGAAATGGAGCGTAATCTATTATTAACCCTTAACGTAGTCTCACCCTGAAGTAAATTTCGCTCTGGTAATTACCATATACGCCATCTATATAGTCCGCTAAGGCATGACCATTCCTCGGTACGGTAAACGTGGGTGAATGGCAAAAATCATAATTAGTACAACCTGGATGTTGCGAGACATTTAACTTCGTGGCTGGCTCTAGCTGTGTCCCATCTGTATCATTAGGGCCTCCATGATAGATATTCAACATACCATGATCATCAACTGAGATGATGTAGAAACGGCCTTTTGTATCCTGGATGATTCTCATCTTGTTACCGTCCACTATGTTCTGTCTTACATCTTTGATTACTCGTCCATCCTGTATGATCGCATGATGTGGGCCATCATAGAGGTCGTTGTAGAGGATATGTGTTCTCCCCTGAGTGTCGATATAACTATCCGTCAGGTAGGTGATGGCGTAGTCTGTATTATTGCGCGGATGAACCTCTTTGACCATCGTCTGTGTAAATGTGCTTTTGGGATTATCCACATTACTCACGTGAAAATACTTGATGGCATTATAAACGTAATCGAAATCGTCGCGAGGGGCGGCCGGATAGCCCAATTCCTCGCGTATGACATCCCGCATTGCCACCATGGTGAGATCATTGTTGCCTCCCGGTATAACGAAGGCATAGGTATAGCGGTAATCAAATGTATTGCTATGGAAGGTCCAGATGTGCTTTGTAGCATTGTAGTATGTCCAGTTAAACACCCCGGATTTTTCGGTCCCTGTTTGAAAGAAGACAATATCTCCTCTTTCATTGATTCCACTGCCGCTATATCCCTGCTCCTGCTGTCCAGCCCATGCTCCGGGAATCCATTCGCTTTGAAAAGACTTCCCACCATCACTGGATATCAGGTGCTGTAACTGCCCCTGATTGCCAGGCCAAGCAAACAGATGAATCTCGTTGCGTGGACCGCGCAGAATATTAATAGGCTCTACGCCAGCGTTGCCTGTTTTTATTTCTTGCCAATTGCCATCTGGCGCTTTATGTATCAAGTGCCATTGCCGGTCCTGCGCGTCATCGCCCTGAGAGATAAAAACTGTAAAGAGATCTCCTGTCGTGGTTCGGATAATACGATTTTTTTGTACGCCCCAGCTATTAGGAACATACTCGTTTTTCGTTCCAAATGCCTGCTCGGTAACTACTTCTAATTTATCCAATCCTGGTTTTGTCAGAGCTGTGCCTGGTGTTGGCGCTGTCCCTACGATCTCTCGATGGAGTCCTGGTGTACTATTGATGGTTACCTGGCGTGCATGTGTGAGCGTGAGAATGATTGATCCAACAAGTAGCGCGGCAAAAAGCGCGGCCGCAATGTTACTGGTTGGCCTTGACCATTCGTTCGTCCTTGCGTTTGTCTTTGGAAGTTCAGAAAGGGATTTGTCAAATGTTTTTGTCTTACTTAGAGAGGTTGTTGCCGTCACTTCCTCATCGATTCCTCTGTGTACAGCCTCTACGAGATTGGCTGTCTCATGACTTGTGGACACTGCGTTGACCTCATTAGGAAGTTGAACGTTATCTCTGGCAATACTCTTCATCATGATGCGAAATCTTTGGATATCCCTGAGCTGCTGCTGGCATTCCTGGCAGTAAACGACATGCTGTTCTACCATGTCTTGTTCCTCCGCCTCAAGCTCGTTGGTGGTATATTCATCAAGGAGTAAGGCGATCTGTATATGTGTTCTATGTTCTTGTCTATTATTCATGCCTCTACCTCCATATCCAATGTTTTGTACGCGGAACGCAGCGCAGTAAGTCCTCGTGTGACGCGTTTGCGCGCGGCCTCTTTTGTAATGTCGAGTTGTGTCGCTATTTCAGCGTAGCTTGCGCTGGAAACAAAACGGAGTACCAGGCAGGCTGCATCCAGTTCTGTGAGTTGACTGAGTGCTTCACGTAGTAGTTCACGTGCAACAATACGCTCTTCCAGCGTGCTCTCGTTTTCCATTCGACCTCTTTTTAGTTCCCTCTCACTATCGTACTCATGCAGGCGCATATAGACAGGTTGCCTGTTGAGCAAATTGAGCGCTCGATTTGTGGCAATACGATAGAGCCAGGGAGCCAGCATCTGCCGTTGTGTCTCTCTTGTTTGATCGCTGATATTCCAGATCTCTCTTGTTTCTGGAGGCTTCCAGCGCGGTAGCGCGTGAAAAGCTGAAATAAAGGTTTCCTGAGCAATGTCTCGTGCGTTCTCTCTATCTCCAAGTAAATTTGTGAGATATGCAAGCAATTTAGCTTCATAAGCTAGCACCAGCCGTCGATAAGCATCATGATCACCACAACTGGCCCGCTGTATCAGTTCCATTTCGTCCGCATCATTTGGGTTCCCTCTCACCATCCTTTGTCGACCTTTCTACTATTTATTCTACTAGTACCATCATCACCGCCCTCACTAGCGCAGCTTGATGCGGAAATAGATCTCTTTGCCGCGATTGCCATAAGTACCATCGATGGTATCTGATAGCGTATGTCCATTTCGTGGTACTGTAAAGGTTGGCGAATGACAATAGTCATCGTCGCTATTGCAGCCTGGATATTGGGATGTGTTGAGTAACAGGCCTGGTTCTAGTTGTGTGCCATCTGTGTCACTAGCCGTACCTGGATCGACGATGAGATTTCCATTGTCGTCAATGCTAATAATATAGAAATGCCCTTGCGTATCCTGCACTATTCGCATTTTCTGCCCTGACTGATTGGAGATAGTAGGAATTTTTGTATCTTTTATTTTCTGTCCATTCTGTATGATGATATGGTGCGGCCCGTCATAAAGGTTGTTGTAGAGTATATGAACTCTTCCTGCTGTATCAATATAGGTGTCAGTCAAATAAGCCATGTCATAATCATCCTGGTTTTCTGGAGGAACCTGAATAACCGTTTGCTGTTCCAATCCTGGATTTTTCTGTGTGGCATCGTCTATATGGAAGTATTTGATAGCATCGAATATGTAGTCAAAACTTTGTGAACTACTTGTGGGCGGATAACCCAGTTCCCGGCGTTTCACGTCGCGCATCGCAACCATTGTAAGGCTGTTATCGTTTCCAGGCAAAAAGAAGGCATAGGTATAGCGGTAATCGATCAGGTTCTTATGAAAGGTCCATTTATTCGTCTGTGGGCTATAGTAGGTCCAGTTGAAAATGCCCGGTTTATCATCGCCAGTTTGAAAGAAAACAATGTCCCCTTTCTCATTGATACCGCTACCGCTATATCCTTGCTCTTGATCATCTTTCCAGTTACCGGGAAGAAACTCGCTTTTAAATGTCTTTCCTGTATCATTAGATACCAGGTGTTGGAGCTTACCTAGTGTGCCAGGCCAGGCAAACAAGTGAATTTCATCGTGCGGCCCCCGTATAATATTGATCGGTTCAGACCCAGCATTCCCTGTTTTGATCTCTTCCCAAGAACCTCCAGGAGCCTCATGCATTAAGTGCCACTCACGGTTAAGCTTATCTGATGAACCAGCGCTAATATAGACAGTGAATAAATCTCCACCCGAAGTACGCACAATACGATTCTTTTGCACCCCCCAGCTATTTGGGACGTACTTCCCATCTACCGCAAATGCTTGGTCCGTGACAAGCTCTAATTTTTCTAGTACTGGCTTCCCGGCTGGAGAGGCTCGGGGGGTAACAAACTCTGGTTTTGGTGTAAGGGCCGGTTGAATCGGGCTACCCAATCCTGTCACCGTTTCCTTTACGCCTTCTTGAGGTCTCCTATAGAGAAAGAGTGTAGCGATAATAACAAAAGCAATGAGTGTGATAATAATAATTACTGTTCGCAGACTACGTACTCTCAATACAAATATCTCCTCATACATACATAGAAAAAGCAAAGAAATGGATTTAGAAAACCGAATCTATGAGTGGCTTCATTAGAATAACACCGTAACCATGCTAAAACGGACAAACAGATGGGAGAATAAATTCTCCGATTGATCAAAAAAGCTTTCAGTCTGTTGGGGATATATCAATGCAGGTGCTAGTACGTATAATGTGTATATACTATACACATTATACGTACTAGCACCTGCATTGATATATCCCCAAC
>CAXTXB010000268.1:5252-7797 GCA_964247965.1 uncultured Dictyobacter sp. | reverse complement strand
CCGCAAAAAGAGCGGGCAATACACACTGTTCCTCGTTTTTCAAAAATTTGGAGTGAATTCTTAAAGCCTACGCTCTTTCTTCATCGATTCTCAAAAGATCGGACACAAGATTTGCAATCGGTGCAGGTGACTCCACCTGCTTTGCTATCCTTTTGAAGAAACCAACATCCTTTAGCGGTATCGGACTCCCGCCGAAAGTCGCAGTTTTCTCGGCAATTATCTTGCCATAGCTCTGATAGATGGGAGCGGGGAATAACGTGTGTGTCAGCATCTCGACCACCGCTTTTGGATCGACTCCGTTTTCCTCGGCCATCGAGAGTGCTTCTCTGAGAGAGTAACCAGCCGAAACAATCAGGAAGTTTCCAAGAATCTTGACAATGTTTGCCGCGCCGACCTCTTCGCCAAAATCGAAGATGCCCTGTGCCCCCATCGCCTTCAAAAGCAGCTGGACGCGTTCTTTGGCGCTCTGCGGACCGGCAAAAGGAATCCAGAGCTGCCGGGCGACCGCAGCCTCAGGCCTGCCAAAGATAGGGGCCTCGACAAGGACACTGCCATGCTGCGCATGCATGGCCGCAAGCTTCTTTACCGTTTCAGGCAACACCGTGCTCATCGAAAGATGGATACCCCCTGGTCCTAGTTGCTCTAAAAATCCATCACTCATCACCACGCTCTCCAGGGCCGCATCATCCCACACAATGGTCACAACAATCCCCCCACCCATCACCGCATCAACTGGTCGGCTCATCAGTTGCGCACCCTGAGCAACCAGGGACTCCGCTTTGCTCGCCGTACGGTTGTACACCCGGAGAGCATATCCGGCATTGAGAAGATTAATGGCGATTGGGAGACCCAGATTGCCAAGCCCGATAAATCCAATTGTTTCACCCATTTGTATCAATCCTTCCACATAATTTGACGCACCAAACATGACTCTAACGTAAACGTCATATTTGATATAAAAAAAAGCCTATTGACGTTCTGTTTCCTCAAGCCAGAACTCGAAGCGTGCGATATGAGCCTGTAACTCAGCACGAAATTGCTGAAGCGTACCAATCTTCTGGTCCGTCTCGGCCAGATGTTGGCGCAGCATCACCAGAATTTTCTGCTTTGGTTGTCTTCCACTCGGGTCAGTAAAATAGAGGTCGATGACGTCGCGTATTTCATCCAGGCCCAGTCCAAGCTTCTTCAACTGGTCAATTTTGCGCAGGCGGGCCAGCGTCTCCTCCGTGTAATAGTGCTGGCCGTGGCCTTCCCGCTCACCCGGAGGGAGCAGTCCAATACTCTCGTAATAGCGAACGGTGCGCGGAGTCACCCCGGCTTGCTCCGTCAAATCACCGATGCGCATGCGGTCGTTCATCGTTCTTTCCCCAAATGTTACGTTAACGTCATATTGATACAGTATCATCCTGACAAGGCATTGTCAAGGGCTTTAAGTTGCACGTCTTAATGGGTCGGTCCAGTAGCATAAATCGTTTAGAAGACATGGAAGTATTCCTGGAAGAAGGTTGCCGGTTCTACGGAGAGAGCGACCTGGTTGCGAGGATTAGGATCGGCGGGATTCCAGTGGGTTTCGCCGGCGAGGTCCTTGTCAGCCAATTCTACGTGGACGGTTCCGGGGGTAAACGTGCAGATGGCGGGGTTGAAGATGCAGGCGGCGGCGAGCGGATCGTGGAAAGTAATAGTATTCATATCGTGGGACCAGATTGAGACGAAGTCGAGGATGGGCTGCAGCAAGGGAGCGGTGCAGCGAGCACGGAACTCTGGCACGGGCATGGTCACACGGGTAGTCACATCCAGGCCAACAGATTGATGAATAGGCACAGGCGCGCGATAGACGATCTCGGCGGCATGCGGATCGTTGAGGGCGTTCCATTCGGGTTCATTTGCCGGCCAGGCGCTGGTCCGCTGGCGATCGAACACGCCGCACATCAGGACGAGCCTCTTCAATAGAGTGGGGATATCGGGGTCGATGGCGAAGAGCAGGGCGATATTGGTCATAGGACCGGTTCCAAGCAGGGTGACTTCGCCGGGGTGGACGCGGATAGTATGGCGCATAAATTCGATAGCCTCCGCACGCGGGAAGCTGGTATCGTGTGGCCACTTGTCGAGCGCGTCCGCCTGGGGCGAGCGCGGCTGCCGCGTCGGAACAATCAAGGGCAGCTCGACACCTGGATAGATCGGAATCTGCTTGTCCGCAACCTTGCACAGCGCGCTCACCATCATCGCCCGCCTCTCCGCCTCGCCCGTCACAGTGGTGACGCCCAAAAGCTCACATTCGGGCTGCGCCAGCAAATAAGCCAGGGCAAGAGCATCATCAATATCGCTACCAATATCAGTGTCGTAGATCAGCTTTATAGCCATTGTTGTACCTCCGTGGATGCCAATGATGCAAATACGCTGGCGACGTGATTACGTCATAAAGTTTAACTAATGCATTCCTACTATAGTATAAGTCACACGCTTTGAGTTCTCAAGATAAGAATGGATCATCCTAACCTTTTGAAACATGATGACCATCGTGGTTTCCCTGCTCTTTTTCTTGCAT
>CAXTXB010000268.1:0-5242 GCA_964247965.1 uncultured Dictyobacter sp. | reverse complement strand
TTACAAAAAAAACCACCTGTAAAACCACGATGGTCATCATGTTTCAAAAGGTTAGGATGATCCATAGACGCTGTTATGCGACCTGCAGAACGATGCGGCCACGTCCATGACCTTTTTGACTCAGTTCCTGAGCTTGTGCAGCTTCGCTGAGAGGGAAGGTGTCGCCGACGATAACTTTGACCTGCCCTTCGCTGATCAGCTGCGCGAATCTCGCAAGTAGTTCGCTAGAGATCTGGGCAGAGAAGCGACTGGCATGCACACCTGACTGACTTGCCTTTGCCTCGTCAGGCTGACCTGCGATAGTAATCAGCGTGCCGCCGCGTTTGAGCGTAGGTAGCACGGTTGCAAGCGCCTCGCCACCAACGGTGTCGAGTACGAGGTCTACGTCATGTATTTCGTCTTCAACACGTACCTTTGAGTAATCGATAACCGTTTCCGCACCGAGCGAACGTACAAAGTCAACATTACGTGTCGAGGTCGTACTGATTACCTGCGCACCTTTCCAACGAGCGAACTGGACGGCGAAGAGGCCGACACCACCAGAGCCACCCAGAATCAAGACACGCTGGCCCTTTTGAAGATTACCGTGATCGAAGAGGCCCTGCCACGCAGTCGTTGCACCGACTGGGATGGCGGCCGCCTCACTAAAACTCAACGTTTTTGGTTTCAACGCCGTGTAATTTGTAGGAGCGAGAGCATACTGTGCGTATGTGCCCTGAGCAGTGCCAAATACCTCTTGCCCAACCTGGAACGCGGTTACACCAGTTCCAACGCTCTCGATAACACCTGCAAAGTCGGCCCCTGGAATGTAGGGGAACGACTGTGGCATAAAGTTTTTCACAGCACCGGAGCGAATCTTCCAATCCATAGGATTGACGCCGGCCGCATGTACACGGACCAGCACTTCGCCATCTTTTGGCTCTGGCTTTGTAATCTGCTCGGACTTGAGTTGATCGGGGTCGCCATAGCTATGAACCTGAATTGCATGCATGGATGTTGCCATAATTGTCTCTTTTCTGCTATATTTTATGTCAGAGAATGTCCTCTCTGGCCAGGGTGGAACCAGGATACCTGTAGAATCTTATCATAGCACATAAATGTCGAGATCTTTGGCTCAGAAGAGGATTGCTCTTGACGCTGATATTCGATATTTAGAATATAAACGATAAAGTATTACTCGAAGGTCAACTCTCTTCAAGACGCCGAAGCACATATTGGCAAAAGGCTTTGACTTCGTCGTTCTCCAAAGTCCACCTGACTTCACCCCGACGCTGGGCGAGCGCAGCTTCGACGAGAGGAGCATAGATCGGTGATTGAGATCGTGCCCATGCACCAGCCTCTGATTTGGTCGCGTGCGAATCGTTGGAAAGATAGTACCAGGAGCGACATGCCGTAAGCACTGCCCCGCTGCGGTCATTAATCACATCCCAGCCTAACCAGCGTTGCAGTTGCGCCGCGCAAGCCTGAAGAAGCCAGAGGCGCGGAGGCGCGGCAATCATAGTCATAGGCTCTGGACCCACCAGCGCACGACCTCGCTCTCGCGCCACTGCAAGATCGAGGAGAGAATATCCATCAGACGCATCAGGAGCTAATATATCAAAATGGTGTTGATACTGCTGAACACGAACGATCATATCCCAATCAGGACGTTGCGCTGGGAATGCCGCTGCTCGTTGCGTAAGCAGCTCAAAGTCTACCCCGGCCAGACCTGGCGGTGGAGAGTTTTCTGCGAACCATGATTGCAGCTGCGCCTTTTCAGAAACAGGGAGCGCCGCTTGAACGATCGCTATCAAATCGAGATCGCTTCGGCCCAGTACAAAATCACCCGTCGCAGCAGAGCCGTGAAGGTAGAGGGCAATAAGTTGTTCTCCAAAAAGCTCTTGCATGCCTTGAGCTACGAGAAGAGTAAAGTCTTCGATCTTTCCGCTTATCTCCAAATAAATGTGCCTCCTTGCTATAAATTATATAAAAGATGAGGTGAGCATGACCCAATTTGTCGGAATCAGACAACTTGAAGTATACTGAAACGAAACAAGAAGGGCAACATGTTGAAAAACCAGCGAATTGTTACAGAGGAAGAGAACGATAGTGAAACGCCAGGACGCTGCAAGGCTTGCAGCGCAACATGAGCTTGGTACTCCACAGCGGATCTATTCGCTCAACATACATGTGTTTCTGGATATTGGGTGTAGCATAATCTTTCTAGGATTAGGGCTGCTTGCTGGACTTTTAGTTGTTACTGCTTTTGTGAGCTTTGTGCAACATCCAGAAATCATTGCTAGCCTGTGGTTTCGATGGGTTGAGGCGTTTCTTGGCTCTCTAGCTTTGTTTTTTTGGTTCTTCTTACTTTTGAAAGACTCCAGGCGTTTTCGCAATCACTATGAGTGTGAATGTACTAACGGTTTTCTTCTGATGCGGGGCAAAGATCCGTCAAAAGTTAAGATCCTCAAGTGGGAGAATATACAGCAGATAGAAGAGAGGAGGGTGAGGGTTGGGAAGAGACGTGGACGCCCAAATGCTTCTTTGTACTACGTGTATGATAGGCAAGGCCATCTCTATCAGCTTGAACATCGCAAGCTCTGGAAACGCTGTGCCGCAGAAATCGCACGCCGCAAGGTGCCTGAAGTTCACAAGAGTATTGGGAGCGAGAGGGCACTGGATCAATAGGCACCCTCTCATCCTACGAATTAGCCTTTGACGCCGCCGGCGGTGAGGCCACCGACGAGGTAGCGTTGAAAGATCATATAGAGCACAACAACCGGGAGGGCGCTGACGATAGACGCTCCCATGAGCTGGCCGTAGAGGGGCAGGGTACCACCTTCCTGGGCGGAACTGAAGGCCTGCAACTGCACGGCTACCGTACGCGTCTCCGGCGAAGTGAGCACGCTGGCGAAGAGCACGTCGTTCCAGCCGGTGAGGAAGGAGAAGACGAGCGCGACGACTATGCCGGGCAGGGTGATGGGGACAATGATCATCCACAGGGCCTTGAGGCGCGTGGCACCATCCACCAGGGCGGCCTCCTCCAGGTCGATTGGGATGCTCTCGAAGTAGGAGAGCATGAGCCAGGTGGCGAAGGGGAGGGCAAAGGTGAGATAGGTGATGATTACGGCCTGGTAGGTTCCGACGAGACGGAGGTGCAGCGCGGCCTGGGTCGAGGCGAAAAGCACGAAGAGCGGAAGCAGCAGCATCACGTTCGGGACCGTCTGCAGGCCGATGAGCGAGTAGAGATAGACGAGGCGGCCGCGAAATTTGAAGCGACTGAGCACATAGCCCGCGCCGACCGCCACAACCACCGCAATCAAGCTGGCGATGATTGAGATGAACAGGCTATTGAAGAGGCCCTGCGCCAGGCTAACGGTATTCCACATCTGGATATAGTTATCGAAGGCCCACTGGGTGGGGATCAGGGTATCGCCACCGACCTGGGCATCAGGCGTGACTGAGAGCAAGATGGCGTAGAAGATAGGGATCACCACGAAGATGCCCAGGATGATGGTTGCGATGATTCGCGCGGGCGGTGACAGAAGCTCTTGCGAGTTTCTCTGTTTTCTGCTGCGGGCGGCACCCGTTCTGAGCATTGCGCTTCCAGTACCCCTGGGCGCATGAGGCGCATGAGTGCCTACAAGCGGCTGTACGTTTTGTGATTGACGAAGAACGTTGTCGGTGACCACAGCCTGATCGGCTCGGCCGCGCGGGACGGCACGGGAATCTCTTTGTTTACTCATGATGCCACCGTCTCTCCCAGGCGCAGGGTACGAATATAAAGAATGCCCGGCACCAGCATAATAATGAGCGTAATCAAGGACATGGCTCCGCCCAGCCCGAAGTTGAAGAGCTGGAACGACGAGACGTAGATGTTGAGTGGCAGCACATCGGCCTGGATCGGCGGAGGCGTCCCAAACATCACGAAGGGCAGGGTGAAGTTGTTGAAGTGGTTCAGGGTCGAGAGCAGCAGGGCCAGGCCCAGCACCGGGCGGAGCTGGGGCAGCACAATACTCGTCAGCTTCTGCCACGAGCTCGCGCCATCCACATCGGCGGCATCATAGACATCCGCCGAGACCGACTGCAGGCCGGCCAGGACCATAATATACACAAACGCCCACGAGGCCCAGGTATCGGCAATCACCATCGCCCAGAAACTATTTGGACCCAGCAGCCAGTAGGTTCCTATACTTCCCAGGTGGGTCGCGGCCAGGAAGTGATCGACTAAGCCGGTTTGATTCAAAAACATCATGCGCCAGATCAGCGCCGTCACAAAGGTCGGCAGCACATATGGAATTAGATAGAGCGCGCGTATAAGGGTGCGGCCGCGAAAGGGAGTGTTGACGGTCAGCGCGGCCAGGATGCCGATCGGCGTGATTAACAAGGTTGTCAGCAAGGAAAAGGCAATGCTGATACCCAGCGAGACCAGGGTCGAGGCTCCCACGACGTTGCCGGCAGTAAGCGCAGCTACGTAATTGCTGAGTCCAACCCAGGGGGCCTGTACCCAGCTACGCAGCGTATACTGATCCAGGTTCAGAAAACTAATGTACGTGGCGACCACGAAGGGGACGCCAATAACTAGAACGAGCAGCACGATGCTCGGCCACATCAGCCACAGGGGGCGGCGACCAGGGCTCCTGCTAGCGCGCACGCCGCGCAACGCGACAACAGACGCGTCGGGAGTGGCCTCTGGGATAGGTTGTATAGACATGATACACCTGCCTTTATTTGTTACCTCATGTTCCTCTACACGAAGCGAAGATCCCTCACAGCATTGAACTTCAACTCATTCATATGGCCTACCTCAAAAGGAAAACTGGGTGGATTTCAGGGCGAGCCGGATAACACGATTGGAAGGGTACTACTCTGGCACAGCTCATTTAACCGGCTCACTCCATGCAGCGACAATCCCTTGTGGTTGTCGTACTAGGGGAGCATTGAGGCCTGCGAACACGACAACCACAAGGGACATCAACTCCAACGTATTCATAAACCATCCATTGAAAAGGCCAGCTGGGTAGATTTCGAGGCGAGCTGAGCGGCGAGTGGAGGGTACGGACGCGATACAGGTGGAGGCGGCATAAACAATGCTATGCTTCCAATCTGGTCCGTACGTTTTCTTACGATAAATCGCAAACAACAGAATTATGGAAGATACTAATGAGAAAAGAGGTAGAAGTAGGTAATGGAAAAAGAACAACGACCTTTCTTTTTGCATTCTTTTCCTCTTCATGAATCTTTCCTCCTTTCTCAAATTACC
>CAXTXB010000267.1:6240-7816 GCA_964247965.1 uncultured Dictyobacter sp. | reverse complement strand
CACCATAGGTGGGGAAAAGAGCCGGGAACGCACAATGTTTGTCATCTCCTAAAAGCTCGGAATGAATTTATTTTACTATGCTGACGCGTGGGTGGTAGCCGACACGGCAACTGGATTCTCTACTGCAAAGATTTGGGCAACTGGTGGAGTCGAGGGTATGCTCTTTGCGCTCTTCCCGTTCATATTTAGTGCGGGCAGAACGGGGACGATTGGCAGATTGCTCTCTATGATAAGGCCATTCTCCATGTAAAGATGATAGGGGAAGAGAGCTGGATCAAAGGCACTGCTGTTTGACATCAAGATAATTTGCTCAAAATGTTGAATCAGCACATCACCTGTTACGACGTTGACCAGTGCCTGGGCACGATCGCGATCAAAGGAACTAAGCGGCTCGTCAAGTAGGACGAAGCCAAGGGCTGCATTAAGTTCACCTGGTAGCGTTGCAATCGCAAATGCGAGGCGTAGGGCGAGTGAGAGTTGATCGGCCGCACCACCTGATAGGGCTGAGGTAGAGACGTATTCATTCGCCGCGCTATCCCAGACCTGGATCTGAATTGCGCCAGCTGTTTCCTCTTCACCCTCGGTGGTCAGATGTACATCGTGATAGCGCCCACCAGTGAGCAAGGGCAGAATCTGCTGCATATAGTATTCGGTGTGTGGAAGTACTTTGTGCAAGAGACGTTGCTCAACCTCTTGCAGCCACAAATGCCCATGCTTTTTTATCTGATAGGAACGCTCTTGCTGCTCTCCCAGGAGCCGAGTCTGCTCTAAATCAAGTGAAGCGCCTGCAGTCTTTAGCTTCTGACTGAGCTCAAGCTCGTGTTTCTCCAATTGAGACAGTTCTTGTTCAAGCGAAACATGCTCATCTTCCAGCCTCTGACGATCGGAGCTCGTGTACTGAGCCAACAGGGGCCAGACAGCAATTAGATCGCTGCGTGCGTAACTTTGTGCCTGGGGCCGATTGCGCTGCTTGAGCTTGTCCGCAATAGCATCTTGATCGCCCTCAACCTCCTGGTTGCAGAGCTGCATCTTGGCCTTTGCAGCCCCCTCGCGCATCTGCAGAAGCTCAAAGTCATCGAGGATTTTCTGCTCATTGGCCTCATCCAACTCTTTCTGGCAACGCAGGCGTAAAGCGACGAGAGCTTCAGCAAAGGGATTAGGTGGTACGATCCAACTTCCCAGGGTATTGCTGAATTTGGCCAGTTGCTTGTAGTGTTCCGCAAGCGCCTCCTGAGAGTCCTTGAGCACCTCGCTGTAATGGCGCTGACGCTCTTGCAGCATAACCTTGTTGCCCAGGGTAATATTGAGCTCTTCTAGCTGCTTGCGGGCCACATTCTCAGCGTTCCCGATTGCAGCCTGACCGAACGCCACTCCTAGTGGTCTTACGCGTTGCCGCAGCGAGTCTTGCAGAGATTGTAGCGCACTCCGCAAGGCCATCTGCTGCTCACGCGCACGCTCAATCTGAATTTCGGGATCATCGTGCATGTAGCGTACATTGCGATCTTCTACCATGCGCTGCCGCTCAAGCAACATGTCCAGAGAATCCTGATGCATCCTCGTTTGCGTCGCCAGGTCG
>CAXTXB010000267.1:0-6230 GCA_964247965.1 uncultured Dictyobacter sp. | reverse complement strand
GCTAGCGAGGCAATCTCGTGCTCGGTTGCTTTTCCCGTGCTCTCAACTAAACTCTCAAGGTCTGGCACCCCTGAGGCATCGTCCTCGCTTATAATAGGCGTTAGCGATGAGAAAGAATTGCTCTGGGCGATAGGGCTCGCCTGTATACGAGCATTGATGCTTGGCAGTGGGAGTCCCTCCTGGCCAGCCAGGAGCGTAATCTCCTGCTGCATACGCTCGACGGATGCCTGGTCTTCACGTATCTGCTCTTCAAGCGAGAACCATTTTTCTTGCTTGCGCTGCTCTTCCAGGCGCATACGTTCTTTGCGCAGGCTAGCCACCGCCTCAATTGTTACATTGACCTGGTTACGCGCCGCGTTGGCCTCGTCGATCTTTTCTTTCATACGCTGCTGCACATCACCGAGATCGCCCTGATCCTTCATACGCTCAAGAGATTGCTGGGCCTCCTCAGCAGATTGTGGAATAACGCCTCCCAGAGAGCGAATTTCATTCTCTACCTGGATGATGGCATCGGTGTTCCCTCCCATACGCATGGCAGCCTCGCGCGCGGCCACCATCATACCTACACGACTGATAGCATCCTGCTCCTGGCTCTTGATCGCGTTCTCTTGCGCCCGCGACTTACGATAATTTAAGAAGTTTACAATTCCAACCCCAATCAGGACAAAGATTGCCAGGAAAGCAAGAACCGCGACGACGAATGCCTGTGCCCAGACGGAGAAGGCAATGGCGAGACAGACGAGGATGCCAATGCCACAGCCAATGGTGACCATCATATATTTCGTTGCGGCACTACGGGCTACTATCACACTTTGAGTCAGCTTTTCTTGATTCTGCCTCTCTTGACGTACGTGCATTTCTGCCTGCGCAAGGCCCTGCGATAACCCTTTGAGACGCTGCCACTCTTCAAGTTGACGGCGAATGCTTATCTGTCGCCAGCGCTTCTCTAATGCTTCGGCTTGCTGTTGTACCTGCTGGGCTTCTCTTTCGACCAGTGCCTGCTCTTGCTCGGTCTCAGCCAGGTCTCTACCTACCTTTTGTAGCAGCCTGCTATTCTCCTCGGCCTGCGCCCTATCAGCCAGATGATGAGTATAGCGCTCTTCAGCTTGCCTTAAGGCAAGCAACCGTTCAGATAAAAATGTCAGGCGTTGTAGTCGCGCTTCTAATTGAGGACGAACCGTACGGCGGCGTTCTTCAAGCTCTTGCCATGCTTGCTGGACCTTGACCAGCCTTGACTGCTCTTGCTCAATCTGTTCATCAAGCAATTTAATACTTTGCTTGATCTCGTTGTGCTCTTTCAGGTCTCGTTCTAGCTCTTTAATGCTATCAACGGCTGTTAGCAGGTCGTTAGACATACGTTGCAGTGTGCTAAAAGATCGTGTGAGTTCAGCCAGTTCGGCCACGCGCTTTTCAATCTTTGGAAGTTCTTCGCGTTCACGCCGCTCAAGATCTGCAATCTGTTTCTCCAGCTCGGGTAACTCGCGGCGGGCCTCGGCGATGTCCTCATAGCTACCGATAATCACGGAAAGCGTTGCATCGGCCTTTTTTAGCTGTTGTATGCGCCCCTGGCTGCTTTTGAGCTCCAGCCTCTGGCTATGGATCTGCTCCAGAGTCTCTTCCAGTTCATTGATCTCGATCTCTTGCTGGTCTATATCGCTGAGAAGTTCGTCGACCCGCACAGCATCAAGGGCTATTTCTATCTGATCCAGTTGAGTACTTAACTGTGGAATGCGAGCCTGAATCCTCGCGAGCTCCAGGCGTTCTACACCCTCCTCTAACTTCACTTCATCCTCTGGACGCACCTGAAACTGCTCGGTGAGACTGGCTAGAGTTTCTAAATCCAGGAGCTTGCGTACCGTTGCATCACGCTCAGTGCCGCTGATCGTCTCCAGTCTTGTGAGCCCTTTTTGTTCAATCAGGCTAGTATTGCGCAGCGTCTCTCCATCTATCCCGCCCAGCTCAGCAATTATGCGGGCATTCGCCTCCAAGAGATCCGTTATCTCTTCTCCTTCAGGCATACCAAGATGTTGGATAAGCAAGGAGATATGTTGACCTAACCCGCGCTCAATAGAGCGTGCGATGGTTAATTCAGTTGCACCAACCGAGATCACCAGGCTAACATTAGCAGTGTCTGAACCATAAAGGATAAGATCATCCAGCGCACGTTTGCCGCGCCTGGCGGCAAGCGGTTCTCCATACAGAGCAAAATAAATGCTTTCAATGAGCGCCGACTTCCCAGCCTCATTCGGACCCTGGATCAGGATACTACCGCGCTGCGGAAAATGAACGTTCATTGCTCGCAGAAGCCTGAAGCGCTCAACAGTTAAATGTTTTAGGATTATCATGGGCCTACTCCGTTCGCCAGTGCCTGATTGACATGCTCAACAGGATACTTGTTAAAGGATACCATGTTACAGCCTATTTTTCATCTCAACCAACGCCGACAATAATTCTTCTTTCGTAAAGTTCAGCGCTTTCTTCTCTTGCTCGCTCGTTGCCGCTGCTATCTTTTCATCTGCCAATGCCACCAGTTCTTCGCGGAGCGAGAAGCGCTCTCCCGACTCAGTTGAGACGACCTCTTGCTCTGTCAGCAGAGAAAGAGCACTGTCATCAATAGCCAGTGCAAAGCATTGCTCCTCACCATAGCGCCGTATCTGGTTAAGATCCAGTTGATGATAGGCACTACGTGTCAGTTCGCCCTCAAGACGGAGTTGAATCATAGTATCTGGATTACAAAGAGGGCGCAAGCGTTCCAGAATAGTTTCGGTCGGCGAAGAGGAGGTATCAGTCCACAACTCGCTGGTTTGTATAGTGAGACGTTGCATAGAAAGCGCGTCTACACTGATGTGATTACACCAGCGCAGGCCATCTTTCGCCAGCCCCAGAAAGACAAAGCCCGGTGCCTGATCTTGAGCACTAAAATCGACATACTGTGTCGCACCCGCCACGACGACATCTATCTGATCAACATGCATCTTACTATAGCCGTGATGATATCCTGCCAGTATATAATGAAATAACGATTGCTTCCTTATACTATCTCTGCTAACCACTGCACGGGTGTCTAGTAGCGAGCTGCCAGTCGTTAGCTCTTCAATGGGCGCATGCAGAACGAGAATAGGAACAGCCGCGCGCTCAATCTCAAGCTGCACGCGTATGTCTGCCAGCGGGTCCCCCTCCTGGCCCGCGAGCACGCCCAAACCACAGATACCTACCATCGTTCCACGCACGTCTAGCATCACAGGCTCCAGCGACTCGTTTTTTGGAGGAAAATAATGCAGCGCACCCAGACGCGCGTAGCTTAGCTGTGGCGCTGGCGTTGTTTCACCAAGCAGAGATTGTGCATCGGTGGGTGTGTCATGAACACCGCCCAGCGCAAATGTTTGTACTCCTGCCTGTTTGAGCTGAGCCAGGCGCTCAGCCACAAAGCTTCGATCTCGCTCATCTGGCGTCGTGGTATCAAATAAGTCGCCCGCCTGAATAAAGAGATCTACCCCCTGGACTATCGCAAAATCTGTCGCTTGCTGGAAGGCGTGCCGCAATCGCTGCTGACGCTCTTCTCGCTTGCGAGGATGCTGACCAAAACCTGTGTAGCCTAGATGGTTGTCAGCGGTCAATACTACCGTGACTATACCCTCGCGCTCTCTATCCTGCTCAGCGTTCGTCTCCGCTTCCTGTTTCAAATTATCATCTCCCATCGAGGCCACTTCCGTTTCGTTGCAAACGTCTTTAGTAAATGATAGTACTCTTTTCTTAATGTGGAGTCTATCACAAATAGTGACGATTAAAAATAAATCTGGATGCGAAGAGGGACTATTTGGGGAATAACACAAGCTCTTTTCTATCTAAGATAGAGACTCCCTTTACCTTTTCAGGAGTGGGTTTTGTTCTCTCCCTCCGAAACGTCTATTTGCTAATAGCCAATTGGTATAGTCATCACAGTAATATAACGGTCTATTCGTATTCTTTAGTAATGGACAGAAAGTAATTAGAGGTAATCGTAATGTGGGAGAGTAGCGTGGTGGAAATAAACACATTGACACATTCAGAGAAAGAGAAAGAGACGAGAAAAGTTCTTCTTTCCTTGGCAAAAAGCATTCAAGAACGAGATATCGTGACCTATGAGCACTCGCGCAGGGTTGCAGTCTACTCTCAGCGGCTCGCACGTTACCTGGGATGGACACGTAAAGAGGCACGTGACCTGGCTCTGGCAGCCCTGGTACATGACCTTGGTAAAACATGGATTGGCAACGATATCTTGAATAAATCTGAGGCCCTCTCAGCCGAAGAACGACGTAAGATGGAGCGCCATCCGGTCATCGGGGCACGCATTTTAATCGGCTGCGATGTTCATCCTTTCTATGTGGAAACGGTGCTACATCACCATGAATCGTGGAATGGGCATGGCTACCCTGTTGGCTTAAAGGGTGAGGAGATTCCGCTGAGCGCTCGTATTCTGGCGATCGCCGATGTCTATGATGTTCTGACTTCTCAACGTCCTTATAAAGCTCCTTCTACGATGCAAGAGGCTCGGGAACGTCTCATCGCTGGCACAGGCATGAATTTTGACCCTGTCCTGGTGACAGCCTTTGTACAACTTATGGATGCTAACCCGAATTTTACTCTATCACACCCCGCTTGTACGGTCGATCTGAAAGATATGCCGCCTCTCTATGATGTGTACATTGCGGGATCTTAGCTTTTCATTAAACAAAAGCACAGCAAAGGCCGATTGGTTGGCCTTTGCGTCATTCGAGGTTATGTCTCCGCTTATCAATCCCCATCTGGTGATTATACTTCGGTAGCTTCCATCTGCCTTTATCTGTGCAAAGGTCTTCTGTAGTGCGTTTAATAAGGGAGTATCACTTTTTCGTATCGCTATTCCTTCCATGTTCGCCCCTATGATTCCTCCTCCTACTTCAAAATGGTTGGGGTTCTGTTTGATGAAATAATCAGTTACAGGCGAATCTTGATAGATTGCTACGACGTTCCTCTCTAGAAGTTGCTGCAGGCTGTCTTTATATTGGGTGGAGAGAACAACTGAGATGGCCACTTTCCCATCTTTTAAACAGGTTGAGTTTATATCTTTGATCTCGCGTTGCTCAAATGTTGCTTCCTTAATCGCTACCTTTTGTCCGCATAAATCGGGTAAGGCATAGATTCGGTGGAGATTCCCTTTGGTTACAAGCAAGGACTCGCCACCTCTAAAATAGGGGATAAAATTTACCGTTTTCTGTAATTCGGGTGTAATACTTACGGCTGATATCACTACGTCGAAGCGGTTGATTGCCAGATCATTGATAAGTGTGGAGTAGTCCTCGGTTACAAATCTGGTTCTCAGATGTAAGCGCTCCGCGATGGATTGTATTACGTCTATGTCAAAACCTACAATATGATGTCCGGGCTCATTTATATATTCTTGTGGAAAATAGTTTGCGTAAATACCTACCGTTAGTATGTGTGGACTAATGAGATTGGTGGGTGGAGTAATCCCTACTTGCTGTGCAGTAGGGCTGGTTCGGTTCATAGAAGGCAGAGCATCTTTACAGGAAGTAAAGAGTAATGAGATCAGTAGGATACTTCCAAAATATTGCCAGGCCGACTCCAGGTAGCAGCGTCTTGTATAAAATAGCATAGAAACTTCGAACTCCTCTCACCTAAAGGCCTCAAGCCACTGGATAAACTTGTCCTTGCTACAGGACCAGTCAGCAGTCAAGGGTAAATTAAAATGCTCTGCCCTACCCTTAAGTACGTCCTCTTCGCTCTCTATATCACGGCTGAAGACCTTTCTTGAATCTATAAAGATACAAAGTTTTGCACATTTTCCGTCAGTTGTCCACATACTTGTGGATAACTATAGTAGTATTTTTTTCCGGCCCTCCTAATTACTTTTTCTGCCCAACTTAATTACTTTTTCTGCCCAACTCACAATTCTCCTCCCTCTTTTGTGAAAGATCTTTCATTCCAACGCATTGTTTCTGTCTAAAAATTAAATGTGGATAACTTTTTCACAGGATTTTCACACCTTCGCCACTTATCCACATTTTTTGTGGATAACTTATCCACATTATCCACATCCTCACAGAAACCTCATACAGTTATATAGCTAGCAATATGACTTACGATAACCCGGCTCAACCTACTTGACGTTTATTATTGTTATCCACATTTTTTGTGGAAAAGTTATCCACACTATCCACATGTACTCAATCAATAGAAAAAGAGAAAAT
>CAXTXB010000266.1:0-7822 GCA_964247965.1 uncultured Dictyobacter sp. | reverse complement strand
TTTTATAAGAGGATAAATGACAGGAAGGTCATTTGTCATGCAAATATTTGAGAGAGATATTATATGAGTCAGCATAGACCTGGCGCTGAGTTTAGCAATGTTGATCAGGCAATTCAGCCAGAAAACCTTGTGCAGTGTCTAGATTTCCAAAGTAACACTGAGTTTATGCAGGTATACAAGCAACGCACCTTTAGCTTGCTCGCAATCCACGTAGATCAACATATATTAGAAGTAGGCTGTGGAACAGCACAGGATGCGCAGGAAATAGCAAAATATGTTGGTACAAATGGCCGGGTTATCGGGCAAGATATCAGCCAGACAATGATTGAAAAGGTTATAAGAAGCGGAAAACTTTTCCATGCACTAACCTCTTTTATTACGTTAGCATATAAAGCTAAATAACGTGATGTGCAAGTTATTTTCAAAAAATAACTTGCACATCACGTTATACGCATCATATTATTTAGGAGGATATGCAGCGAGAAACCAGTGTAGTGCTTGAGCAGCGATATCTTCTGGTACATTGTGGACACCCGGGAATTCGTGGTAGAGGAGATCGTAGTTGGCGGCACGCAGGCGGGGGACAATGCGGCGGCTACAGCGATCGATGGGCAATACAGAATCTTTGAGGCCGTGCGAAATGTAGATACGGGGCTGGCCATTATATTGGGCGGGCGTCATGAAGCCAGGCGAGAAGGCGATGATATGGCTAAAGAGATCACCGTTGCTCAGACCAAGCGAGAGGGCATAGGACGCACCATCAGAGAAGCCTTCCAACGCAAGGTGAGTAGGATCTACGGCATAACGACTGAAGGTTTGCGCCAGCGCACGATCAATAAGCTCTACATCGGGACCGTAGCCACCCATAACGACATCCCACGTTCTAAGGCGCGAGTCGGGAGCAAGCAGAAGGAGCCCATTAGCCTCTGCGACATTCAGGAACGGCGTCAGGCCACCGCGGGCAGTGCCGCTAGCACCATGGAGCATCAGTACAAGCGGTGCCGGGCGATCCTCCCGGTAGCTAGACGGAACAAAGACAAGGCCGTCATGGACCTCTTCTAATCCTAATGGATGCAGGCCAGCAGGCATTCTCTCACCCGTTCGTAGACCAGGGCGCGAGAGTAGGCGCGCCTGAGCGTATGATATCTCTTTCACATCCAAAGTCCCTTTTTTTACTATATATACATAGTAACGCACGCCGTCGCAGAAACTAAAACGTCAAGCAATCAAACCTTGCAAGCGAGCGGCCTTCAAAGAGAATGTTTCTTTACCGCTTCGAGTCCTCGCCTCCTCTAGCACGCACGCGACGCCAGATGTACAGAGCAATTAAGACGACCGCTATCGCAAGAATAACGATGTTCAGCCAGTGCAACACCGAGCTGACAGTCCCAAGGCTCTTCCCCAACTGCGCACCAAAGTATGCCAGAGCCAGGCACCAGGGGAATGAGCCAAGAAAAGTGAAGAGGCAGAAGGTCACAAAGGGTGCTTCCGCGATACCCGCAGGCAGCGAAATATAGGTTCGCACAACCGGCAAGAGACGGGAGAAGAAGGCCGCCGCATTACCCCAGCGCTGAAAAAAATGGTCCGCCCGCTCCGCATCATGTTGAGAAATGAGCACGTAGCGCCCATATTTGAGCAGAAGAGGACGACCTCCCCTGTACCCAATCCAGTAAGCCACCATCGAACCGACCAGACAACCAATCGCCCCGGCCAGGGCCACAAGAACAAGATTCTCCCACAGCGGCCAGGCAGTATTGGTACCCGGCAAAGGCTGATGGGCCGCCACCATGACGCCAGCCACCGGCATCACCACCTCACTCGGTATCGGCAGGCAACAGCTTTCAAGGGCCATCGCGAAGATAATGCCGAACAGACCCGTAACTACATAGATATTCGTCACTAATTGTGTAATGAGATCAGAGATGTTATTGAACATATGCCGCCCTTCTGGTTCCTTCTAGGAATAATCATCCTATTTGTGTACGTGGCTTATGGAGGAACAGTTGCAACCCAATCTATAAACAGTTGGAAGCGTCATCTCAGTGATCAGGATTTGTAAAATGAAGTGCTTCTTGTTAAGATAGATGTACAGACTCTATTGCGCTGCTCTTCGTCATTAAGACGAAAGCAAAATCTATTAGGAAGAGAATACATGACAAAGACAATCGTCTACCTTACACGGCATGGACAAACGGAGTGGAATGTAGTGCGGAAGATGCAGGGCTATCAGGACTCTGTATTGACTCAATTAGGCGTGTTGCAGGCAACATGGCTGCGGGACACTATGCACGACATAGACCTGGCGGCAATCTACGCCAGCACCAGCCTCCGAGCGATCAAAACGGCAGAGATTATCCGTGATCGGCGTCCACTGGAGATTATTACCTATGACGCCTTCCGTGAAATAGATATGGGCGATTGGGAAGGCAAGACCATAGACGAGATTCAACAAACAGACGCACAGGGTCTCGATATCTTCTGGCACAAACCCGCTGAATATGTACCGACTAATCACGGCGAATCTTTTTATGATATACAAAGTAGAGTAACACCTACCCTCAAAGAAGTCGTTGCGCGCCATCCAGATCGGACCATCCTGATTGTCAGCCACGGCATCACACTAAAATTGATGCTCGCCTATTTCGAGCAACGGCCGTTAGCAAATTTATGGGAGCCCCCTTTTATCCAGCCAACTGCCCTCAGTAAAGTTGTGATCGAAGATAATATTACGCGAATTGAACTGAATGGCGACACAACTCATTATAAAGAAGTAGAGATGCATTCTTAGTTCTTAACTGATGGGATTATGCAGCTTCGCTGCTCTTTATGTGTTTCTTAAACTTTTTACATTTTTTGCTTTTTCTAATTTTTGCGCCCGCCGCAAAAATAAGAAAAAGCAAAAAATGCAAAAAGTTTAAGAAGCACATAAAGAATAATATTCTTCGCTCAAGACCCGCCGCGTGAGCGGATGATCTGCCCGGTGATCCACTCGGCTTCCTCGCTCGCCAAAAAAGTAACCAGGCGAGCGGCATCCTCTGGTTGACCAACGCGACCCATTGGAAGATCGAGCTGTTGTTTAATCTCATCAGTCATCCAGCCGGTATCTGTAGGGCCGGGATCGATGGCATTTACAGTTATGCCTCGTGCAGCGAGTTCTTTTGCAAGTGTAACCGTGACGGCATCTATAGCGCCCTTGGTCGCCACATAAGGGAGTTTACCGGGCATAGCGCTGAGTCCTTGTCCAGACGTGAGATTAATAATACGCCCACCTGAGCGGAAGGCAAAGCGGCGCGCGAACTCGGTGCTGAGCAAGATTGTGCCGCGCATATTCACCGCATAATACTTATCAAGTGTTGCAGCATCAAGTAGCTCAAACGAGGCCTGAAACTCATCATGGGTAGCATTATTGACCAGGATCGAGGGCTTACCCAGATGCTGCTCAACCGTATCAATAATAGATGCAGGCGCTTCCGGCCGGCTAAGATCCACTTGCATATACTCGCAACGCAATCCCAGTTCATGCAGGTATTGTTGCAGTTGCGCAGGCTCGTCCTCCTCTGCTCCCCATGGCATTGTCCTATCATAGTCATGCCAATGAGTGAAAAATACGTCAAGGTTCGCCTGTCCCAGGGCACGACAGATAGCAGATCCTATTCCCCTGCGCCGACTAGCACCAGTCACAACTGCAATCCGGCGTTTCGCCTGCTCGATCTCCATGTTTTTCCTGACCTTTCATTATTTTATTCATAGTGCACCATAACTTTAGTTGGGTGTATGCCACCTGATGCCAGTTGTGCAAACGTCGAGATTAGTTCGTTAGATGATATCTGAAGTTGGAACAGACCTTCTAGAGGAGTAGGCCGCTGTAGTACTTGAAAATACCAGGCGGCATGAGCATGATAGTCCCAGCCGTCGCTTGATCCAACGATCTGCAGTTCTTTTGTGTGAAAAGTTGGTGCAAGTGTGAACGGCTCGTAGTTGCCGTCGGCCAGGATACAGATACGTCCATGAGGGCGCATATTGTTTTGCATGGTCGTGAAGGCTGCGTTGCGGCTTGAACACTCGAAAGCTGCGGCGTAGTTTTCGGTTGTAGATGACAAGGCCTGGGATAGCATGACGTGTCGCGCGCCGAGTGCCAGTGCTAACTCGTGTCGCTCCAGGCGGGGTTCCAGGACATCGACGGTTGCAACACCGTATGCTTTTAAGATGAAGAGCGCTAAGAGCCCAATTGCACCCGCACCTGTGATCAGAACTGGCTCCTCCGGCCTGGGCGCTACCTTGCGTACTCCCTTTGCGACATCACAGGTCAGGATAGCCAGTAAAGCGAGGGCATCAGAGATACCCTCAGGAACGGCGAGAACTTGCGCGGCAGGAACGATGCAGTAAGTACGATGGCCATAAAAAGCAACGCAGCGGTCTCCAATTCGAAGGTGGGATACCTGCTCCCCACAAGCTTGCACAGTACCTAAGCTTTCGTAGCCCGTCATACGTGGATAGCGTGGGACATCAATACTGCGCGCAGTACCTGTATAGAGTGGTATTTCGCTCCCTATACTAATAGAGCCCGCACACGTCTGCAGCAGCACCTCTTGCGGGCCCAACGGCGGTAAGTCCTCATCCAGCCACTGCAGTTGCTCAGGGGCAGTCAGATATAAGCTTTTTGCGCGCAAGGCTTTTATATCACGCATATCTATTCTTAAAATAAAAGGTACGCTACTTACGTGGAATGACCGGTAGGATGACTGCAGAGGGATGCTCTGCGTCGTGATAGATGCGTTGCTCAGCGATAGCCAATTCAGCACTCACACCAAGCGGGACACCAATGTTCTGATTGCGGTCGTATTTGGGAAAGGCACTGGACGTTATTTGCAGGCAAACACGATGGCCAGCGCGGAATAACTGTGCAGTATTCCAACAATCAATTCTATAGTGATAGATCTGACCGGGTTTAATCAGTGAAGGGCGATCCATACCATTGCGGAAGCGCGCTCGCACCATACCGTCACAAAGGCGTTGACGAAAGTTATTGGGCCAGACATCAAGGAGCATAGCCATAAAATCGGTATCAGGGGCTGAAGAAGAGGCATAGAGCTCAACGATAATGGGGCCGGTTACCTCCATATCTTCTAACAGCGGCTCAGTAACATAGACCAGCACGTCAGAGCGCCCTTGTAGCAACGCATAATCGTCGGGGCCGCCAATCTGCGACGATGTGGGATCAGTAATAAACGGGAAGGGATCAGCAGGGTCGTAATGGTAGCTATCAGCGGACTGCTTCGAATCAGGTTTTGTCGTCGAGAGCACTCCATTTCCAAAGCGAGTATTTGCTTGTCCGTCACTGTGTAAATAATAGGGGGTCCAGCTTGTGCGGGCCAGCGGCCACTCTTGCTCATCACGCCAGCTATTTTCGCCCATCACAAAGATACGCACCGGAGGCACATCCTCAGCACCAGCTTCTTGAGCCAGCGATCATACCAGTAGCGCTGCTCAGCCAGCAGATCGATAAGCGCCTCTGGTCCAAAATTGATCTCGCCTAGCTGCTCGCTGGCATTGATTGCATGACCCCATGGTCCCATCAACAACCGTTGCCCATTGCGTGCCTCAGGTGTCGGCGCATGAGTCTTCATACCAATATAGTTGAGAGGCGTACCAACCTGCTCATCGTCGTACCATCCTGAAATATGCAAGACCGGCACATTCACCCGCTCAAAGTGTTGCTGATAGCAAAGCGGCAACCAGTATAAATCGAGTTGCGCATGCTCAACCTCCATGCGCCACGTAGGAATGCGCCGCCCGACCTCCTCATCCATCGAAATAATTGGCAAATGTTTATAAACGCCCTCCCAATTCACCACATCCATAGACTGTAACGCCCGCCCGCTTACAAGATGTAGCCAGCAGATATGCATAGGGCTAGGCGTCCCTGTTGGAGTCTCAACAAAAGGATCGGAAGGCGGCACCTGCACAATCATCGTACGCAGATGGGGAGGACGCTCGATAGCCGCCAGCCATTGAATACGACCACCATATGACGCACCAATTGTGCCTACATTGCCATCTGACCACGGCTGAAGAGCACACCACTCGATCGCATCGTAGCCATCCTTACCTTCATTAAAATAGGGTATGAACTCACCGTCCGAATCCCCGCGGCCTCGCACATCCATCGCCACAAAAACGTAACCATGCCGCACAAAATATTTCGCCCTCTCAAAATTTATCCCCGCCTTCATATATGGCGTACGCTCCAATATTACTGGACGCTTAACGCTCGGGCTACCTAAAGGCAAATAAATATCAGCGGAAAGAGTAAGATCGTCACGCATAGGCACACGTTGATCAAACTGGATCTGCAGTGCACGAGGGTGTGGATTAATCATCAACACAACTCCCATTCTATACTTAGATTTTATGGTACAAGTCTATCACATCAAATCTCATCTTTGCCGCACCCATTTTGCTCGCTTTTACCCCAATGAACTTCGCTAAAACGCCTGTCCATAGAAGCATAATCCCTCACTCCACCCCTGATCCATCACTTATACTATTGAGCTTGACAAGAATGACACTCGTGAGATATTCTATGGCGATGAGAAGAATGAGAATAATTCTCATTATTAGGGAAGGCTAAGATGATCAAGTCAACGCTAAACGAAAATGCACAGGCGACCCTTGATGTGGTACGCAGCACAAACAATCACCCAACAGCCCTGGAGGTATACGAAACGGTGAAGCGGCAGCGACCACGCATCGGCCTGGCAAGCATTTACCGCATCTTGCATAATCTGGTTGAGCAAGGATACATCTGCGAACTGCGGATGGGCGACGAGAACTTCAGTCGCTATGATGGGCATATCGAACGTCATGATCACGCCATCTGCAGATCATGCGGCAAGCTGTTAGATTTGCCGGTTGAGATTGCGCTTTCGCAGCAAAATTTACAAGAAGCGGCAGAGGCGGCAGGAATCAAATTGGAGACCCATGAGGTTCGTCTTTACGGCTTATGCGCGTTCTGTCAGGCAGAGAGATAGAGAGATAGAGAGATACATAGAGGAGTACAAAATATGTCGTTAGAACAAGAGCCAACAATACAGCCTTCTAGCACAGAGAATCAGGCACACACAAACGAGGAAGCAGTGATGGAGCAGACGCCGAAGACTGTTAAAGGTCAGATAGCAGAGCTTGTCCACGCCGCCACCTCAGAGGATGATCAATCGAGGCAATTTCTTTTGCGCGTCGTTCAGCCGGGACTTGCCGGACTGATGGATGGCTCAGTCTCAACGCTTGCACCGATCTTCGCGACCGCGTTCGCCACGAAAGCCCCCTTTACTGCATTCCTCATCGGCATGGCTTCCGCTACGGGTGCCGGCATTAGCATGGCTTTTTCAGAGGCTCTCTCCGACGACGGAGAAATTACAGGTCGTGGCAGCCCGGTTATTCGCGGCGGCATTACGGGCATTATGACTTTTTTCGGTGGCGCACTGCATACACTTCCGTTTCTTATCACAAATATACGAATTGCATTGCTCGTTGCCTATTTCGTAGTCGCCTTTGAACTCGTCATTATCTCAGCTATTCGCCACCGCTACTTCAGGACAAGCTGGTGGCTCTCCATCGTTCAAGTGGTTGGAGGAGGGGCACTGGTTTTTGTCGCAGCCCTCATCTTCGGCAATGCATAATTGCTATTGTAAGGAGCTATGCAAGCAAGTATTAATAGAAATGCGAAATAATTCGTTCTTATTCTTCACTTTATACTGGCTCATCGCGGATTTTTTTTTTAAAAAAAGACCCACGGGGTTTGGTGGCGGGTGTTTTTTGTGGG
>CAXTXB010000265.1:1059-7843 GCA_964247965.1 uncultured Dictyobacter sp. | reverse complement strand
CCCTTTGGCATGACCCATTATAGAGTAATGTACAATACAGAAAGATAACCTTACTGCACACAATTTTTCAACTCTCATGGAAGCGATACTTATTACCACAATCTGGAGAGGATCAAAACGTGAAGAACGAGCTTTTATCACATTATGTTGCCGGTGAATGGCTGCAGCCTAAAGATGAACAGTGGAGCGATGATCTCAATCCCTCTGACGCTACCCAGGTGCTTGCCCAGGTTCCTCAGGGTCAGACCCAGATCATCGATCGTGCTGTTGCCGCTGCCCATGATGCCTTTAAACCCTGGAGGACCAAAACGGGTCCTGAGCGGGCTGAAATACTCTATCGCGCGGCCAGCATTCTGGCTGAGCGCAGGCAGGACATCGGCACGTTGCTCGCCCAGGAGGTCGGGAAGCCGCTTGGCGAGGCTATACCAGAGGTGGATCGTGGTGTGATGATCCTGCGTTATTTTGCTTCAGAGTGCGTTCATCCTCAAGGTCAGGTCATTCCCGCCCAGAAGGCTGGCAGTCTGCAATTTACACTGCGTCAGCCGGTCGGCCCGGTTGCCGTAATTTCACCCTGGAACTTTCCCGTCGCTATTCCACTGTGGAAGATCTCTCCCGCCCTGGCCTATGGCAATACGGTGGTGTGGAAGCCGGCGGAGGTGGCCTCTTTCACTGCCGCCCGCATCGCTGAAGTCTTTGCCAGCGCTGGCCTGCCCGCTGGGGTCTTGAATCTGATCCTGGGCAAAGGCTCGCGTGTTGGTACTCCACTTGTTGAGCAGGAGGGCATTCGTGCCATTACTTTCACCGGCTCTAATGCTGTTGGTGCGAGCATCGGGCAGATCGCTGCGCGCCGCAATATCAAATATCAGCTTGAGATGGGCGGAAAGAATCCTGCCCTGGTGCTTGGTGATGCCGATATGAATCAGGCTGCTAAGCTGATTGCTGCCGGTGCTATGCGCTACGCTGGTCAGAAGTGTACTGCTACTAGCCGCGCTATTGTGACGACTGATGTTGCTGATCAATTTATAGAGCTCTTGAAGTCCGAAATTCAGGCCCTGCCGATTGCTCCTGCTGTCGATCCTAAAAGTGCTGTTGGTCCCTTGATTACAAAGGATTCGCTGCAAAAGGTTGCTTCGTATGCAGAAATTGGCGCAAAGTCTGGTCGGACAGTGCTCGGTGGCGATTATGCGACAACAGGCGAACTGAAAAACGGCTATTTCTTTCAGCCAACTCTGATCGTGGATGTTCCACCAGATTCGTCCATCGCCCAGGAGGAGGTCTTCGGACCGCTGCTGGTCGTGGAACTGGCCCACGATATCGATGAGGCGATCGCCATTGCTAACAATACACAGTATGGGCTGAGTGTCTCGCTCTTCACACATGATATCAATTCTGCCCTGGAGTACATTCACGCTATTGATAGTGGCATGGTCCGTGTCAACGGTGATACCACTGGCGTCGATCCACATGCCCCCTTTGGCGGTCTGAGTGGCTCAAGCTCTCATTCTCGCGAGCAGGGGCCGGCTGCCATTGAGTTCTTCACTGAGATTAAGACAGTGCAGATAAATGCGGCAGGTGCGTGATTCTTTGCCTTGCCGGACCTGTTGTGAGGATGGTAACATAATCTATAGCTATCTGGAAAGGCGAAGAATTATGCGTGCTCTACTCATCACCGAGCCCGGCGAGGCCCATGTGACTGAACTTCCTCTGCCTCCGCTTGCTCCCGACGAAGTTCTGATCCGGTCGCGCGTGGTTGGACTCTGCTCCAACGATGTAGAATTGTATCAGGGCAAGCGTCCTCAGGGCTTGTCTCATTATCCAATTATTCCTGGACACGAGTGGTCGGGCGAGGTGGTTGCCGTTGGCGATCTGGTGCGCGGTGTCTCGCAGGGTCAGCGGGTTATTGCTGAGAGTTTCCGTTTCTGTGGCGTCTGTCGCAATTGTCGCTCTGGTCAGGCTAATCTTTGTGAGACGCGCTACGATGAAGTTGGCTTTACCCGCGCAGGTGGCCTTGCGGAATTTGTTGCGGTACCCGTCAACCAGGTCCATGTTCTTCCCCTTGATACTTCGTTCGAAGAGGCTGCACTTTTGGAGCCTGCCGCCGTTGTTGCGCATGCTTTCCTGCGTGCCCAACCTCGCCCGGGCACTGTTGTGGTTATCGTGGGCGATGACCCTTCCTGCCTGCTTGCTGTCCAATTCGCTCGCCTCTTTAGTCCTGCTGCTATTGTGCTGCTCGGTTTCCGTCAGGAGCGCCTGGAGCTCGCGCATACCTTTGGAGCAACGCATACGATCAATATGAGCCGCGAGGAGCCACAGGAGCTTATTAATGCGCTCACCAATAGCAAGGGGGCTGATCTCGTCTTTGAAGGGTCAGGCCACGCACAGGCCGTTGAAGAGGCGTTGCGCCAGACGAAGCGCGGCGGCACTGTGCTGCTGGAGGGCATCACCAGTTCCATCGCGCCGCTGAGCGTGGAGAGCGATATCTTCGTCGTCAGGCACCTTGCCGTCTTCGGCGTCTTTGGAGCCAACTCTGCGGCCTGGACGTATACTCTTGATCTTTACTGTGCGGGCTTGCTGTCTCTCTCCCCGCTTATCTCGCATCGTTTCCCCCTGGACGATTATCAGACTGCGCTTGATACGTTAACCTTGCGTCTCAGCAGGGCATTGAAAGTCTTGGTGCTGCATGCATAGTGCCCTTATAGGTCATCCCGAACTTTTGAGGAATGATGAACATAGTGCTTTTCCAGCTCTTTTTTTTTGCTTTGGGGGTGAAAAGGGGAGGGAAAGCACGATGTTCATCATTCCTCAAAAGTTCGGGATGACCTATAAGTCCAATAGTTCAGGCATGAGTTAGAAGAAAGGAGTGGAACCAATGGAAGCGACGCGGCGTTTTCTTACCAGCATGGGCCTGCCTGCTGGTGATGCCCACGATCTACCTACCAGTACAAAGCGCTTTCCCGATGGCGCTCAGTATCGTGTTGAAATTCCTTCGACAGAGGGTCCAACAGCGTTAGCCGCCCTGATAGAGGAGTCAACTCGCTACGATGTTACTATCCACCGTGTCTCACAGGGCAGTGGCGTGATGCTAATGGCCGATGATGAGATTGCCGAGATGGCTCTGATAGCAAAAACAAATGGTATGGAGGTGAGCCTTTTTGCCCGCCCTAATGCTGCCTGGGATACTGGTGCTATGGCGGTGTCCAGCGGCGGCAAAACGGTTGGGCCACGTTTACGCGGGCAGGAGCAGTTGGTGCAGTGCCTGGAAGATGTCAAGCGGGCGGCGGACCTGGGTATTCGCAGCGTTCTACTGGCAGACGAGGGTGCGCTCTGGGTGGCTGATGAGATGCGTAAGCAGGGCGAGCTTCCCCCTGATCTTCAGTTTAAAATGAGCGTGATGATGGCGTCGGCCAATCCAGCTTCTATCCGCCTGATGGAAAAACTGGGCGCGAATACTTTTAATATTCCTACCGATCTGACCCTTGCGCAGATCGCAGCTATCCGCCAGGCGGTAGATATCCCGCTGGATATTTATGTCGAGGCCCCTGACGACCTCGGTGGCTTTGTGCGCTTATACGAGATCCCTGAGATTGTGCGCATCGCTGCCCCCGTCTACATCAAATTTGGCCTGCGTAATGCCGCGAATATTTATCCTACCGGCACGCACATACAGGCGCTTGCCGTTGCGCTGACCCGCGAACGGGTGCGCCGCGCGAAAATTGGCCTGGATCTCCTTCAGCGTTACTATCCAGAAGCAGGAACATCACCCCCTGGCGCGCCAGGACTCGCGTTGCCAGTGATCCAAGAAAGAGGAGGTATTCAATGAAAATCAGCGATGTAAAAACCTATGTAGTTGGTACCGAATGGCGCAATCTAACTTTTGTGAAGGTCATCACCGATGAAGGTCTGGAAGGCATCGGCGAAGTGCGTATGCTTAACCACACCGATGCTCTGCTCGGCTATTTTGCTGAGGCAGTTCCCAACCATATCCTGGGTCATGATCCCTCAAACATTGAAGAACTGGTGCAGAAGATGTTTCGCAACGACTTCGCCCGCGCCGGTGAGATCGCCATGTCTGCAATTGCTACCGTCGAGATGGCCTGCTGGGATATCATCGGCAAATCGTTGAATCAGCCGGTCTACAAACTACTCGGCGGCGCTGTACGCGATCGCATCAAAGCCTACGCCAATGGCTGGTATACCGTCGAGCGCACGCCCGAAGAATTTCACGCAGCCGCGCTCAAGGTCACTGCGAAAGGCTACAAAGCTCTCAAGTTCGACCCCTTCGGCTCCGGTTTCTACGAGCTAGATTTTACCGAGAGAGGCCGCGTCATCGAACTGGTCGAGGCCGTGCGTTCGGCTGTCGGCCCCGATGTAGAGATTTTGATCGAGATGCATGGTCGCTTCAATCCCGCAACCGCTATCGGGATGGCGCGTGAATTAGAGCGCTTCAATCCCTCCTGGCTGGAGGAGCCTGTTCCACCCGAAAATATTGCCGCACTCAAAAAGGCTGCCGAGAAGATCAATATTCCTATAGCCACGGGTGAGCGCATGCACACCCGCTTCGAGTTCCGCGAGCTTATCGAGTCTCAGGCCGCCGATTACATCCAGCCTGATATCTCGCACTTCGGGGGCCTGCTAGAGACGAAAAAGCTTGCTGCCTGGGCCGAGAACTACTACGTTCTGGTCGCCCCGCACAATGTCGGTGGCCCCGTCTCCACGGCTGCCGCGCTCCATTTCGCCGCCTCCACCCCCAATTTCAAAATCCAGGAACACTTCAATGACTTCGCCGACGAGTGGGTGAAGACTACCGCGCCCGGCAATCCCGAGGTCATCGATGGCTACTTCGCTCTTCCACAGGGTCCCGGCCTTGGTATCATCCTGAACGAAGATGCCGTCCAGGCCCACCCACGCCAAAATGTCTTCTTCAACCTCTTCGCCGAAAACTGGCACCGCCGCCAGGCTCTGCGTCCGAGTAAATAGTAATGATGAGGTTCTTTATGCCTGTAACTTTGCGCGGTATTCCTGCCACCGCTGGCATTGTGATCGGCGGCTGTATGCTCTATGATCCGCTGCCCCCGGTAATCTCGAAAGATACGATTTCTTCGGATGCTGTCCCGGCGGAAAAAGAACGTCTGCAGCAGGCTATTCAGGCTTCGATCGAAGAGGTGACTGTTCTCCGTGATCAGGTGCAGGCTAAACTTGGGAGAGAGGAGGCGGCGATCTTCGAGGCTCATCTGCTTATGTTTGAGGATGAGGCCTTGCTGGAAAGTGCCAATCAGCATATAGAGAGCGATTTGATGAATGCGGAGTGGGCTATATGGGAGGCCGCCGAAGAGTTTTCTCAGCTCTTAGCTCAGCTCGAAGATACCTATTTTCAAGGTCGTGCCACCGATATTCAGGATATCCGCGCACGCATCATCAACCATTTGCAGGGCCGCCCAACCGCCCAGTTGCGCTATATGACTGAACCTGCCATTATCGTGGCGCGGGATCTGTTGCCTTCAGATACCGCTGGTCTGGATGTTGCCCTGGTGCTTGGTCTGGTGACTGAGCAGGGTGGCCCGACCTCGCACACAGCCATTCTTTCGCGTCAGATGGGTATTCCCGCTGTCGTGGGTGCTGTGGGCTTGTTGGATGCAGTTCGTGTCCTGGATGAAGTTTCCTCTCAACTTGTGTTGAATGGCTCGACCGGCGAGGTGGTGCTTGATCCTGATGTGGAGACGATCCAGCGCTATGAGACTGCCCTGGAGGCCTATCGCCAGCGCCAGCATCAATTGCAATCTCTGCGCTTGCTGCCTGCGGCGACTCCTGACGGCCTCACGATTGAGCTGGCCGCCAATATTGGACGCTCTCGCGATGCTGCGACTGCGCTTGAGGCCGGGGCTAATGGTGTTGGCCTTTTCCGTACAGAGTTTCTTTTCTTTGACCGCGAGTCCCCTCCTTCTGAAGAGGAGCAATTTGCCGCCTACAGTTCTGTGTTGCAGACTTTTGCAGGTAAGAATGTAATTGTGCGGACGCTGGATATCGGCGGCGATAAGAGCATCCCTTACCTGGAGCTGCCACGAGAGAACAATCCATTTCTGGGCCTGCGCGGCATCCGGCTCTGCCTGGCAAAAGAGTATCAGTTCCTCTTTCGTTCCCAGGTGCGTGCGCTCCTGCTCGCCGCCCAGCATAGCCCGGCCTCGCTATGGATCATGTTTCCCATGATCTGCGATCTGCGCGAATTACGCCAGGCTAAAGCTTTTCTGCGCGAGATGGAAGAGATGCTGCTGCAAGAAGGCAAGCTCAAAGCTGCCGTGATGCCAGGGCTGCATATCGGCATTATGCTGGAGACGCCTGCCTCCGTCTGGCTCATCGACCAGCTCGCGCAGGAGGCCGACTTCTTCAGCATCGGCACGAATGACCTGGCCCAGTATACTCTCGCCAGCGATCGTATGAACGCCAGCCTATCAGAGTTACACCGGCCATTCCACCCGGCCGTCATGCGCTCACTCGCCCACATCATCACGACTGCGCATCAATATCAACGTTGGGTCGGCATGTGCGGCGAGATGGCCGGTGATCCCCGCGCCACCGCCTTCTTATTATGCCTTGGCATTAACGAGCTCAGCATGGAAGCAAAATCCCTGAACGCGGTAAAACAGGTTATTCGCACTACATCCATAGCCCACGCCCAGCAGCTTGTCGAACGCGTCTTAGCCGCCGAAAGCTCTCTAGCTATAGAGGAACTTCTAACCTTAGATAGAGCACCCGTGCAAAGATAAATGAGTCATCCCGACCTTGATAC
>CAXTXB010000265.1:0-1049 GCA_964247965.1 uncultured Dictyobacter sp. | reverse complement strand
ACATGGCGGGTTTTACTATTTTATCTTTGCACGAAATTGTTATTAACCAGTTCGCGAAGAGCTGTTACTGCCTGCTGCTCATCTTCCCCTTCTGCAGAGAGTTCAAGTTCTGCATCCTTAGAGATAGCCAGGCTGAGCAGTAGCACAAGGCTCTTCGCGCTCACCGTCTTGCCCTTGCTCGTCACTGTAATTGAACTCTTAAACTGTTTGGCAAGCTTAACAAATTGTGCAGCTGGTCGCGCATGTAGACCAACGTCGTTCTGAATAAGTAGCGTTGCCTGTTGCAAGAAAACCTCCAGAAACAGAAATAAGCGTTGACCTTTATTAATCGACGGTTTCTCGGTCCTCCAACGCTTTTTGTCTGTAGTTCTGCCGCCAGTATGTGTGTAGTTTTGTTATCTCTTCTGCTGGTAGTGTAACCGGATCGCCAAGCTGTTTGGCAATGAAGTAGATTTGAGCCGTATCCTCCAGGGCGTGCGCGATGGAAAAGGCCTGGGCCAGGTTTGCTCCGACGACCATCGCGCCATGGTTGCCCCAGATAACTGCAGAACCATTGCCCAGCGTCTCCGCTACCTGCTCAGCGAACTCGATGGTGCCTGATGTTCTATATGGTGCAATCGGCACGTCGCCTCCCAGGCATGATGCTGATTCGCCCAAAATCATTGGAATCGGTTTATAAACTACTCCAAATGCCGAGGCATAGAGTGAGTGGGTATGCATAACGCAGTGAATATCGGGTCGCTTGCGCAGGATATACGTATGCAGCGGCGCTTCCACCGATGGTTGCCATTTTGCCTCCACAACCGTGCCATGTTCATCTACAACCGCGATATCCTCGGCGGTCAGCGTTTGATAGTCAGCGCCACTCGGCGTAATACAAATGAGCCTGCTTTCGGGGTCGCGCGCACTCAGATTCCCCTGTGTGGCACGCACCAGTCCGCTCTCATACATCTTTCTGGCGTAGCGAGCCAGTTGACTGCGTAGATCTGTCAGTAGCATGAAAAAAACTCCTTTTACGGGTCATGCCGAACTGTTGAAAAATGATAAAC
>CAXTXB010000264.1:7373-7853 GCA_964247965.1 uncultured Dictyobacter sp. | reverse complement strand
TATCCACCTTTACTTAATAATGCTTCTACCACATAACGACCAGCCAGGGCGGTATTTAGTAACGGCAGGGCACATGCTCTACAAAATAAATCACTGTCCCGGTTGTCGTATCCACAGTCAACCTGGTCTGCGCAGCCTCGCATTCCCTCCTCCATATGGTGAGATATAGATATACATGTTAAGGTGGAATAGTACCTGTGTGTGGTACATGGTAGTTGTCTACTCTCGTTTATCTAAAAAAAACCGTCAGGGCAGTCATATATTCTCTAACGCCGCCTGCCATTTGTTTCCGTCAATAATTAATGCTCATTCGCGCTTTCCATCTGACCCTGCCCGGCCTGCTGATCCAAAGAGCGGGCCCACTCCTGACATGTTGCTGCTTCTTGTGTGCGCCCCAGTTTCTCCAGAACACCTGCCTTGTTGTACCAGGCATAAGGCTCTTCGGGGTAAAATGATGTCGCTTGATCGAGTGCTGCCAAT
>CAXTXB010000264.1:6626-7363 GCA_964247965.1 uncultured Dictyobacter sp. | reverse complement strand
ACCTAGTGCAAAAAGCGACAATCCTTTGTTATTCCATGCTGGAATATAATGGATATCGAGTGCAAGCGCCCGATCAAATGCAGTCAGCGCTTCCTGGTTTCTTTTAAGTTCATGCAACAAACTGCCCTTATTATACCAGGCTGAGATCAACCCGTCATCATATTGGAGCGCATGATCATAGGACTCTAATGCATCCTCGTACATTCTCAGAACCGCTAACACATTGCCTCGATTATACCACGCACCCGCTAGTGTTGGGTCAATTGCTACTGCTTTGTCATAATCGGAGAGTGCCTCTGCGTAGCGGCGCAAGTCACGCAGATCGTTGGCCTTGTCAAACCAGATGATCGCGTTATCCGGTTCCAGACGGGCTGCGCCTTCGTGAAGCGATAGGGCTTGTTCAGGGTCTTTTAAGCGCCGTAAAATGTTGCCTTTTGTATCCAATAGTGAACCCTGGCTATCATCAAGCGCAATGGCTCGGTCTATGGCTATCAGCGCCTCTTCATAGCGCCGTAACGTATAAAGGGTGTCGCCCATTGCCTGCCAGACTGTGCTCTGTTGTGGATCGAGGAGCAGCGCCCGATCAAACGCAACCAGAGCTTCCTCCGGCTGATTCTGCTCAGCCAGTGCCATGCCACGCCCACTCCAGGCAAAGATATAATCCGGGTTATTTGCCAGAGCCTGATCATAGCAATACATTTCCTCGTCATAGCGCTGCAATTCGTGTAAAACGCTGG
>CAXTXB010000264.1:1881-6616 GCA_964247965.1 uncultured Dictyobacter sp. | reverse complement strand
GTCCAGAGTTCAGGATCTTTTGGGCTGAGCGAGATAGCATGATTATACGCGAGCAGGGCCTCTTCAGGTCGTCCAAGATAAAGCAATGATGCTCCCTTACTGCTCCAGGCTTCGATTGAAAGAACGTCTGCTTGTGTTGCTATCTCATATGCCGCTAACGCCTCTTTATAGTCACCCTGCTCAAAGGCTCTATGTCCTTCTTGTAACCAATTATGTTCGGTTGGAATAGGAGTATTGGGAGGAGCAGACCCCAATGTATATGGCTGGCTATCTGTAGTTCTGGGTGGAACTGTGATGCGCAGCTGCGTCCTCTCTTCCTCTGCACTTGGGGATTGCTCTGTGATAGGAGAGAAGATACGCTCATCGACATGTGTGACGATGCGTGGGGATGCGTTTAGTTCCTGATCATCATGCTCAGATTTTACCAGGAACGTGACGGGTCCATCCTGCCCATAATCGATGACGCGAATACTTCCTGGATCATTAATGTGCGATGAGAACGACGCAGCCATCTCCGCGTCCTGCAAAAAGTTTTCGCGCTCTTGTTCGTCGGTATCTTTAGGCATTAACGCTCGGACAACGACAGGGTGGCCATTGTGCCGATCAATTGCTCCTAGAGTCATCGTCCCGTAATCTTTGCGTATGAGTGATTGTATCTCATAACGACCATGCAGAAAAGTTCCTTCAGTTGGTATGCCACAGTTTGCGCAAAAACGCGCCCTATCTCTATTTTCGAATCCACAATTTTTGAAGTCCAAGCACTTCCCCATGACCTTCCGTCCTCCCTGTTCTATACACTTCTAGTAATATGTATAGAATGTGTCGTTTCTCTACTGTATAGAAAGTACAACCGTTTTGTCAATATCAGTAGCTTCTATAGAATAAGCTTAAAAACATGCATGAGTGTAGAGATTGTCAATATGTTTGCTTGCCTTAAGTGTATCACCAGTTGCAATATATGTGAATGCACTATTTCCATCTATTGTATCAACGATCTCGTCTTCATAAGCGCTACAAAAGGCCTAAGATTTCCTATTGACTTCACCTGTAGTTTCTTCTATACTCCCTCCAATGGGCACTATTTTGTAGCATTTGAGGTTGAAAATATGGGCGAAAAACCGATCTGGGAAGGTGAGGTGGTGGCACTCTATACCTCTCCTACTGCCATCGAGCCGATGCAGCCTCTACAGGAGGCTTCCTTCGTCGAAGGTCGTGGTATCGAGGGAGACCGCCGCTATCTCCATGGCGAAGCTGACTCTGATGATGAAGAGCCAGCGCATGAGGTTACTCTGATTGAGGAGGAGACTATTGAAGCTCTGCAATACGAGACGAAAGTTTCCGTTGCGGCTGAAGAGGTACGGCGGCATATCGTGACGCGTGGCTTCTCAGTCAGTCACCTGGTAGATCGTGAGTTCCAGGTTGGTGAAGTCAGGTTGCGCGGTCTGTCCCTCTATGAGCCGAGCCCCCAACTGATGGAGAGTGTTGGGCACAAGATCGCTGTTAGCATGATGCACCGTGGTGGATTGGTGGCCCAGATCCTCTCTAACGGTGTGGTTCGTGTCGGCGACCTCATCCATGAATAACCCGCCTGAAAAGCGGTGAAGCCGCGACTTGTTATATAATAAAGGCCAAAAGATCGATAACTGTTCAACGTTGTAGGCTTTGGCTTGCGTCCCACTTCGCTTCTCATTCTCCAGGGTGCGGTCATTGTCCCCTACGCTCTTTAAAAGGATGTGCTATGACTACGTACAAAGACGTATTTGGCGCTCGTACGATACTAGAGGGTACTGCGCGCACAATTCATTATTATCGCCTGGCTGCACTCGCCGACCGAGGGGTGCAGGGGCTTGAGCGCCTCCCCTTTACCGTTAAGATCATTCTGGAGAATTTGCTGCGTCATGCTGGTGGTGAGCTGGTGACGGAAGAAGATGTTCTTTTGCTCGCAGGCTGGACTCCCGGCTCATCGACCGCAAGCGAGGCGGAGTACCCCTTCCTGCCAGCACGTGTGTTATTGCAAGATTTTACTGGCGTCCCCGCCGTCGCCGACCTGGCTGCAATGCGTTCGGCCGTGGCTCGCGTCAATGGTGATCCACGTAAGATTAATCCTTTAGTGCCCGCTGACCTGGTTATCGACCATTCTGTACAGGTAGATGCGTTTGGCTCAACCCTTGCTTTTGCCCGCAATGTTGAGCGCGAATATGAGCGCAACAGTGAGCGCTATGCCCTGTTGCGCTGGGGCCAGCAAGCGTTTGATAATTTTCGGGTGGTGCCTCCGGGTACTGGCATCGTGCACCAGGTGAATCTGGAATACCTGGCTTCGGTGGTGATGACGAAGGATGAAGAGGGTTCTGCAGTGGTTTACCCCGATACGCTGGTTGGAACTGATTCGCACACAACAATGATCAATGGACTCGGAGTTCTGGGCTGGGGCGTCGGCGGTATCGAAGCCGAGGCGGTCTTGCTGGGTCAGCCGCTCTACTTACTGACTCCCGAGGTCATCGGGATGCGCCTCATTGGAGCTTTGCCAGAAGGCGCGACTGCGACCGATCTTGTGCTGACCGTCACTCAGCAATTGCGGAAGCGCGGCGTAGTGGGGAAGTTTGTAGAGTTCACCGGTCCAGGTCTGAGCCACTTGAGCCTGGCCGACCGAGCGACGATCTCGAACATGTCGCCTGAGTTTGGTGCTACCGCCACTTTCTTCCCAGTTGATGCCGAAACCCTGCGCTACCTGCGCGATACAGGTCGCGATGCTGATCTAGTCGAGACTGTCGAGCGCTACACAAAGGCTCAAGGCCTTTTCCGCACAGATGATCAGCCCGAGCCACAATTTGATGATCTGCTGGAACTGGACCTCGCAACGGTTGAGCCCAGTCTGGCTGGTCCTCGCCGCCCTCAAGATCGGGTGTCGATGCGCGACCTCGGCAAGACCTTTCGCTCCGCCTATGCGGACCGCTTCCAGGAATTGGAAAGCAATGTGAAGACGGAGAATAGCTTGCTCCGCTTCTCCAATGAAGGCGGAAGGGCCGATCCTGATCCTGTGGCCCAGGTGGAGGATGAAAAGAAGGAACTGACCCATGCAGAGAATGGCAAGAGCAATGGTCACACTGCAGGTCTCAAAGACGTTGTTGTCCAGCTGGGCGACAATCTCCAGACGCATATGACCGATGGCTCAGTTGCCATCGCAGCGATCACGAGTTGCACCAATACCTCAAATCCTTCGGTGATGGTGGCCGCTGGCCTCGTGGCGAAGCGCGCCGTGGAGCGCGGCCTCTCGGTCAATCCGGCGGTGAAGACGAGCCTGGCCCCCGGCTCGCGTGCGGTGATCGATTACCTGAACAATGCTGATCTTATCCCCTACCTGGAGGCGCTGCGCTTCCACCTGGTTGGTTTTGGTTGCACAACCTGTATTGGTAATAGCGGTCCGCTTTCTGAGCCGGTTGCGGATGCGGTGCAGGACAACGATCTGATCGTGGCGGCCGTCTTGAGCGGAAACCGCAACTTCGAGGGGCGCATTCATCCACAGGTGCGGGCGAGCTTCCTGGCGTCTCCTCCTCTGGTCGTGGCCTATGCCCTGGCTGGAACGGTCGATATCGATCTCACAACCGACCCGATCGGAACCGATTCTAACGGCGAGCCTGTCTACCTGCGCGACATCTGGCCCACCCAGGAAGAGGTGCGCGAGGTCGTTGCCCGTGCGGTCACTCCCGAGGTCTTTTCGAAGAACTACGCCCATGTCTTTGAGGGCGATGAGCAATGGCGCTCGCTCTCAAACTCCACCGGCCCACTCTTCAATTGGGATCCCGCCTCGACCTATATTCAAGAGCCGCCCTTCTTTAAAGACATGTCGCCCGAGCCGACGCAAGTGCAGGATATTACCAGTGCCCGCGTCCTGGTCATGGTCGATGACTCGATCACAACCGACCACATCTCGCCCGCTGGCAGCTTCTCCGATAAGAGTCCTGCCGGGCAATACCTGATCGAGCATGGAGTCACGAAGCGCGATTTCAACACCTATGGTGCGCGCCGTGGCAACCACGAAGTAATGGTGCGCGGCACCTTCGGCAACATTCGTCTGCGCAATCGCCTCCTCGACGGAAAAGAGGGCTTTTACACCCTTCATCTGCCTGAAGGCGAGGAAACTACCATCTATGAAGCTTCTGAACGCTACCAGAAAGATGGCGTTCCCTTGCTTGTCATCGCCGGCAAAGAGTACGGCTCCGGTAGCTCGCGTGACTGGGCCGCCAAAGGTCCTCTGCTCCTTGGCATACGGGCGGCGATCGCCGAAAGCTTTGAACGTATCCATCGTAGCAACCTGGTTGGCATGGGCATCCTGCCCTTGCAGTTTCGTCAGGGAGAGAACAAAGAGTCGCTGGGCCTCACCGGGCGTGAAACCTATGACATTGCAGGCATTGCTCAGGGCCTCAAGCCCCGCCAGGAAGTGACAGTGAAAGTAACCCGCGAGGATGGTTCCAGCTTCACCTTCCAGACCATCGCCCGCCTGGATAGCCCCATCGACGTGACCTACTACGAGAATGGCGGCATTCTACTCACCGTATTACGGAGGCTGCTAAACGCGTAAGCTGCGCATAGAATAAGTGGAAAATAAAATTTCTGAGAAGCATAGTTTATGCTCCTCAGAAATTTTATTTCATACACCAATATATGCTCTTTATGTGTGTCTATATTGGATCGACCCACTTCATTTGACCGGCTCACTCCGCGTAGCGCAAAAACC
>CAXTXB010000264.1:0-1871 GCA_964247965.1 uncultured Dictyobacter sp. | reverse complement strand
GTTGTCGTACTCGCTGGCCTCACTGCTCACTCAGCACGACAACCGCAAGGGATTGTCGCTACGCGGAGTAAGCCTCTTGTCCTTAGCCGCTAAAAGAGCCCAGAACAATACCCTTTTTACCTAACCTATATGTACTTTTTTGATAACGTAAGCTCTTCTCCCTTCCATAAATTCACATGAATTTTAACTCCATTTTAAACAAAGTATTGTACTCCTTTAACATTGATGAAGTAAGATTTCTTCTGTAGTAGTGAGGGTTGCAATCAATTTTCGATATAAATAGCAGCCAGACTGAAAGTATGTTTTTTGTAGCTTCAGAAAGAAATAAGGCGAATTATCTTTGAGTAATAGCACTCTACTGGAAGTAAAAGACCTGTCCAAGGTCTACCCAAACGGGTATGAAGCTCTCTCTGATGTCAGCTTTGAGCTGCAAAAAGGCGAGTTTGTCTGCATCATCGGGCGTAGTGGAGCTGGAAAGTCAACACTTCTGCGCTGTATAAATGGATTGATCAACGTGACACACGGTAGCGTACACGTTCAAGGAACAGACATAACAAGCTTAACCGACGAAGAGAAACTGCTGCTGCGCCGAAAGATCGGCTTTATCTTTCAAGAGTTTAACCTGGTTGAGCGTTTGACAGTACTACAGAACGTCCTGACTGGACGGCTGGGTTATGTAAATGGCCTGCCAGCCCTCCTGGGCTACTTTGGGCGTGAGCATCGCGAGATCGCCCTCGAATGTCTTGCTCGTGTGAATATGCTTAAGCGTGCCACGTATCGCGCTGATAATCTATCTGGTGGTGAGAAACAGCGCGTGGCTATTGCACGCGCCCTTGCACAGGAGCCATCACTGCTCCTGGCCGACGAGCCCGTTGCCAGCCTGGATCCTGAGCTCTCGTGGAGCGTCATGGGTGATCTGCGCAACGTCGCGAAAGAATTGGGTGTTTCGACCCTCGTCAATATTCATGATATTGATACGGCTAAACATTTTGCCGACCGTATCATCGGTATCGCAAAAGGGCGCATCCTTTATGATGGGCATCCAGAACTACTTACCGATTCTCTCCTGCAAGAAATTTATCGTAGTGACAACCCTGCCGCAATGTCGCGCTACCAAAAGGCCTCCGCTGAAGCATAAGAGAAAAATATCCTTTTGAGCTGAATTTCCTATAGTCAAATTTTTTAAGTAAGCTGCTTGCAGGTGGAAATTATAAAGGAACTCGTATGAGAGAAAATGTACCAGTGGAAGAAACGCAGGCGACTAAGGCAGGAGATGCACTTGATGTCGCCACGAAAAGCCTGAACAGGCAAAAATATTTTGTAAATGGGCGCCTACGCAAACCTACACCTGATATGACCAGGCCTCTAGGTACGCTCTACTGGCCCCTTGCCGCACCTGCCCTGATCTGCTCATTACTAGCCGTGCTGGTATTTACTCATGCTATCGAACTGGGTGCTATCACGACGAATTGGACGATCAGATTCAACGTAAATATTGCTACCGCATTAATTATCCTGCTGGCTGGCGCACTAACTATTGTGCCTAAGCTGCTGAAGAGCCGGCTGGAGTGGCGCAATAGAAACACTCTGGTCTCCGCTGTGGTGCTGGTGCTTGTGGCGCTCTATTTTCTGTCTGGTGCGCTCCCTGTGGGTCCTCTTAAGGGCTTAAACCTTGGTACATTTGTTTACACTATTACTTCTCTATCCATTAACTTGCTGGCCCTGGTGCTGTTAGCTATTGCCCTGGCATGGCTGGCATTTAATGGGAGCCTTATCTCTGGAATTGTACTGTTTGTTTTGTTCTTATGGTGGGGATTCAGCCTCGAAGGTTTCAACTGGGGCACGATCAGCAGTATATTCACAAGCCCAAC
>CAXTXB010000263.1:3190-7876 GCA_964247965.1 uncultured Dictyobacter sp. | reverse complement strand
GATGGTCGCTACGCGGAGTGGGCCGGTCTCATGATGTGGATCAGAACATTACTACAAAGGGAAGAGATCATGAACACCGAGCTGGGTACATCTTTGCTCATTATACCACTGGACGGCATGTTTATCGCGCTTTCCCCTCCCTTTCCTTCTATCTCCTTTACTGAGTACTCCGCTATTGCGTATTCTGCTTTTCTAGCTGGAAAGTTCCCTGGCGGTTGAGGAAGAGGACGGAAGTAGTGCCACAGTAGACGACCATATCGGGATGATGCGTGTGCTGAGGATCAAGAAAGCGCAGGGTGATCGGTGTCAGGTCAGCATTCATTCCAAGGAGATGGGGACCAAGGAAGATACGGGCACGCGAAGGATCGTTGCCGGGAAGCTCGATGATCTCGACCTGGCCGTGATTGTTGAGCGCGACAAAATGAGAGGGCTGACCAGTAGCTTCTTGCCCGACATAGACATCTGCCTGAAAGGTACGCGGTCGCCCATAGTGCCAGTCATCGAGTTGTATCTGCGCCCACCCGACGAACCATTGTCCTGCGACGATGAGTATAAGCATAATACACATCCCCAGGCCAACGACGGTTGCTAGAGAGTTGGACCCATGGGGAGAGAAAAACGCAGTCCATGTTCGCCTCGTCGCCGAAGACGGAAGTTGTTTCGTAATCTGAGCACGACGCGTTGAACGCCTCCAGGGTGACACTACGGGTATGGCATCGGCATCGAGTGGCCGATAGCGCAGAATACTGCGTGGGCAGATCTCTGAGACGGACGATGATGACATAAAAATCCCCTCCAGGCTGAGCTGAATACGACAGAAAAACAATGTTGAAATAATGTACGCAGGTAGGGGGTACAACCTGCAGTGCTCATACAAGAAGTGTAGCTGATGGCACCCAGAAATGCGAGAGGGTTATCCACCACTTGAGATCGAGATATGTGGAAGGCTTGTGCAAAAGAACTATAATGCTGTGGATGGCCTGTGGATAACCAATATTCGTAACGGCATTGCTGCATAACCAAACTTCCACCGCCCATTTCTTATGACGGGTAACTTGCTCCGCGTAGCGACAATCCCTTGCGGTTGTCGTGCTAGCTGGTCTCTGGAGCACAGGGAATACGACAACCGCAAGGGATTGTCGCTACGCGGAGCAAGTTACCCGTCATAAGAGCTAATCATGACAAGAGGTGTCATCAAGAGTGGAGTAGACTAAAGGGCAAGATAAGCAAAAAGGTTCAACATTAAGAGGAGGGTAGGCATGCGCATAGGAGTCAACCTGGGACCAACGGCGGACTGGACGGCAGTTCTGGAAGCAGCCAAAAGAGCGGACAGCTACGGATTCAATGCCGTAAGCTTTTTGGATCACTATCAAGCGGCCAGGCCAGAATGGGGCTATGTATGTGGATGGTCGTTGTACGGCGCACTAGCGATGGCAACCACGCGTATCAAGTTGGTGCCGATGGTGATCTGCCGCCTGAACTACCTGCCAGGAGTGCTGGCAAAAGAGACGGCGATGCTCTCAATCATAAGCAACGGAAGATTTGAATTGGGGATTGGAGCCGGCGACTATTTCGAGGAGATGCATGCCTGGGGAGTGCCTGTACCCAAAGCAAGCGAGCGCATCGAAGGATTGAAGGAAATGATACAGGTCTTGCAGAGAGCGTGGAAGGGAGAGGAGATTACGTTCGAAGGTACTCATATCAGGGTACACAACGGTCTTTGTGTGCCCTCACCAGCAGTAGCACCTCGCATAGTTGTAGGAGTGGGAAACTCACGCAGCCTACTTCGCAGTGCAGTTGAATACGCAGACGAAGTCAATGTGTACGCGGACGAGAAAATGATACGAGAGGCGTACAGAGAGGTCGAGGCATCAGGACGAAAGATCGCAGTATCAGCGTACGTATGGGATTGGCGGGAGGACATTGAGGAAAAGCTCAAAGAGTGGGAGCAGTTGGGGGTTGAGAGAACATTCGTGACATTCTGGGAGCCGTTTGATAAACTGGAGCAGGCAGTGAAATGGATGCAGTAAATAAAGTGTGTTTGATTCCCATCATTTTAGGCATCTCTCTTCGCTCGTTCATCCGCACGCCTTCGACATACCCTCTTCTTTATTACGTTTTTACATTTCCCACATTTTTCTAAGTTTTTGCGCGATGCGCAAAAACTTAGAAAAATGTGGGAAATGTAAAAACGTAATATTGTTTAGAAAGAGCAGCGAAGCTGCGACAAGTCAGAGCACAGGAAGGTGAACGCGAATGGGCTCCGATACTCTCACTAATCATAGATGGCCCGCAAATTATACATACCGAGGGCCAGAGAGAGCTCACCCCCGTGGAGGATCTCATGTTCGAGCGTGTGCCAGATAATCCACTGCCGCGTCAGGCCCGAAAACATCTCTCGATCTCTCTCGTTTAAAGATGCTGGTTGGAGCACAATATACCCAAGGTCGGCGGGAGTCCAGTGGGCAAGCGCGTTCTCAATCATCTGCCAGGTGGACTCAAGGGCGGCAACCAGCTCTGTGGCATCATGCGGGGGCAGACCCTCCTGGCTCGCGGGCTCCCAGTTCGCGATAGAGGCAAGCTCAGGACTCCCTTCTCTCATCCATGTTTGGAACCACCACACGCGGTTGGCCACAATATGTTGCACAACCATCCCTATCGACCAGTGATGTGGGGCAGCGCGTAAAGCAAGTTGTTCAGTAGTAAGCGGCGCGATAACTTTAACCAGATTTTGTTGGAAGCCACCCCAACCAGAATAAAAAGTGGTGAGTGAAAGAGCCTGTTCCGTCGCCATAATTGTATCCTCGTTTCCTTCTCACTATTGTACCTGGCATTTGGCACACATGATCAGCTACCAATCATGATAACTATAAGCATTCTAGCACGAAGAGCAGGCATAAAACTTCTTCCATCTTGCCCAAATTTTCTAGCTTTCCAAATAAGCTCATCATTTACTAGATTTACACTAGATCCAATGTATCCGACAATTAACAAGTTTACTACACCAGACATATAGCTGTTACATTTTATAGTCAATGACCCCGTCTGTGAAAGACGGGGGCATCCTGAGCCCTATCCTGAGCCCTATAGTGAACGAGAGGCTTGCCCTTCATGTTCTTGCATAGTGGCAGAGCGAGGAAGATCGGCCAGGAGAACTTGTTCTAGCAGCGGACTCTTAAAGTCAGAGGCCAGGCATTCCATGTAGATACGATCCCACAGCCGTCCGCCCATCCATTTGGACTGATGGCGGCGACCACATTCGCGAAAGCCCGCCTTTTCGTAAGCCCTGAACGCAGCAGTATTAAACTCCCATACCTGGAGAAATACATTGTGCACGCCAACTGCCGTAAAGGCGTAATCCAGCGTCAGACTGGTCGCCTCCGTACCAAAGCCGCGCCCACGATAGCGGTCCTCGCCGATCAGAACTATAAAGTCAGCCGTACGATCGCGGTAGTTAATATCGAACAGGTAACTTAGACCAATAGGAACTAACATTGTTCGTTCATAGACAGTGAAATAGGCCGATTCATGATCGCGTTCAGAGGCTATCTGTGCATCATAGGTAGCATAAGCCTCCTCCAACGAAGAGGGACGTGGAATCGAGAGAGTGCGCAGTACGCCAAAGTCGTTGTCCCACCGATGGTAAAGCGGAACAAGCTCGCGCTGCAATGGACCAAGCGCAACCTTCTCACCGACCATATTGATCACTACCTGCTCACCAGACATAATTATGCCCCCTTACATATCTTCGCATATAAATGCATCTTTTCATTGTTTATCAATTTTACCCTGTCTGGAGTATTTCTGCAAACTATTTTACCGCTCTTCATCAATACCCACGTTGACCTGTACGCGAAATAAGCTTTTGTCAGTACTGCTTTCACTTAAGTGTTGCTCTAACTCACCTCAATTGCCCCCCGCGTAGCAACAATCCTTTGCAGCCTCAATGCCCGCTTACCTACCACTCCAATCCGCTTGATCGCGGCGCGACCGTAAGGGATCAATGCTGCCTAAATAAGAAGAAGGTCAAAAGAAACCTGGTCGTAGCCCTGGTCTCTGCGAAGCAGAGGCGGATGTCTGGATTTCTCTGGATTTGAACAGCATTGATCGCAAGGGATTATCGCTACACGAGCCAGTGATGTGGAGCGAGAACAACTAAGAGTAGGAAGAGAAGATGCAAAAATGCTGCAGTTGACTATACAGCTCACCAGTAATGGTTCACACAGGTTAAATAACAGCTTGAAAGAGCACGTGAAATATGGTATTGTTGAAATCACAGACAAGAAAATTGGTTACAGACACACAAGTAGAAAAAATCAAGAGAAAGCAAAAAGCGTCTCTACGTCGCAAGTAAGTCGCTTCCTAATCGTTCACGCATTATGTGAGCAGTTCATAAAAGGTGTATGTGGCCAATGTTTAATCAATTCAACGCTCAGTCTACCACGTCCCTACCCTTCACCACAAATTGGTGTTCACCAACCCAATTTTCGCTCAACAGCGATATCCCCTTTCACCTCTTACGCTTAGTTTTGTAGCCTCTACTCTTTGCGGTAGATGAATTTCTGTATCATCCACAATGGATAAAACCATTAAATCAAGATTTTAGGTGTAATTGGTTAGTGCTTCAGGAAGAAAGATTATCCATTTGCTTCTAGAAGGGGTGCCCTTTAGTGCTTTCGCGGGGTT
>CAXTXB010000263.1:1057-3180 GCA_964247965.1 uncultured Dictyobacter sp. | reverse complement strand
GTTCATCAGGCAGGAGCGAGTTTCCTGCCTGATGAACCGCGCGAAACGAGAAGCAATGGAAAACAGGTCGTGTAACACTATTCATATCACAGGAATCTGGTATGTCTGTTGCAGCTATAAATGCTAATTTGCTTGCGCATTATCCTGTTCTAAGTAAATACTTTATTATGGAGACTGTAGTACCTCTACCAGAATCGGTATCTCTATTGTCAACGTAATCATAAGTGTGTCGGGTTGTTTACGTGTCTGGGTTGTACGTGATTTTTATAGGGAGTTCTTCCATGTCGCAGTCAATAAAGGCAGAAAATTCGGTCTGGATGGTGCTTTATGATGCAGCGATGTCCCAACGCTTTCAAGAGTTGGCGCAGCCGCTGCGTAAGGCATTAGGGCGTTCCGCGCTTCGTATTGATCATATTGGCTCAACATCAATTGCACAACTGGGGACAAAGCCTGCTATTGATATACAGATTTCGGTGGCTAACTTTGAGCCTGCTGAAGCTTACCACGTTCCACTCGAACGTCTTGGCTATCTTCTTCAAAGTTATAAGCCAGACAGGGCAAAACAATACGCGCGCGAAATGAGTATGCAGCAATGGGTCTATGTCCATATACGACAAGAAGGAAGCTTCCATGAGCGGTTCTCGCTGCTCTACCGCGATTACTTACGTGCTCACCCAGGTGTTACCTCTCAGTATACGGATCTACGCCTTGATTACGCCCAGCGTTATTATCATAGAGAAAACTGCCGCAACTACACGGAGGCGATCAGACCTTTTATCTGGCAGATCTTCTCGCAAGCGGGTAAATGGGCCGAGCAGACCGAGTGGTTGCCGGGACCGTCAGACGCTTAATTTATCATAGTAGAATTGGGTGTATTTTATGCTATCCTTAAAATAGATTGGATACACGTAAATTCGACATTACAACATATAGAATTCGCAAATCTATAGTACATACATAAAGCATAGGGCGCCACCCATCAACACCCGTTTTGGTGCTACACTGATACATGAAGCCAGATGGCAAGAAACGGTAGTAGTTTCTACACATTTCTCAACCTTGATTGATTAATTTTGAAAGGAAGCACGCACTATGGTTAAAGGATACACCAAACAACTGTATATCTTGCCCTTCGATCATCGATCATCCTACATCTCTGGTCTATTTAACTGGAAAGAGCCGTTGAATGTGGAGCAGACCGATGCTGTTGCGCACAGTAAGAGCATAATTTACGACGGTTTCAAAAAGGCTATTCTCACGAAGATTCCCAAAGAGGCCGTTGGCATTCTGGTAGACGAGCAGTTCGGGGTCGGCATTCTACGTGATGCGGTGAGCAATGGCTATATAGCTGCTGCGTCTGTAGAGAAGAGCGGACAGGATGAATTCGATTTTGCTTATGGAGAGGACTTCGGCAAGCATATCGAGGAAGTCAATCCAACGTTCTCAAAAGTGCTGGTACGCTACAATCCGGAGGGGGATGCAGCGATGAATAAGGCACAGACGGAACGACTCAAACGCCTGTCCGACTACTTGCAGAAGTCGGGTCGCCTGTTCATGTTCGAACTCCTGGTACCGGCAGAACCAGCCCAGTTAGATAAGGTTGATCATGACAAAAACGCCTATGATCTACGCCTGCGTCCTTCCCTCATGGTACGCGCGATTCATGATCTACAGGAAGCCGGTATAGAGCCGGACGTGTGGAAGATCGAGGGACTGGATCAACGTGAAGACTGCCAAAAGATCGTTGAGGTTGCCCGCCGCGATGGGCGCGACAATGTTGGCCTTATTGTGTTAGGGCGTGGCGCGGAGCGAGATCACGTCGCTGACTGGCTGAAGACGGCGGCGAGCGTTCCTGGCTTCATAGGCTTTGCCGTTGGTCGCACCAGCTTCTGGAATCCACTGATTGACTTCGAAGCCAAAAAAATCTCAGAAGACCAGGCCTCCGATCAGATTGCGCACAACTTCGAAGAATGGATCTCCATCTTTGAGGAAGGTCGTCCTTCTAAGTAAGCGCCTATTGATTCTACTACGTTAAAAAGAGAGGAGTCCTGAATGCACATGGCGCAAGGCTTCTCTCTGCACGCCTTTGACGTACATGTAATGACTCATCCCAAATTTGATAC
>CAXTXB010000263.1:0-1047 GCA_964247965.1 uncultured Dictyobacter sp. | reverse complement strand
ATTTGGGATGAGTCATTATTTGAGAAAAGAAGAGTAAAAAACATATGAGTCAACTTACACTATCCGTGGAGGGGCCACATCGCAATCGCCCGGTGTTTACAGCAGGCAAGGTGCTTTCAGAGGCACGGGCAGCTATGATCTTATTGCATGGTCGCGGGGCAGGCGCGGACGACATTTTATCGTTGGCCGAAGAGTTCGGGCAGACAGACTTCGCCTATATAGCTCCGGCCGCAGCTAACAACACCTGGTATCCCAACTCTTTCCTCGCTCCGCTTGCAAGCAACGAGCCGGGGCTCTCGTCGGCGCTGGCCGTCATCACCACCCTGCTCATACAAATCGAGGCTGCGGGCATTCCAGCCAAGCGCACCGTGCTGCTGGGTTTCTCACAGGGAGCTTGCCTGACACTCGAATCTGTAGCACGTAACGCGAGAAGATATGGAGCTGCTATTGGTTTAAGCGGCGGGCTGATTGGACCAGAAGGCACGCCTCGCGATTATAAAGGCTCGCTGGCCGGCACGCCAGTCTTCCTGGGCTGCAGCGACCGAGACTTCCACATCCCTAAAGAGCGCGTCGAGGAGTCTGCGCTGATCTTGCAAAATCTGGGCGGCGAGGTGGATGCAAGGATATATCCCAATATGGGTCACACTGTCAACGAGGACGAGATCAGCGCTGTCAAAAACATCCTGGACAAACTTGTTACGGTACAGTAAGGGTCAATCTAACGAAATAGATTCTATAGAATAGAAGAGTACCATGCCGGCGGCACTCTTCTATTACAAATGTTACATCTGCTCCGATCATATCAAAAATGCTTTTTTGGCAACTTCCAAAAAGCTCTGGTGTCCTATATTGATAACGCTCGATTGGAGCAGTTGGCATCTTCTGCTCATTCTTTTTCTCTACCTCATGATAAGGTGGTGGTTTCTTCGACCCTGGGCGCGCGTTGCAACTTATACAAATGGTCTCATACAATTTTCCATGAAACAAAAATACCAGTTCTGTCACTAGGAAGACATTGAGACACTACACAGCAATAGATTTGATGGG
>CAXTXB010000262.1:0-7878 GCA_964247965.1 uncultured Dictyobacter sp. | reverse complement strand
TACCAGCGCGCAGTCTTATATGCCTCTTCTTGCTTATCGGCCAGCAGCATCTTTGGGATCTCGCCGGAGAGGCAGGAGGAAGTCACAAACAGCCCTTCTGCATGCTTCTGCAACACCTTCTTATCCACGCGGGGGCGCAGATGCCAGCCCTCCGTGTGCGCAATCGTCGTTAACTTCATCAGATTGTTGTAGCCAGTATTATTCTTCGCCAGCAACAGCAGGTGATGATAATCATCGCTAAAGCGCTTCGAATGGTCCTGCATATTCTCAGTCAGATAGGCCTCAATACCGATGATAGGATTAATGCCCCCGGCTTTACACGCCTTGTAAAACTCAATGGCACCATACATCGCCCCGTGATCGGTAATTGCCAGGTGATTCATTCCCAGCATCTTCGCCTGCTGCACCAGCTTTTTCGTACGACTAAAGCCATCCAATAACGAGTACTCAGTGTGTACATGAAGATGCGCGAAATCTGCACCCATAGTCTTCCTCCAAATTAAATTATTGTACGCATATATATAATAAAGAACAGATATTCTACTGTCAATTGCAGTATGACCATAGCATAAAATCTTTTCTGTCTATTTCTCCTACAATGAGTATGCGCCACGATACGTTATGCCGGCTAGCGAAGAGGACTTTTGTATTTCTGCTGAAAATGCCGCTGTTAAATGTCCGTGAAAATATTGAACGCAAGGTGGAGATCGATTGGTGTATTTTCGTCAAATTCGCGGTGGCGCTAGGAAATGGGTCATGCTTTTGAGCGTATCTCAACACTTTTGCGTATAGTCTGGTAAGATGAAGAGTAAGTATTGTCACAGAGTGTGTCAGGATATATAACCCTGTTGGGGGATATTGATATGATTGATCGTTTGGCTTTGAACGGTCTCATTGGAGCAATAATAGGGAATTATCGCGTAGAGCGTCTGGTTGAGCGGGGGGAGGAGTCGGTTTTCCAGGTCTATGATAGAGCTGGAACGCGTTATCTGATGCGCTTTAGCGAAAATTTGGCGGCTGGGAGCGATATTTCGGCGACGGCACGGCTGATGTTTCTTGCACATGTTCAGCAGGAGGCCAGGCTTATTGCAGTGCTGCAGCATCCGCACATCCTGCCGTTGCTGGACTATGGGAATTTTCATGGCTCGCCCTATTTTGTCTATCCACAAATGGCGTTACGTCCACTTTTTGAAGAGGGTCTCATGCCTCTTGCTAAAGTCGGTCAGTATCTCCAGCAGATAACTTCTGCGCTCGACTATGCGCATCAGCATGCTGTACTGCATCGTAATCTTTCTTCAGCGTGCATCTCTATACTATCGAATACAGGCGCACAACAATCGGTTGGACGATTGTTTATTAGCGAATTTGGATGTCGGCGTATAATTGAATTGAGTCGTATTGATCTTCGAACCGAGTCCGATAACATGCGCCGCCGCCCGGCTTATGATGGTAGCAGCGAGGCCAGCGCGCCCGAGCAGTTGCTGGGTCAGGCTATTGATACATACACAGATGTGTACGCGTGTGGAGTTGTGCTGTATCGTTTATTGACAGGCCACGCTCCATTTGAGGCAGCTACGCGTGATGAAGTTGCGCGCCAGCATCTCTATGTACAGATGCCTCCGCTCTATACATGGCGTAAGGATGTGCCGGGCGCACTCAATGACGTACTGAAGAAGGCTCTGGCTAAAGATCCGTTCCAGCGCTACCGCAGACCGGGAGAGATAGCCCAGGCGTATCAAGCGGTAATGCAGGCGCAGGTTGCGCCTGTTCCGACTCCGACTGAGATCGTATCATCACGTCTTTCTATCCCGCAACGGCCGGCAAAAGTATCGCGGCGGCGTGTCCTCGCGCTGGCTGGAGCGGGAAGTGGAGTTGCTGCTGTCGGCATCTTTGCTGGTATGCATTTTCTGCCAGGGCGATCGACCACAGTTGCTGCAACGACTGTGCCCTATGTGCCCCACGCATCACAGGCCACGGTGGCGCAGAATTTGCCGCAATCGACACAGCAAGTGAGGCAGGTAGCAGCGTTGACGCGGAAGGCGCTGGCTCATGTTGATGCTGTGCCAGTAAATAGCGCCATAACATTCCCGCTTGCCAATCAGCAGCGGCCAGGAGTTCTTGTACATCTGCCCGACAAGCGCTTCGTTGCCTTTGACTCTACCTGTACACATGCGGGGTGTGCTGTCGTGTATAATGCGCAGACGCGGCTCTTAGAATGTCCATGTCATGACGCGGCCTTTGATCCAGCGCAAAAAGCCGCAGTTGTAAGTGGGCCAGCGCAAATTCCATTAGCGGCTATCAACATTCAAGTGAATCCAGATGGGACGATCATTTTAAAGTAAAAGGGAGAACAGAACGAGCGGTCTTCACATGAGAGACCATTTCGAGCAGTAACTATGGCGGAACAGATTTCATACTTGATAATAGGCAACGGCATTGCAGGAATCACAGCGGCCGAGACGTTGCGGGCGGAAGCGCCAGAGGCGACGATTGGCATAGTCGCTGACGATCCGCTGCCTGTCTACTATCGTCCTGCACTGAAAGATTACCTGGCCGGGCGCGTGGATGAGGAGAGGTTGTGGGCGCGACCCGTGCGTCTCTACCAGGAGCAAAAGATCTTTTTCCTTTCAGAGTGTGTCGTTGGTATACAGGGGCAGCAGCACATTGTGCAACTGCAAAGTGGTAGACAGATCAGTTATGGAAAGCTGCTTCTAGCCAATGGAGCGAGCCCGGCCCGCCTTCAGTGTCCTGGCAGCGAACTACAGGGCGTAAGTACTTTGCGTACAGTAGCTGACTATCAGGCCATTCTAGCCCGACTATCAGGTGTGCGGCGCGTTGTTATAGTTGGCAGTGGGACGCTCGCGCTGGAGACTGCCGAGTCGCTACGCGCCCGTGGCCTGGAGGTCTCTCATCTCCTGCGACGGCGTACAATCTGGTCGGATGTGCTCGATACTACAGCATCAGACCTGGTTCTGCAACAAGAACTGCGCGCCGGAATAGATGTTCAGCTTGAGACCGAGGTCGTAGAGATCACTGGCGAGCGTGGTGAGGTCAAAGGCGTGGTGACGAGCCAGGACAAGCGCATCCGCTGCGAACTGGTCCTGGTAGCGATCGGGATTGAGCCAAATGTAGCTTTTGTCCGTGCCAGTAATATCTTTTGTGGACGCGGCGTGCAGGTTGATAAGAATATGCGTACAAGTATGTCCGATATCTATGCCGCCGGCGATGTGCTTGAAAGTCGCGGCTCCGGGCGTCCACGTGTCCTTGGACAATGGTATCCCGCCGTTCAGCAAGCCCGCGCAGCCGCCTATAGCATGCTGGGGACTGCAGATACTGAGCAGCCCTTCAACTCGGACACTTTTTACAACGCAACTTTCCTGTACGGCCTGGACTTTGCTTCGATCGGCATAACGAATCAACCGGGCTATCAGGAGATCGTGGCCGAGCCCAGGCCACGCTATTATCGTAAAGTCTTGTTACAAGACGGAGTACCCGTAGGGATGCTCTCGCTCGGAGAGCGCGGCCAGGCGTTGGCCTTTAAGCGAGCAATCGATTATCGTGTCAATATTTCCAGCGTTGCTCCGCACCTGTTCGACACCGATTTCAAGTTGAGCAACTGGTTGGACGCTCAAGGCGTGCCCCCTTTGCGTATGGGAGTCAAGAAAGCTGGAGATACGGCCGCTAGAAACGCGATTGCAAAACGTACGAACGCAGGGAATGCTGAAGACGATAAAATACTCGATGGATCATCAAACATGGAAGATAGATACGATAAATATGCACAAAAGACACCACAGTCTCCTGCCGCTGAAGCACTACTAGTACACATAACCGACCCTACATTGGCTCTGCGCATCGCCGAGACGCCGCTGCAGAAAAGCAGTCCCATTTCAATTGGCCGCCAGGCTGGTGTAGACCTGCTGATCAATGAAGGCTCGATCTCGCGTCAACATGCCGAAATCCGCTACGTTCAGGACCACTACGAACTGCGTGACTTCGGCAGTTTAAATGGGACTTTTCTAAATGACGTCAGGATCGAGCCCAATAGGACATATGCTCTCAAGCCGAACGATATGATCCGCGTCGGCAATATCGTCAAATTCAAATTTCTTTTGCGCATCTTGGATGTCGCCACACGCGGTTACGCTGAGATTAACACCGCTCCTCTGCCCCATGCTGAGCCTCTTAAGCCACTCAAGAATACTTCTGAGCTGGTGCCTGTGGCGCGAGAAGAGACTACGACGCTCAACCTGACAGGTCGGCTCTCAACGATGAAAGCAGAACCTGACACTGAGAAGTCGATATCTGTTGATGCATTTGGAGCGCTAAAAGAGAATCCGGGCCTGGTGGTGATGCCGGGCTCGAATAAAGAGGGTTCGCCACGCATTATTCTATTGCAACCGGGCAAGCGCGTGATGTTGGGACGTGAGGAGGGAAACGACGTAGTATTAGACGATATGGATGTTTCGCGCCGTCATGCTGAGGTCTTTCCCGCTCCCAACGGAGGAGTGTATATTCGCGATAATAACAGCAGTAACGGTGTCTTCATTAATAAGAGCAAAATAGACAAGCCATATCGCCTCTCACATGGAGACCGCATTAAGCTAGGAAATACACTGATCCTTTTTGTAGACCTGCAGGCCGGCCGCGAGCCGACCACCATGCTGGCAACGCTTCCCACACAGCCTGTGCAACCGTCGTCGAAAAAAGAGGCACCACGCGTTCCTGTCGAAGCGGTGGCCCATGTGGAGAAAAGATCCACTCCTCCTGTAAATAAGGCGGCCACCAAACAGGCTAAAGTGCCGGCGCAGATGAAAACCTGCAGTCGCTGCGGCACACCAAATATGCCTACGGCACGCTTCTGCGCACGCTGTAGCGCGCCGCTTTTCACAGCGTAATAAAAATTTCTTTGTAGATAAACGATAGATGATTCAGGAAAGGTAGTATGCAAACACAGGTGCAACCATTTCAGGAAGGTATGACGCATCGCATGGATGTGCAATCCCTGTCTGAGGAAGAAGTACGTTTTGAAATCGATATGTGTATCGGCTGCGATCGCTGCATGCGGGCCTGCCCTGTCCCTTTGTCTGCGCAGGTAAGGATCGCAGACCTGAATCGAGCCACTGTTTCTAACGACATTTCTGCACAGATACAGCGTTTCACGGACGAATGCGTCATGTGCGGGTCTTGTGTCCCCGTTTGCCCGGTTGACAATCACCGCGATCTCCTGATGCTCTCGCTGAAGCAGCGCCTGGGGATAGTCTGGGACGGCAAGGTTGACATGACGCGTGTGCTCAGCCATATACCAGCTGGTTGGAGCGTGCCACAGTTAGTGAGCCGTCTGCGCGAGCAGCCGATGTTTAGCGACGAGCAACTCGTGCCGGATAACTACCTTCTCCACTTTGTCGCCACCTCCAAATTGCTCGTTCTCGCCCCCAATCACGCCCTGATACGCGAGGGAGAGTACAGCCGTACCCTCTACTTTATCCTGGATGGTCGTATCGAATGTTCTTCCCAGGACGCGAACGGGTCCGAAATGCTCATAGCCATTTTACAGCGAGGTGAATATATAGGCGAGACTGGTATGGTAAACGGCCAGGCTGAGACCATTACAGCGCGCACACAGGGACCTACAATCGTATTGGAAGTTCCCGAGCAGGTCATGCAGCGTCTGATGGAAATAGTACCCAGCGTGCAGAACTTCTTCGAGCGGCTGAGTGTCGCTCGCTCGGTCGAGGCCATTTTGCAGCGCCTGGCGCTCTTCCAGGGCGTCTCATCCGCTGATATTCACCAACTCGCCGAGCATTCCACTATTAAGCGCTACGACCGCGACGAGCGGCTCTTCAGCGAAGACAAGGCAGGCCAGCCGGCGCGTGATGCGCTGCACATCTTGCTCGATGGTTTCGTCAAGGTCGCCCGGCGCACCGTAGCCGGCACCGGACGCGATAAGACCGACGAGCGCATCATCGCCTACCGACAGGGCGGAGACTACTTTGCCGGCGGCCTGGACGTCTTAGGCGATAGGCGTGCCGTCACCGTCAGCGCCATTACACGGGCAACAGTCGCCGAGCTGCCGCGCAACATGCTCAAAAGTCTCCTCATGCGTTATCCAGAGGTCAAGCAGCGCTTCCAGGAGCGCCTGCAGCTCTATCGCCAGGCCACTGCAGCCGCACATAGCGCAGTCTTCGAGCCCATTGGAAGCGTTCTCGTCGACCTCTCGACCATCAACGAGCTCTCGGATGCCGAAGCGCGAGCAGGATTGCACGCACTTGTCGATGATGGCGTCGTCGAAGGGACCGAAGTGCTGGTCATTGACCTGGACAAATGTATCCATTGCAACGAGTGTGAAGAGGCCTGCGAGCGGCGACACGGTCATTCACGCATGAACCGCAAGGGCATGGTTGTGGGCAATATCAGTATCACCACCGCCTGCCGTCAATGCCAGGACCCGGTTTGCATGCTATGCAGCCGCGCCGGCATTGCGCGCAAACCCGGTGGTGAGGTCTATATCACCGAAAGCTGCATCGGCTGCGGCATTTGCGCCGAGCGCTGCCCCTACGACAACATCTCAATTGTCACCCTGGATGAGCAAGAAGAAGATGTTCCAAGCTGGCAGCGCTTCAGCCGCTTTTTTACACAGGGAGCTGGCAAAGAGCGCAGCGGCAAAAAAATGTTGCCCATGGCCAGCAGCTCTCTTGAAGCTGGTCCATTGAACAGCTATCAGCCCTTGGACCCAGTTGAAGAGATGCGTAAGAAGATCGCCATCAAATGTGATTTATGTGCAGGCTACTCTAACCAGGCCTGTGTACAGGCGTGTCCAACGGGTGCAGCATTTCGCATCAATCCCGTCGCCTTCTTCGGCTCAACCGAAGAAATTTTGCGGCAACGTGCGCGCTAGACACATTCGAAATTAGGGGAAAAAGTATGGCTTTGACAACAAAACCTGCCCAGCAGAATAACAATCATCGTACCTTGCGCCGCCTCTGGAAAGCACCTACGTCGGCGGCGCGCTGGTACTGGCTTATCGGCAGTGTCCTGCTTTATATCGGCATCACCGCCTGGTACTTCTACACATTGAAGACACAACAATATCCAGGACCCATCAATGACCCGCTGCGCCTCTTTGGTATCATCGCATATATACTCATATTGAGCACAGCCATATACTCACTGCGGCGGCGCTTTATACGCAGTCTACCCGGCCGTGTACAAGACTGGCTGTGGATGCACACCTGGTTTGGCATAGCCTCAGTGCTCATCGTCTTCATGCACGAAAACTATGCCCGCATCACCCACGAATATTGTCCAAATCTCACTTGTGTCACCAGCGAATACCTTGCCACCCCCGCTCTCTACGCACTCATCCTCCTCGTCTTAAGCGGCGTGAGCGGTCGCCTACTGGACCTCTGGCAGACGCGGGCCATAGCGCACGATGCCAGCAAAAATGGAGTAGGCATAGCGCGCACACTAGAAGAACGTCTGCTAGAGCTGGAGTACAGCGTCGAACGTTACTGCGCTGGCAAATCCGATCTCTTCAAAAACTACTGCAGCCAGGCCCTGCACCACTCACCTCGTCCAGCCAGACAGATCCCCCAACTGGCTGCATCCGAACAAAACGACCTGCAAGACGTACAGCAAATCCTCAAAAGGCACGCCGACCTCACTCGATCGCTGCAGCGCCAACGCCGTGCCCGCCTCATCATCAACGGCTGGCGCACGGTTCATATAGCCGTTGCCAGTATCTCACTACTTGTCATTAGCTATCATGCAGTCATGGAGCTCCTCTCAAATGTCTTTCACCTTATCATGCCCGCGTAACTCACCCGCGCAGCGACAATCCCTGCTGGTCAATGCTGTTCAAAGACAGAGAAATCCAGA
>CAXTXB010000261.1:0-7887 GCA_964247965.1 uncultured Dictyobacter sp. | reverse complement strand
GTCCAACTATCATCCACAACCAGTATTTTCTGCCCAGACATCCAATTATAACCTTTCCTAACAAGCCACTCCAGCAAATTGGGAAACAATGGCTATTCCCACTCCTACCTTGCCTGAGATTTCGATTGTTGCTACTTTCAATACTCCGACCTATCCACGATAGCGGAGGCGATGACGCGTGCTTTCCTGTTGAGCTGGAACACGTTCTTGCCAATTCGCAAGGTGTTTCTTGACGGTGTGTACAAGCTCTACTGAGTCGAAGGGCTTGGTTAGATATTCTGTCGAACCGGCTAGACGACCACGCATCTTGTCAAATAAGCCATCCTTCCCACTGAGCATAATAATTGGTATTTGCCGAAACTGCAAGTGTTTGCGTATTATCTGGCAAATTTGGTACCCATCCATCCTGGGAAGTTGAATATCTAGCAAGATTAACGCTGGCATTTCGTCGGCTACTGACGTGAGGGCGCTGAGGCCATCTCCTACTGTAATGACTTTTATATGCTCTCTCTGCAGCGTCATCTGGACAATTTTTCGCACTGTGGGACTATCGTCTACGACCAGCACTGTCGGTTCAGCCATTTAGATTGACCTCCTTCGCGTTTCAGGCGACCAGATATCCCCATGCTGTTCCGATGGGTTCTGCCAATTTTGCACGATATTTAGTGATGTGGGTTGAATGTTTTCTCGTCCACGTGACTGCTGGGTATTTCTATGCGCTCGATATACCTGGTACTGTTGTACTTCATGGTCGATCTCGGATAAGAAGATTTTCCAGGCTACGTTGAGCTGCCGCCCCGTGTGCGAGTTGCCCACTTCATCACGCAGGAGCTCTGTAAAAACCATACGGAGAAATGCTACCAGTCCCTGTACCGCCTCCCAGTAAAACTCTTCTAGCTGCTCTCCCTTGACAACTTTATTCAAGGTGAGAATGTCGTTGCAGTCTAGCTGACCATAGCTAAATGAGGTGGTCTCTAAGATGGGAAACTGCCGCTGGGCCAACGCTCGGAGTTGAGGAGCAAAACGCCGCTCTAGATAGCGTACGATCTCCATTGAGGGAATATGACCACGCCCTCGTAAATTACGCGCATAGGTTCCGTGATGTACAAGTAGACGATTTATACACTCAGATAATGTGGTGATAAGACCAAGGAGCAGTTGCTCGGGATTAGTTGATTGCCTCTGCTGGGCCAATGTATGCTGACATCTTATGATGATGTTTGAAAGGTCCTGCTGCAGTTCTGTCTCCAGGGCCGTGTCTACTACTTCTATGAGGTTAAGCTCCAGGAGGCGGGCCATGATACGTGCAATTCTCGCCTCTGGAGCCATTAGGGCAAAGGCTACAGCCTGCAGGGTGAGCTCGCCGTTTGAAAGACAAAGGACTTCGATGTATTCCTGACTCAGGCCAAGACTACGTACGTCTTTGCTTACTTCTGGTTGCCAGCGAGCAACTGTTGTACGGGAGAAGCTTGTCAGCCCTTCATTGGCTATCTCCTCCCACTCATCGGCCTGGCGCAGTGCTTCCAATAAGACTGAGTCTACGTCGAGAGGCTGCATTTTACTTTCCATCGGAATTACTTGCCGATGAAAGGCAAAACGTCCATTTACCCATCTTAGTGCATGGCTGATGGCTTGTGTGACGAGAAATTCCAGACGATGCTGCATTTCACTAGCACTCATCCATTCGCGCTCTACCAGCATGGCTAGCGATATCTGCATATCGCCTCGCGCATGATCCCGTATATGTTGTGCGCGTGGAGGATCTAGTTTGTTGAGTAAGCAGAGCATACCCAACACATCTGGCTGCGGCGCTCCTTCCTCGTGGAGGCCTACTATCTGTCCTTTCCTCAGGCTGATAGAAAGCGTTTCCGACCCCGAAGAAACAAATAGCTTGCCAGTTTTTCCACTCAAGGCGAGCATTTTTAAAATGGATTGAAGGCCTAATGTTTGTAGGTCTCCATCCATGATGCGGTCTTGCTGCTCCATGATTCTAGTTCCTTATACCAAACTAGCTCCCTATACCAATACTAGACTGGCTTCCTGACCTCTTCTGGTCATTGTAAGCGGTCTTGTAATAGTCATCTTTAGGGTCACATCATCATCTTTTAGCACTCACTCATTTATTGATAGTCTATAGCAATATATTCAAGATGACACCCTCTTCACAGTTCCGTTCTTCATCCCTGCCACTTTCTCCCTAAAACTGGCTAGAGTTCCTTGTTCTCCCAAGAGCTCCCACTACACTTAGAGTGTACGCTGAAATATGTTATGTGGCTACAGAAAAACATTATCTTCGCATTAAGATCATATTAAAATTCTATACCTCACTTTGCGTACGAAAGACGTAGCCAATTCCTGGTTCTGTAATTATATATTTTGGTCTCGACGGCTCTTCCTCTACCTTTAATCGCAGTTGCCGTACATAGACACGCAAATAATCGGCTTCTTCTCCGTACTCCGGTCCCCAGACCGCTCGTAGTAAAGAACGATGAGTTAATACTTTTCCAGCGGAAAGCATTAATTGGCGCAGAAGCTCGAATTCTGTAGGTGTAAGACGCACTTCTTGCGTTCCTGCACGTACGTGCCTGCGCACACTATCCATAGAGATATAACCATCCTCGCTACTCAAGACCTCCGGCTCTTGCTCATTGGCTGCTTCTTGCCCACTTGTCCGTCTTAACCATACGCGCACCCTTGCCTGAAGTTCATCGTTGCTAAATGGCTTCGTAAGATAATCGTCGGCTCCTAGATCTAGCGCTTCTACCTTCTGCTTCTCTTCAGTTACAGCGGAAAGCATAATGATCGGTGTCTGTGTGAACTGGCGCACCTGTACACACACTTCAACGCCATTTATCTTTCCTGGTAGACAGATATCGAGCAAGATAAGGTCTGGTTGATGCAGATAGACCATTTCTATCGCCTGCTCACCATTTTCAGCAATAAATACTTCATAACCACCTACCGTCAAGTTTCTTCGCAAAATTCGCTGAATCGGCGGTTCATCATCAACTACCAAAATACGTTTGCCCTTTACCTTCATGGCAGTCTCCCCCTTGCAGATCCGTAAAAACTACCGCCTCTTTTGCTCTTGTTTGTCCTATCTTTCCCTCTCTGATACAACGTTTGTCTCCTTACAAAACTACTGGACGTGGATGAGTAGGGAGCGTAAAGACAAAGCAGGAGCCTCCACCTTCGGCAGCATCTACCCAGATAGATCCCTGATGCGCATCTATGATCCCTTTACAAATTGCCAGACCTAAACCATTTCCATAGGTTCGTTGGCTGTAAAATGATGAAAAGATGTGCTCACGTTCGCGTTCGGGGATATCTACTCCCTGGTCAATGATCTGTACACGCACTGTTATAGGTTCTTCCCCTATCGTATCTAGATTGATGGTAATCTCTGTACTATCTGGACTATGCCTCGCTGCATTCTCGATGAGGTTATAGAAGACACGCTCTAGTTGGGCATAGTCGGCATAGACAAGCGGAAGATGCGCTTGAAACTGCGTCCGCACTGGTCGATTGGCTAGCACGCGCTTTAGCTTCGCTAGCGCACCGTAGAAAACTTCTACGGTGTCGCACCACTCTTTCTCAAGGGTTAACGCTCCCATTTCAATGCGCGAGAGTTCAACGAGAGCGTTCACTAGTACGGTGAGGTGATCAGCTTCGCTATCGATGTCTTCGAGCATCTCTTGCCTATCTTGCTCTTCCCACTCTACCTCTGTCTGCAGTAGTCCCGTGACTGCTGCTTTGATGGTTGTAAGCGGTGTACGTAGATCGTGCGATACCGATGATAATAGGGCGGAACGGTATTTTTCGTCTCGCACTTGCTCAGTTACATCTTGTACTTGTAGCGCGTGTGCTTCCAGTTGTCCACCTTGCTGTATATAGAGTGGATAGAGCGTAAACTGATAATGCCGATCGCCGGTGTCCAGCCGTCCGCTATACGCTTCTCCTATCTCATTTACAGCATGTTGCTCTACTATATCTTCTGCTGCCAGTATACAGCGCATAGATGGCTGATAAGTATTCGCTTGATTCACGTTTCGCAAGTACCCACGGATCTCTAGCTCATTGCGCATGCGAGGAAAGAGCTTTGCGAATATATCTTCGATTTTTAAAGGTTCATTCTGCCCTTGTTTAGATAAGGCAAGTATTTGATTGCTATAGACTGCTGAGATTGATTCTACACGTGTATCGCATAATAGCTCGGCAGCCGGATTCATATACAGGTAGAAGCCGTTGAGATCAATTACAAACCAGGCGTCTCGTACCCAGTTGGTCGAATGCTTCAACTGTACAATTAACCGACTTAACTCACCTAGCATAGCAGCACGTGTCAAGGCAGACTCTGCCGTATGCTCTAATAATTCTAACGTTTTCGCAAACGGATCTTTTCGATCACGTTTTTGTTCATCCACTCCTGCGTGCTGCGCTTGTCCCTCTTGTATACCCTGTACACCTAAAAAGTTTACAGATTCGAAGGCTTGTTCCGCGTTAATAGCATAAAAGGCTGCCTGCAAATCTCGCTCATTTTGCGTTAATAGGTGGTCATTTAAAAAACGCAAAAGACTACCAAAGCTCACTCCGAACGTTTTTTGTGTCTCTTCACGTACATGTTCTAACAATTCAAACTCGGCTCTTTGTGCATCGCTATGTTCCTGCGCATCTGCCCGATTTCGTCTTGCATGTGCCTGCTCCAGATGCTCAACCATCTCCTGAAAACGACTGCGCTGATGCACAGATTCAAGCAGGATGCCGTTGTGAATGGCAACCGTAGCCTGATTCGCAAATAGGGCGAGGATATCGGCCTTCAGGGGGGTAAATCCTCCCGATTCTATCGAACAAGCAACCAGTACTCCGTAGATCGCTGCTCCAGTGGCCAACGGATAGCAAAAGATTGAACGCAGGCCGAGTTCGGTAAAAAATGCGAAGCTCTCTGAATAATGCTCGTCGTTGGCAATATCGTGTGATATCAATGCTTGTTGACGCAGCACGCTATGACAGAGAATACATTTGTCGCTTGTAGATAACTTGTGATCAAATATGTGCGTCAGAGATCCTGTATTCAACCCATGCTGTGCCTCCAGCTTTAGCACACCTTCGCGCTGATCAAGTAGAACGATACAAGCAGATACGTTCAAAGCGTTCGATACACCTACTACGATCTGGTCCAGAATTGTGGAGAGATCCTTCGATGTTAAGGCATTGGTAACAGCTTTTAGGGCCTGGCGCTGGCGATCCTGTATCGCTGCGTTACCACCTAATTGTACGCTCTCTATTGCTGCAGCTAGTACTCGGACCACTGCGCCTACAAGCCGCTGCAGTGATACATCTGTATAAGTATGTAACGCTGTACTGCCCAGCTCTAGTGTGCCCAACACGCGATCCTCGACAATAAGGGGCGCAATCAGGGTGGATCGCAGCTGATGATAGCCACTTAATGCGTCGCCGCTTATCGCCGGAGCACCATCCAGACCATCCGGGTAGTCTCGTACGCTTAGTAAAGGTACTTGCAGTACTTGCTCTAGCCTGGAATCTGCGAGTGGATGCTGGTGAGGTTCCGCAACCCAGTTCCCTGTATCTTTTTTACATACAATAACCCTTACAGCCTGACGATCATGCCGTAATAAAACAACCCCGAAAATATCGAATGGAACTGCTTGCTCCAGTTCAGCGGCCAGGCGTGTGTAGTCAGGCTTCGCTCCACGCACACTAAAAACAATACGAGCAACACGCTCGATTATTGCAGATTCTTCCAGGGTCGAGGTCTGTGTTCTCGCTCTCATGTCTTCCTTGTTAGTTTTCACCAGCACATGTTCCACTACTACTTGGTAACCCTTTTGTAAAAATATGAGGTGGTTATTCCTTGCTCTTCGCTCTGTGGCTTGCTATTCTGCCTGTCTATATTTTTAGTAACTATACCACATCCATGTCCATTATGGTCAATATCTCCATATATAGAACAGGCATAGAGGCCTTGCCTGCACAGGTGTATACAAGCCTATTTTGCACACTCTTTTCTTTTTTTACTTTTCCCCCATAAGTACTATCCACCCTCCAAACGCTCTATGTGCCATAATAAATGAAGTTTCTGTTTTTTATGGACAGAGAGAGAAGAGAATTTTATGCCACACTTAAAGACTGGCCCACTTGTGCGAGCAACGAGTACGAATGCAGTGGTCATATGGGCAGAGCTTTCAGCGCAATGCGATGTCCAGGTACATATAGTACCTGATGCTCCATCAACGAGTGCGGGAATAAACATATCTACAACGACAGTACGGGTGGGAGGGCACTATTACGTCGCCCTCCAGGTTCAGGAATTACAACCCTCTACCTGGTACACTTATTCCCTTTCCACACCTTCAGGTGATAAAGAGATCACGGCAAAAAGTAGTCCTCCTTTGATTCAGTGCTTTCGTACTTTCGATGCAACAGATTCGGGCCAGGATGATAAGCGTCATAGCCTACGCCTGGCCTACGGTTCTTGCCGTAAAGCTGAACAAGATCCATCAGATGCTCTTCGTGCCTTAGGCGTCTGGTTACTTCAACACTACGCACGCAGAGATGAGTGTTGGCCCCATCTGCTTCTCTGCATTGGTGACCAGATCTATGCAGACCAGCCACCAATAAAGGTTATACAATCCTATCCTCATCTTCGCGAGGGAGCCCGAGCATTCGAAGATTTTTGTATCCTGTATGCTCATGCCTGGTCTGATGATCCTGCAGTTCAACAGGCGCTTGCCGCTATTCCTAGCTTTATGATTTTTGACGATCACGAAATTACTAACAACTGGAATGTTGAGCCTACCTGGCTCTATAAAGTTATACGTCAGGGCAACGAACAATTGCTTATAGATGGCCTGGTGGCCTACTGGGTTTACCAGGGCTGGGGTAACCTTATTCAGAAGGCAGTCATGGATCATCCGCTGATTACAATCATGCACGACGCTACACAAAGTGGCGAAGATGCGCTAGAGAAGTTGCGGGACTGTATTAAGGCTGATATCTATAATAACACTTCTATTCGTTGGCACTATACCATTGAAACACAGCCATCTATTTTCGTCGCCAATGCACGGACCGAACGCACTACTATTGCTGATGAAAAATCTGATGAGATATACGGACCGTTACGTATTATGAGTCAGAAGCAGATGCAGGATATAGAGCAGTGGCTCCAGCTACAAAAGCAAAGCCCTTCTATTTTCGTTTCTTCCGTTCCTATCCTGCTCCCTCCACTTATAGGAATGCTGCAGTATCTTTCTGGAGAGCGGCTGTGGGCCAGGGCTGGATATCCATTGCGCCAGTTGGGGAGGCAGGTAGCTCGCCTCCAAAGATCTGTTGCCGCCAGAGCCGGCTTCGATCACTGGCCGCTCTATATAACTACCTGGCATGAATTTCTTCACCTGCTGCGACAAAAACAGCAAGAGATTATCATTCTAAGCGGCGATGTGCACTTTTCCTATTCACTAGTAGCGACCTCGGCAGCAAATCATAGGAGATTACGCAAGGGAGAACATCAAGCTCATCTCTATCAATTTGTTTCGACTCCGCTTCAAAACGTGCTTGGTGAAGCGAGTGAACGTAAGGTTAAAATCCAGGCCTTTATTACGAAAATAGCTTACAGCGGGTTACATATACATATGCTACCACTCAAAGTTATAGAAGGCACACGTATACAAGCAAATCTTGTTTGAGAACACACTTGCCTTCCTTACACTCTATCCTATGCCCGGTGCCACGTATCAGATCAAGCACGAATATATGTGTTCTATCGATGGCGAGCTGAAACTTGTCGGATTTAGTGTATTGCCTGCCAAATAAAAAATAACTATAATGGCTCATCGCGAAGTTTGATCCTGTTGGGAAACTTTTTTG
>CAXTXB010000260.1:6973-7905 GCA_964247965.1 uncultured Dictyobacter sp. | reverse complement strand
GGTTATCCTACTTCTAATAACTTTTTGTAACTATATCTTATACGATCAAAGGCAGCGTTTCGTTGTAGTTTATGACCATTTATAGAGTAGAAAATGGAAAGAGGAAAAAGAATACAGAACACCTTCTTTTCTCCTTACGCAATATGCGGAGAATTATCCTTTCGCGGCTCAAAAATCTCGGGGCTTTCTGGCGAGATCCACTCGTAGTTCATTTCTAGCAAGCGACGGGCCTTGGTGAAGTCCTTTTCAAGCAAGAGACGAAAGACCTGCTCACAGACCGTGATAGACTCAGCGGCGGAAGCGCGTGCAATCGCTGTAAGCGCGCCAAGAACATCATGACGCTTAGCAGTCCGAAATAAGACGTGAACCTTCTCTAATACCTCAGCAAACTCCTCATGCACTTGTTCATTCCAGATTTGTTTCTCGACCAGATTCAGGGCCTTAAGGAGAAAGCGCGCACAGACCTTGATAACCTTGTTATAGTCAGCATTGCGCACATCGAGCAACGCCTGCAGAATGCGTTTCTCATCAGCGACATCAAGCGCAATCACAGAGAAGATGCTTGCCTCACCACCCATTTCACGAATCTCATGCGCGAGCTGACTAAAAAGCTTTTCAACCTCATCCGATTGAGGAAGCAGATAGACAGAATTTTGTAGTGCAAAAGCGCCTAGATTTTGCAAACGACGCCATACCCACACGCGCTTTTGCGAAGGTTCACTTGGAACTTTATACGTCAACTGTAGCCAACGCATAGTAGCGCGCTCTTGCATGAAATTTCGCTCCCCATTCAAAGTAAAAGTCACGGTACTGGACCACCGACAGATAATGAGCTTCGCTAAAAGAGCTGTGCCAGAGCGGTACTGCTTTGACCCCATCATGAGACGGGCTCACTGCGCGTAGCGACAATCCCTTGCGGTTGTCGTCGTAGT
>CAXTXB010000260.1:0-6963 GCA_964247965.1 uncultured Dictyobacter sp. | reverse complement strand
CCCCCCCCCCCAACACCCCTGTTGTTTGCCGCGTCCGCGGCTTTGAGCCCGTCTCATGATGGGTCGGTCCAGTAACTCTGACTAATGATGCCGGAGCTATAGTACCGCAAAAAAATAAACAAAGTCAAGCACAAGACATCTAGCTCCTACGTTTCAAATGGAGGAAAGCCAAAAAGACCTTACAGGAAAGTAAGCAATACGATCCTGAACTGAAGTGGGTCTATGGCAAGCTCTTACAGGAAGTATATTTCCGCTTGGATGGAGCGATGAAAGCTTTCTTTCGCCGGATGGAAAACGGAGAAAAACCAGGCCTCCCACGCGTGCGTCTACGTCGGTGTTTCTTTACACTCTGCTATCCAGCAATGTATATTAATGTAAGAGGTAAGCATATTACGCTCCCAACTGGAGGAGGCAAGCATGGCCCGAAGTGCTATCCTGATATTATAGCAGAGCTCACCGAAGAGGCACCGATTGGCTACAAAGAAGTTGCGATACCAGAGATGCACAAGGACACTACTATGCCTCATTCGTTCACGAGGTCACAGAAGAAACTCGTGAACAAGATGGAGTGCTTGCTATCGACCTGGGGATAAAAACGCTGGCAACCGGGGTCAATGAGCAAGAGCGCTTCTACCATATTGGAGGTTTCAAAGGTGGGATGTGGTACAATAAGCAACTAGATAAGATACGATCGAAGCGGGATCGTTGTAAGAAGGGATCCCGTAGATATCGTTACTTAAGCCAAGTTTACCAACGCATCTCACAGCAGAAGCGCAACAAACAACAGGACTGTCTGTATAAAGTATCGCATCTCATTGCTCACACACTGGTTGAGAGAACCGTGGTGATTGGTGATCTTTCCCAACGGCAGATGGTCATGAAAGAGCACAAGGAGCGTAACAAGTATCTGAATCGGGCAGTGTACAACGAGTGGGGACTCTATGCCTTCGTTCAGATGTTGGTGTACAAATGCGTTCTCCCTGGGAAAGAACTGGTGATCTTAGATGAACGCGATACATCCAAAACCTGTAGCGGATGTAGCAAGAAGCAAGCTATGCCGCTGTGGAAACGGACCTATCGCTGTCCCAATGAGGAATGTCGCTTGGTGATGGATCGCGATGAGAATAGCGCGGTCAACATCCTCAAGCGGTACATTGCCCAGCTGGGGCCACACACGGGCGATCCCGTGCGGTGTACGGATGTTTTCACCGAAATCAAAGATGTTTGAAGACATTTAGAAAGGCAGGATGCTCTGTATGAGTAGTAATCTATTTGAGGACACCGACAGCATCTTATCAGAGAATCGTATTTTCCCCCCTACTACAGAGATGGTAGAAAACGCTAACATTACTGCCTATATGAAGACGAAAGGCTTTAGTGACTACGAATCATTCTATAAGTGGTCGTTGGCCAATCGCTTCGAGTTCTGGGATGATATGGCGAAGGAGCTTCACTGGTTTGAGCCATGGCAAAAAACATTTGAATGGACCGATAAACCTTTCTTCAAATGGTATGTTGGAGGCAAGCTCAATATCGTTTATAACTGCCTGGATCGCCATATGGACACGCCCGTTCGCAGCAAAGTAGCATTTCACTGGGAGGGCGACAAAGGCGAGACGCGCACTGTCACATACGAGCAGTTGTATGTGATGACGAACCAGATGGCGAAGGGACTGCAGAATCTCGGCTTGAAGAAGGGCGACCGCGTGGCTATTTATATGCCTGCTATCCTTGAGCAGATCGTGGCCGTCCTCGCAGTCGCCAGGTTGGGGGCAGTGCATACGGTCGTGTTTGGTGGCTTCGCAGCCAGCGCACTGCGTGATCGCATTATCGACGCAGAGGCAAAAATCGTGATTACGGCCGACGGGAACTACCGTGGCGGCAAGCTTATCCAGCTCAAAAAGATTGCAGACGAGGCGGTTGCTGAGACACCGACGATAGAGAAGGTTGTTGTCTATAACCGCGAGGGGCTTGAAGTGCCGATGCAGGCGGAGCGCGATGTTTACTGGCACGATCTCATTGCTGATATTCCTGAGAGCACTGTGGTGCCATGTGAGCCTATGGACAGCGAAGATCTGCTCTACATCCTGTACACCAGTGGCAGCACGGGCAAGCCAAAGGGTGTCGTCCATGTTCAAGGCGGATACGCTGTCGGTGTCTACACTACAACCAAATTTGTGTTTGACATCAAGGATACCGATATCTTCTGGTGTACCGCCGATGTCGGCTGGGTGACTGGACACAGCTATATCATCTATGGTCCGTTGATGAATGGTGTTACCAGCGTACTCTTTGAGGGCACTCCAGCTTATCCTAATCCAGATCGCTGGTGGAGCGTGGCTGAACGCTTTAAGGTTAGCATCCTCTATACGTCGCCAACCGGCATTCGCGGCCTGATGCGTTTCGGAGAAGAATGGCCCGCGAAGCACGATCTCTCTAACCTGCGCCTGCTTGGCTCTGTAGGAGAACCCATTAATCCAGAGGCCTGGATGTGGTATCGCCACAATATTGGACGCGACCAGCTACCAATCATGGACACATGGTGGCAGACCGAGACGGGCTCTATCCTGATCAGCCCGACTATTATCGAGCCACTCAAACCCGGTAGTGCGACTCGTCCACTACCAACGATTGAGGCCGACATTGTAGACAAAAACGGACATTCGGTTGGACTGGGCAAGGGCGGTTTCCTGATCGTTCGTCATCCCTGGCCTAGCCAGATGCGCACCATCTATAACGACCCGGCGCGCTACCTGACCTACTGGGAAACCATCCCCGATATCTACTTTGCGGGTGACGCCGCGACGATGGATACTGACGGCTACATCCGCGTGCAGGGACGCGTGGACGACGTTATTAAGGTCAGCGGCCACCGTCTTGGATCAATGGAGATCGAGTCGAGCCTGGTCAGTCATCCAGCCGTCGCAGAGGTGGCTGCAATTGGCAAGCCGGATGAACTGAAGGGCGAGCACGTTAAGGTCTTTGTCATCCTCAAAAACGGTCATGAACCATCTGAAGAGCTGTCGCAAGAGCTTAAACGGCATGTGCGTGCAACAGTAGGTGCCCTGGCGGTCCCAGATGAGCTTGAGTTTACACCAAGCCTGCCAAAGACTCGTTCAGGCAAGATCATGCGCCGCGTCATTCGTGCTAAAGAACTAGGAGAGCCTGTTGGCGATATCAGTACACTCGATGGTTAAAAGCAGTATAAACTGATAGAGATTCTACGAGGGGCCGACATACGTGACGGCTCCTCTTTCTTTATATAAAGGGCTCGGTGGAACAGGTTGGAACACACATATGACCAAATGCTTGACCGTGTGCTCAACCTACGCTATAGTGAATTGGAATATTCAGGTTGAAGAGAGGAAATGATGACAATATCCAGTGAGGCAGAGCAGATGATTGAACCGATGCCACAAGATATTCATGCATATCTTACTGACCTTATGCAAGAGGCAGTAACAGCATATCTTACGCAAGAACATCCACAAATCGACCCAACGCAGTTGCCGATTGATCTCCGTTTTTCAGCGCAGGCAAGCTTCGGTGATTACTCCGTCCCTGTAATGTCCTGGGCCGGTAAGCTCAAACTTCCCCCCTTAAAAATTGCTGAGGCACTGAAAAGTACACTTGAAGCAACACATGCTCCCGAGATTGAGGAGATTACAGCGACCAAACCGGGGTACATCAACTTCCGCCTGAACCGCTCAGTTCTTGGCCAAGAGATCATCGGGCGCGTGCTGGAAGCAGGCGCGGATTTTGGGCAGGGCAAACTTGGTATCGGCACAAAAGTCATTGTCGAGCATACAAATATTAATAGTAATAAGGCCGCACACGTCGGACACCTGCGCAATGCGTGCATTGGCGATACAGTCGTGCGTATGCTGCGCTCACAGGGCTACCAGGTCGAGGCAAACAATTACATTGATGATTCAGGTGTGCAGGTCGCGGACGTGGTCGTGGGCTTTACCCTGCTGCAAAAAGGGCTACTGAGTCTCCCTGATGGGAACGAGCAACTTCCCGGCGAGTCCTTTGACTACTATTGCTCCCGCGTCTATGTGAATGTCAGTAAAATTTATGATGATAAAGAATCTGAGCTTGGAAAAACTGCGCTGAAGCTGCGCAAAGAGGTACTGCACGCCATCGAGAACAGTGATAAGCCTGAGAATGGTCCAGATTACCCATTGTTGGCCGCTGAGCTCTCACATCAGATTGTTCAGGCCCATCTCAAGACGATGTCGCGTCTCAACATCTCCTATGATCTTTTGCCCTGGGAATCCGCTATCCTGGCGGCAGGGCTATGGAGGAGCACGTTTGAAATGCTCCAGGGGCGTGGACTACTGGAAAAGCCTGAGACCGGAAATGCTGCAGGCTGTTGGATTCTTCCTTTTGGTGAAGGTGAAGCTCAGACCAGCGAAGGAGACCGTACAAGTGACAAGATTCTGGTGCGCAGCGATGGTACAGCAACCTACACGGCCAAGGACATCGCCTATCAACTATGGAAATTCGGCCTGGCCGATGAACTGGGGGTACAGTTCCACTTCGTACTCTGGGGTACTCAACATGATGGGCGCAACCTCTGGTCCATGCGCACACCCAGCGATCCACTATTACAGGACAACACACAAGAAGCCCCTGCCTCACGCTTTGGCCACGCCAAACGTGTAATTAACGTCATCGATGCGCGCCAATCATACCTGCAGCAGGTCGTCTATGAGAGCGTACGCCGGCTGGGTTATGCCGAGCAAGCCAACAATTCAAAGCACCTGGCCTATGAAGTCGTCACACTGTCTGCCGCAACGGCTGCGCGCCTGGGTATCGATACATCTGATGGCCGCGAATATTACGCAATGTCGGGCCGTAAAGGCGTCGAGATCAAGGCCGACGACCTGATCAACGCGGCTATAGAGCGCATGAAAGAGGTACGCCAGCAGGATAGTAAAGCAGACCTTCCAGATGAGACGGCGGAACTACTCGCAGCCTCGGCCATTCGCTACTTTATGATACGCTTCAACCTGCAACAGATTATCGCATTAGACATGGACGAAGTTTTAAGGCCAAACGGGGACACAGGCGTCTATCTGCAATATGCGTATGCACGCGCCAATAGCATCCTACGCCGCCTACAGGACGCGAATTATGCAGTTCCAGCACAATTAGAAGTGCCCCCCGAACAACTGGAGCAGAGCGAATGGGATCTGCTGCGCTACATAGACACCTATCCACGTCGCATGGCTGAATTTAGTGAGCAGTTGTCGCCGTCCTCACTTGCCGCCTATGCCTATGACCTGGCCGCGCACTTCAGCGACTTCTACGAACATACACCTCCAATTGTCAAAGAGACAAACGAGCAGATCAAAGCATTCCGCGCACTACTTGTACAGGCCACAGCCCAGACAATGAGCAATGTCCTGCGTGTGCTAGGCTTCGAACCCCTTGAGCGTATCTAATCGTCAGTAAGAAAGATTTAGAAGAAAGAACATTTGAACAATTCGCTACAAATGTTCTTTCTTGCTTTCCAGTATGCTGAACTTGCACGTCTTATAATGGTGAGATAAACTTAAAAAGAACTGCACAAAATGCAGCATTCCTTGAGTTCTTCTTTATCTCATTAAGGAGCGAGAAATTATGACTCAACAGAAGCATTTAAGCTTTGGCATCAAAACATCGCCCCAACATACGACTTATGAGGCCATGATCGGCGTCTGGCAAGAGGCGGAGGCGGAACCGAGCATAGAACACGCATGGCTTTTTGATCACTTTTTCCCACTTAGCGGCGATGCAAATGGACCGTGTTTAGAGGGTTGGACGTTGCTCTCGGCCTTTGCAGCGCTTACCAAACGCTTACGAGTAGGGATAATGGTCACAGGCAATACATATCGTCATCCCGCCGTACTCGCCAACATGGGCGCGACGGTTGACATTATTTCGCAAGGACGGCTCGACTTTGGTATTGGCGCGGGTTGGAATGAGCCGGAGCATACCGCATATGGCATTCCATTGTACGCCACAGGCGAGCGCATCCGCCGGCTTGGCGAAGCCTGTGAGATGATCAAGCGCATGTGGACAGAGGCAGTTCCCGATTTCGAGGGCCGCTACTACCAGTTAAAGCAAGCCTACTGCGAACCCAAGCCAATCCAGAAGCCCTATCCGCCATTCATTATCGGCGGCGGGGGAGAACAGTTGACACTGCGTATCGTTGCCCGCTACGCCGATATCTGGAACATGGCGGGTGGACCTCCAGAAGTCTTTAAACATAAAAGTGAGGTACTGGACGGCCACTGCACCACAATTGGACGCGATCCAGCCACGATCACACGCTCCATTCAAATCCCGGTCACCCCTGATAACTTAAGCGAGACACGCAGCACGGTTCAAAGCTTTATTGAGGTAGGAGCCACCCATTTCATCCTGAACCTTCGTCCGCCGTATCCTCCGGGAATTAGCCATCGACTGGTAACAGAAATAATTGAGCCCCTCAAATCTACATATGTATAGAGGGAATATCTCATTCTGAGCCGAAAAACGGGTCAGTTCAGCATTTGATCTGAGTCAAGTCGTTTTTCAGCGTCTTTTTGTTAGAAGGTTAGAAGAGTATAGCTTGGAATACGAGCTTCGATAGTGTATACTATCATTGTAAACTCCTCTTTGGAGACGGAAACAGAGGGAATCGAACATTACTCATTTACGGAAGGGACTCAGACATGGCCCAATACTCCAGGGTACAGTTGATCCGGCTCGCCTCACTCTCTAGCGATGTTATTATGGCAACCTTATTGATCGATGTGACTGACCGCGTTGGGTTAATGCGTGAATTTCGCAATGCAACAAGGTTCATTGACGAAGCAAAAAGCAAACATCAGCAGAATGTCTTGATCCAGAATATGGCGACGCGCGTTGAAGCATCGATGCAGGACATTCAAGGCTACACGCTCTCACAAAGAAGAACGGTTGGCAATGCTT
>CAXTXB010000259.1:0-7912 GCA_964247965.1 uncultured Dictyobacter sp. | reverse complement strand
GGCTGTATCCCAAGAGATTTTGTGCATACGAAGCTGTATTGAGATGACAAATAGCAACGGCAGCAGCGTCGGCAGCGTCATCAGGTTTTGGAACAGCCGAAAGTTTTAGCAAAATGCGTACCATCTCTCCTACCTGATTCTTATCAGCCCCCCCGTATCCGGTAACGGCCTGTTTAACCTGCTTAGGAGTATATTCTGCGACGGAGAGACCTCCGTTGGCGATTGCAAGCATAGCCACGCCACGTGCGTGCCCCACCGTCATAGCTGTGCGAGCATTTTTAGCAAAGAATAGTTCTTCCATAGCCGCTTCGTCTGGTTTATACGCTGCAATAAGTTTGCTCAAGCCCTCATAGATAAGCTGTAAACGTTGAGCCAGAGGCATTTTGGCCGGGGTTGTGATCACGTCGCATGCTAACATGCTCAGCTCACTTCCCCGTGCCATAACCACAGCATAACCCACAATAGCGGTTCCAGGGTCAATACCTAGTGCTATGCGTGCGTTGGAAGGTGAGGGGGGAATAAGCCCATCATCCATTTCCACCCCTTTCCAATAGGGTTTGCCTATGCATTATAAGAAGCCGCGAAGTCTTCGGCAAAGTCAGCATTTGTATACACATTTTGCACATCATCCAGGTCTTCCAGCTTTTCAATCAGACGGATAGCCTGGTGAGCTACCTTCTCTTCCGTTAGTTCCACCTTCGTCTTTGGGACCATCGTCGTCTCAGACTTGAGTACAACATACTTTTTATCCCGTAAGGCCTGGCTAACTTTTTCTGTGTCAGAAGGATCGGTGTATACAATCAGGACCTCGTCACCTTCGTTATAAGGCTCAACGTCGTCAGCTCCAAGATCGATAGCCTCAATAGAAAGTTCATCGGGGTCATGGCTGCCCAATTCGACCTCAATCACTCCCTTATTTTCAAATAACCAATCAACGCATCCATTTTCACCCATATTCCCGGCGTTGCGGTTGAATGCATTACGAACCTCTGCCACCGTCCGGTTCCGGTTCTCGGTTAATGTTTGCACCAGGATAGCAGTACCCCCTGGACCATACCCCTCGTATGTAATATCTTCCAGGTTGCTTCCTTCACTGCCGCTCACCGCGCGTTTAATTGAACGCTCAATATTGTCCAGCGGCATATTCGCATCGCGTGCATGTTGTACAGCCACACGCAGGCGGAAGTTTGCATCGGGATCGCCACTTCCACCCTCACGTACAGCCACAACGAGCTCGCGTCCCAATCGGGTGAACAGTTGTCCACGACGTGAATCATTGACGCCTTTTGACCTGCGAATCTGTGCCCACTTTGAATGACCTGACATAGCGTTGCTCCTAGTCTAAATGAGACAAATATATGTAGAGAGTATGCTCTTCTACATATATTTGCTGCTGTGCTTTATGAATAGCTGTTGGGCCCATTTTAACACGAACAAGCGCGGAGCGTCGAGTGGGTGATACCCAGGCTGACTGGGAATCAAACATATTGACTGGGAATGTTATAAGATTATTACAAGCATCTCAGGTGTTGTCTCTACTGATATGTTGAGACGCGTTCTTATGAGAAGGCAAATACAACGCAATAGCACAATGAGCGTAATTAATTGAGGCGGAGGAATGCCTGATGGATGGGGATGAACAAGCACGTAAGAATACAAAGAAGCAAGTGGCTCGTCGGGGGCTGGGCCGTACGGGTGAGCGGCTGGCGGCCGAAAGGCTGATTGTGGATGGTTACCATATTCTAGAACGCAATTTTCGCTGCTGCTACGGTGAGATTGACCTGGTGGCGGAGCATGATGCGGACCTGGTCTTTGTAGAAGTAAAGACTAGACGTGGTGCTGGATATGGGCTGCCCGAGGAGGCAGTTACTATACATAAACAGCGTAAAATCGCGCAGGTTGCAAGCTATTATCTTGATCTGCATGCCTGCGCGCAGCGTTCATGGCGTATCGATGTCGTGGCTGTACAGATGAGCGAGGCAGGCAAACTAGAAGAGATTCGTGTCTATCAGCATGCTTGTGCAGAAATATTATAAACTGAAATAGAGTACATAGAAACTTCCGGGTGTGCAAGAGCCCGAAGAATAGAGGGAGGGAGCTAATGAGCGATTTTCTAGAGTCTGCCAAAAACATAGTCAATTCTGCCGTGAGCCGTACGGGTTGGGAGGCTCAAAAGCAGCTGCGTGTGCGAAGTAAACAAACCGAGGTTGATAAGCTAGTAGAACAGCGTCGTCAGTTGGTGGATGAATTAAGTCAGGTGGCCATGACACTCTATCAGCAAGGAACATTAACCGATTCCCAACTTTCTCGCTTGTGCGCTAGCATCTTCGAACTGGATCACGACTTGCGGACTCACGAGACGCAGTTACAGGAAGTGAAGAACGAGGCTTACCCTGTCGATCAATTCGCGCCCGGCCCCACAATGAACTATGCTCCACCATCACCTTCGTCCCAGCCATCTCAACCGCCGGACCCGGTCGCACAAAATAGTGCCTCAGCTGGAGCCTCGCAGAGCCGTTGTCCGCAGTGTGGCAGTCCTTTACGTCCTAATGCACTTTACTGCCGAAGTTGTGGCGCTAAACTGCGCTAAAAAACAAGGAATAGTTATGCTATAATAAGTATCACTATCCCTTGTATAGAGCGAAGGAAGCATGTATTTTTTCTTTTGCTCCAAAAAGAGAATTGTTGGGAGAGCATATAGTGGGTGAAGGTAGAGATAACGTACAATCTTTCCAGGATGAAATCTGTACTCTGGAGCTAGTCAGCGAGAGCGCTATACGGACGCAGGATGTAGGGCGACATCTGGGAAAGCTAGTCAGTGCAGGAGATCTGCTCTTATTAGACGGGCAGCTTGGAACGGGTAAAACGACCTTCACTCAGGGTCTCGCAGTAGGAATGGGTGTTGTGGATGGAGTCAATAGTCCGACCTTTACCCTTCTCAAAGAGTATCGAGGCAAGGGGAGTGAGTTATCTAGCGGCTCTCAGCATGATCAACCAATGGGTCTCGCCCTCTACCATTTCGACTTGTATCGGTTAGACGAGCCCGAAGAAATTTTTGACCTGGGTTTTGAAGATTACTTTTATGGCTCCGGGGTAAGTGTCGTCGAATGGGCTGATAAGGCTGAGATACTCTGGCCTGCAGAACGACTGTACATTCGCTTACAATCCCTTGATGAAACGAAGCGCCATCTGACGTTTACTGCGACAGGGGCGCACTATTGTGAACTGCTACAACAGTTTCAGAAGAGTATGTATGCTACTACTAGCTCTTGACACTTCTACGCGTTATGCGAGCGTTGCATTATGCTCACAAGAGGCGCTATTACGTGAATACACATGGTTCGCGGGCGGCAATCATAGCGTTGATCTGTTGGATCATATCCAGCGGATGATCGCCGAACAGAAGATGAGCTTGCAAGAGATTGATGCGATCGCTGTGGCCACAGGGCCTGGTTCTTTTAATGGCGTACGGGTGGCGCTCGCTACGGCAAAGGCACTCTCATTTTCGCTAAAGAAGCCGCTTGTTGGTATTAGCACATTAGAAATCATTGCAAGCCAGCAGCGCTATCACCATGGCCTGATCTGCGCTCTTCTAGAGGCAGGACGTTCAGAGCTTTATGCCGCTTGTTATACGTTTGATAAGCCCGATACAAGTAGTGAAGAGCTAATGTATCGTCCAAGACAGCTTGGTGACTATCTCTTATTTTCGCCACAGCACTTGTCTGCTTATTTACAAGAACAGGTTTCCATCTGGTTTCATAGCTCATCGGAAGCTGAATTGCCACCGTTTCTCTTTTGTGGTGAGATAAGTGAGGCCTCACGGCAAGCTCTTTCTGTGTCGGGTCAGAGTCTCTTCGCTAACAACGTGTCGTCTGCTCGACACGCGGCAACATTAGCTCTACTCGCTCTGCAACGATTACACGAAGGTGAAGAGGACGACCCTCTTGTATTAGAGCCTCTCTATCTACGTCGACCATCTATTACAACAAGTACCCGGAAGAGGCCGCTTCTAGGGGATACACTACATCGACCTGCTGGTCAGTCTACGACAGAAAGGGAAGAGGGTGCGTTACGTCATTGATAGAATGACCATGTCGGACGTGCCTCGCGTTATTGAGATTGAGCGTCTAGCCTATCCATCAACGTGGCCTCCGAGCGCCTATCGTAAAGAACTGCAAGACAATCGTTGGGCGCACTACATTGTACTACGCGACAAATATATTGTAGAAGAGCAGACGGCGATCCCACAGGAACTGGAGAAACCGCGCAAGAACCGTCTGTTCCCGCTCTCACTGTTACCAAACCGTCCGGCAGCTATAAACCCATCACCGGATCTCGCGTCGATTATTGGCTTTGCTGGTCTGTGGCTGATGGTGGATGAGGCACACATCACAACGATCGCAACACATCCGGGCTATCGTGGACTCGGCCTGGGCGAGTTTCTCCTGGTCAGCCTGATTGATATTTCTTACAGCATTGGAGCCAAATGGGTCACGCTTGAAGTTCGTGTCTCAAACTACACGGCGCAGAATCTCTACCGCAAATACGGTTTCCGTGAAGCGGGAGTACGTCATCGGTATTACAGCGACAACCAGGAAGACGCGCTAATAATGTGGACGGATGAGATCAACTCTGATAACTATAAACAAAAATTTTTAGCACTAAAAGCGACGTTGTTAGAAAAGTTGGAGGCAAAGTAATAAAAGATTGCGAAGCTTCACAGTAATGACATTGCTTGCAGTACCCTGAAAGCGGATCGTAGAACCTTTTTGCTCCGCTACATCCAGCCGTTGCTAGTATATATAAGAAAACCAAAAAGGTCTAGCAACTTTGTATTAGGAATACACTTTATGCTTATACTCGGTATCGAAAGTTCGTGTGATGAGACGGGGGCGGCACTTGTGCGGGATGGTCGCGAACTGCTCTCAAACGTCGTCGCTTCGCAGATTGAGATCCACAATCGCTATGGTGGAGTTGTGCCCGAGGTCGCCTCACGGCAGCAGATGGCAGCGATTATCCCTGTCATTGAGACAGCTTTGGAGCAGGCCTCTTGTTCATGGGATGATGTTGATGCCATTGGTGCTACTTATGGTCCTGGTCTGGCAGGCTCGCTCCTGGTTGGTTTAACCGTCGGAAAGACTCTAGCGTTTGCGCGCAATCTTCCTTTTCTAGGAGTAAATCACCTTGAGGCGCATATCTATGCAAACTGGCTGCACAGTCAGAGTGATGCAACCCCGAATACCGTTGATTGGAAATATCAGGAGGGAGACCCTCTATTTCCTTTGATCTGCCTGGTGATCTCCGGAGCGCATAGTGAGCTAGTCCTGGTACGCGACCACGGCGATTATGAATTATTGGGACGGACGCGCGACGACGCGGCAGGCGAGGCTTTTGACAAGGTTGCGCGTGTCCTGGGTCTTGGCTACCCTGGAGGCCCTGCCGTTCAAAGAGTATCGCAACAGGTAGAGAGTGAACTTTTTCAGCAGCAGAAGCCATTGAAGTTAGCTCGTAATGCCTATCGTCTCCCGCGAGCGTGGCTGCGTGGAACGTATGATTTCAGCTTCAGCGGCTTAAAGACCGCTATGCTACACTTAGCTGAAGGGGCATCTGGAGCATCGGATTCAGGGCTCATAGGGCAGGAAGAGGAGACAAACCAGCAGCATTCGCGCTATACGCGCATGGGTGAGCAAGCCTCTAAGGGAGGCACGCCGGATGTCGCTCTCCTCGCCTCCAGCTTTCAAGAGGCAATTGTCGATGTTCTTGCCGTCAAGACACGCCTGGCAACGCAGGAATATAATGTGAAGCAGGTTATTCTGGCTGGAGGCGTGGCGGCGAACGCGAGTCTGCGTACGCGAATGCGAGAGGAGTTAGAGCCTCTCGATATTCGTGTGAGCTACCCGCCGGTCGAGTATTGTACCGACAATGCAGCCATGATAGCAAGTGCGGCATTTTTTCATCTCTGTTTAGGTGAAAGACACAACTTTGACCTGGATGTGCAACCCGGATTAGCCCTACCTTTTAGAAAGTAAGACACCAGAAGTAAGACACAGAAAAGGAGACAAGCATGCCAAAGCAACAATACGCTCTGGGTATCGACATGGGAGGAACTAAACTTCTCGCCGCAGTAATCGACATTACCTCAGGCCAAGTTATTGCATCCGCGCGTAAGCGAACGCACGCAGAGCGTGGCCAGGACTTCGTGAGCCAGCGCACCATTGAGCTGGCAACGGCGGCTCTCAGCGCTGCGAATGTGTCTGCTGAGACTGATCTGATCGCGGTTGGTGTTGGTGCTGCCGGGCAGGTTGATCGCAAAGCAGGGGTGGTGCTGGATGCGCCGAACCTGGGTGTGCACGATATGCCCCTGGGTAGTATCCTCAGCAAGAGTTTCGGCAAGCCGGTGTTTGTGGGCAATGATGTCGAAGTGGCCGCGATGGGCGAATATCTCTACGGCTCTGGACGAGGCTACAAAAATTTTGTCTGCGTCTTTGTAGGCACTGGCATTGGTTCTGGTATCGTCCAAAATGGAAGCGTGTATACCGGCCTGAGTGGGACAGCGGGTGAAGTTGGACATATGGTTGTCCATGCAGAAGGACGCATCTGCGGCTGCGGCAATCGTGGTTGCCTGGAAGCGTACGCATCGCGCACGGCCATCACCAGGGCCATTCTGGCAGAGATTCATCATGGGCGCTCCTCAATACTGTCTGATGATTCTCTAGGTCTGCTGAAAGAGGGAGATACCATTATTCGCTCTGGTATCATTGCTAATGCAATTGAGCAGAAGGATGGGCTGGTTATCGAGGTGGTGTCGGATGCAGGGCGCTACCTGGGTTACGGGCTGGCCTCTGTACTGAACTTCTACAATCCTGACTGCATTATTCTAGGTGGTGGAGTGATTGAATCTGTTGACCTGCTCTATGAGACTGCCGTTCATCGTGCCCGTACAACTGCCCTCTCAGTACCGGGCAAAAAGACGCCGATCCTTCGCACGAAGCTGGGCGATTTTTCTGGCGTGGTGGGGGCTGCTTGTTTAGGTGCCATGGTCGCTGGTCACACATTCCCTGCGGGGAAATAAATTTTCTATGCAATGACTCAGGATAAAAAAGGATGGGCCTTTAATGTGGGAACAAAAGCGTTCCCATCTATGTATGCTGAAGATACAGAAGTGCGTCTACCCTGAGAGGGATACGGCGTACGAATGTACGGAAATATGCATGGCTCCCGAAGGCCTGGTTGAAGCGTCGAAAGGAAAATTATGTGCCACACATAGAAGTGCGTGCTGTAGATGTCAACGATACTCCTACTTTGCATGAACTGGATTATGACTTTGAGACGGACCGCATCTATGCCCTTCACGTTCATAACGGGCTCGTGCAGAACAAGCACAACGGAAGTAAGGACAGTCAGTCAGTCTTCATGTTTGAACTGGTTGAGACTCAGGTCGATCCTCCTTTCTATAAAAATTATCGTGAGCGGGAACAGGCAGATCTAGACGCACGAATATGCAATGCTCAAGGTGGTTTTGTCGCTCTCGCAGATGGAAAGATTGCGGGTGTCATTTTCCTCAATGTTGATGAGACCCGCTTTGTAGTGAATATCCAGGATATGATTGTTGGTCGACAATATCGACGTTACGGTGTTGGTTCACTCCTGATCAGCTGTGCCTCAGACTGGGCGCGCAATCACGAATGCTGGGCAATTGTTCTGGAGACGCAAAACACAAATTATCCCGCCATCCAGTTCTATTTGCGCAACGGGCTGGAGATATGGAGCATCAACCGCAGCTTCTATCCGCCCGGCGAATATGCGCACGAGGTAGCAATCTTTATGGGAAAGCGCCTCTCTTCAACGTCTACCGAAGTCTAACGACGAATGACTCATCTCAAAAATTTGATACCGTTAGGAAACTTTTTTC
>CAXTXB010000258.1:0-7963 GCA_964247965.1 uncultured Dictyobacter sp. | reverse complement strand
ACCTCCCAAAAAATATTTTTTTTTTTTTTTTTATTGTTTCCAAGATGACTCATTATAAAAATATAAGAAACGAGCGAACGCCGTAGGAGTGAGTAGGAACAAATCTGCATGGAGAGCTTGTGCCTCTTGTACGCAGGTGATACTATAAGATACATCATCATGTACCTGTGTGTATGCCGGCACTGGACAGACATTGATGTGTTGAGCTTCAACCAATCTTCGTGGGGAGAGGTGTAATGCAGTCAGTACAAGACTTAGCTACCGCTGTACAACGTGTTGTCGGTAACGTTGAACGTGTCATAGTAGGGAAAGCGGAACCGGTCGCATTCAGCCTGATAGCCGTTATTTGCCATGGTCACATCCTGATTGAAGATGTGCCTGGAGTAGGCAAAACGGTGCTCACTAAAGCAATTGCTCGTTCAATTGGCTGTACTTTTAAACGAATTCAATTTACTCCCGATCTTTTGCCAAGCGACGTAACTGGCGTTTCAATATATAATCAGAAGACGGCGAACTTTGAGTATCGACCTGGACCAATCATGGCGCAGATCGTCCTGGCCGACGAGGTCAACCGTGCGACTCCAAAGACGCAGTCAGCGTTGTTAGAGGCGATGGAAGAGGGCCAGGTGACCGTTGACGGCACAACCTATCGCTTGCCAGAGCCATTTATGGTAATGGCCACGCAAAATCCTATTGAGTACGAAGGAACATTTCCATTACCGGAAGCGCAGCTAGACCGTTTTATGATGAGCATCAAGCTGGGTTATCCAAAGCCAGCCGATGAGATCAACATCCTCGACAGTCATCAACATCATCATCCACTGGAAGACCTGGCACAGATCATGACGGCTGAAGAGTTAGTGATCATCCAGCAGCAAGTACGTACCACCCACGTTGATCCATCTATTCGCGAATATATTGTAACAATCGCTAATGCTACAAGGAACCATCCAAATATTTATCTAGGTATAAGCCCGCGTGGCTCACTCTCTCTCTATCGTGCTGCGCAGGCACTGGCATCCATGCGTGGACGTGGATATGTCATTCCAGATGATGTCAAGCTGCTCGTCAAGCCAACGCTTGCGCACCGAATCATCGTCACTCCAGCGGCACGCGTTCGTTCGATCACATCATCAACCATATTGGATGAAATCTTACAGACGATACCAGTGCCCAATGCCTGGGTCGGTGGTGGAAAGGGCCGTTAGCTTATGCGTCCCTGGCAGGTTATTGTTATCATCATTGTTCTTGGCTTCTTTGCGTTAAGTAGCGCGTGGAAAGTGCTCTATGTGCTCACGTATGTCCTGCTTGCTCTCTTTATCCTCTCGTGGCTATGGACGCGTTATAGTTTGCGCGGCCTTGTCTTTCGACGGGCATCTACGAGTGGGCGCGTGCAGGTAGGAGAGGTATTTGATGAGCGTCTGATGCTGGATAATCTGAGTGGCATGCCAAAGCTCTGGGTCCAGGTTGCGGATGGCTCAAACTTACCAGGACATCGTGCAGGCTATGTTGCGAGCCTGGGTGGAAGAAAGCGAGCGATGTGGCGGGCACGTAGCACATGTCGCCAGCGTGGACGCTTTCAGCTCGGTCCTGTGACGGCCACCAGTGGAGATCCCTTTGGTCTTTTCCGCCAGCGTATTCCACTCACAGCATCACAAGAGATACTGGTGCTGCCGCGCGTTTATCAGCTCACCAACTTCGCCCTCTTCTCGGGCGGCTTACCCGGGCGTGGCAGGAGTTCGCGACGTGCGCTGCAAACTACTACAAACGCAACCACCGTGCGCGAATATGCCAATGGCGATGCGCTCAGTCGTATTCATTGGCGTGCTAGCGCGCATCATGATAAGCTGATGGTAAAAGAGTTTGATCTTGATCCAGCCGTCGATGCCTGGATCTTCCTGGACCTGCATGATAATGTACAGGCAGGCGAGGGTGAACAATCGACAGAAGAATATGGAGTCACGGTAGCAGCGACGGTAGCAACCTATTTATTGCGACAAGACCTTTCTCTAGGCATGATCGTCAACGGCGGAAGACGCGAACTGCTCTCTGTAGATCGCGGTGAGCGCCAGATGGAACGTATGCTTGAGCTTTTGGCCGTAGTCACTGCTGGACCCGGGCCTGAACTGAGAGAAGCACTGGCGTTGGACGCAATTCACCTGGGACGAAATACAGTTGCAATTGTAATTACGCCATCCGCTTCACGCGATTGGCATGAAAGTCTACGGCACCTACAACGACGTGGCGTGCAAGTTGCTGTCGTCGGACTCGACGCAGCCTCTTTTGAAAATCAACCTCCTGATGAAGACACCCTCGCCTTATTAGAGGGTTCTGGAATCCCCGTAATGCGTATCAAGTGTGGAGAGCCAATAGCTCAAATTCTGGAAAGCGGTTCCGATGCGCGTTTTATCAAACGGAGGTAATAGCAATGCGCAATGCGGCGGCTGAACAATTGTCTAAGATTATCTCCGATGCTCCACGAGATTCTAAGGACAGCGAGAAAGCACCATTCAGGAAATCACTCTCTGAAATACACATACATATAGCAGAGGGGTGGTTCTCTCTCTTCTTGCTTGCCACCGTTGTCTACAGCACCATCTGGTCGATTCAGGCAGCCGACTGGGTTGATCATTTAAACACGCTTACATTTGTTACCGCCATTGGTTTGCTACTAGGTGTATTAGCGGCGAAGCAGCGTCGTTTTTCGCGCTTACTGGTGCATAGTGCGGTAGTCATGACAGGCCTGTTGCTTGCTTTCTGGCAGACGGCAGGTGCGTTCTACAATGGCAGTATTAGTAGCTTTATACAAGGCATAGGCCGCTGGTCCGCGTTACTGGCGGGAGGAGGGGCAAGTAACGACGATTCAATCTTTCTGCTGCTCATCCTTGCACTAGGATTTCTCCTTGCTTATGTCAGTGCCTGGTTGCTGTATCGCACACGTAACCCCTGGTTACTGGTAGTTGCCAATGCCATCGTGCTCCTGATAAACCTGGAAAACGTTCCCCCAGCCTATATCATCTTTCTGATAATTTTTCTTATAGCCTCTCTATTGTTGCTGCTTCGCTTTAACCTGTTCGAATCGGTGCAGCGTTGGAATAGATCGGGCTTGCGCTATCCAGATGATCTAGGATGGGACATCATGCAGACGGGGGCGCTCATCTCCATCGGTATTCTGGTCTTCTCCTGGATTTTGCCTGGCGACTATAAAAATCCTACCGCCTCTCTGATTTGGGACTCGAAGAGCAGTCCTCTTGTTCAACTAGAAAACGTCTGGGACCGCGCCATAGCCGTCAATGGAGGCGTGAATCCAGCCAATCATGGCAACTTTCGCGATACGCTTGTGCTGGGCGGAGATCCTAATCTTACTAAAGACATTGTCTACAAAGTAAAGACCGATGATAGCCAGCCACAGTATCTAGTGTTGCTCAGTTATGACACGTATAATGGCGGTTGGTCTATAACCCATAACGATGAGCAGCCACTCGATATCAGCGCGAACACTCCCCTGGCGGTCAATGTCGTCAAGGCGCGGGATGTGAAGCAAACGATAGAGGTGGTTACCCCGCCAGGGGAGCTGCATCCTTATATTGCAGGTGCTTCGGTGATAACCTCGATGTCTCTCAAGGCATCAGTTGTGCCAGGATCAGGGGGTATCATAGCCTGGTTAGGTGACAAGGGGAATTTAACAGCGGGAACACAGTATGTGGTAAACTCTGCGGTATCTTCTGCTGATGAGCAGACGCTGCGTAGTATTCCAATGCCTGCTGACGCACCCATGTACAATCCTGACCTCAATCCAGATGAGCCTGCGCCAGTCGAAACCTTTGATCCGCAGACCGTGAGAGATTTCACGCAAGTACCTACAAGCATTAGTCACGATCCGCGTCTGCAAGCGTTGTTAAAGAAGATCGTACCGAATCCGAAGGCGACCATGTACGACAAGGCAGTCGCCCTGGAGACCTACTTACGAACGAACTACAAGTACAACACAAACATCCATCCCAGGTCGGGTGAAGACCCCGTGATGTGGTTCCTGTTTGACAATAGTGCGAAGGACGGGTTTTGTAATTACTACTCGTCTGCCATGACACTTATGGCACGCTCGCTAGGTATACCTGCTCGTGTTGTCGCTGGCTACACGCATGGGAGCCTTGAGAATGGTCAATATGTTATTCGTGGCGTGGATGCACATAGCTGGACACAGGTTTACTTTGCGGGCTACGGCTGGATCAATTTTGAGCCTTCTGCCAGCTTCGCACCATTTCAGCGCCCGCGTCCAAGTGAGGACGCTTCGAGTGGATCAAGTGCGAATAATGCTTTGGGGGCGCTCCCTCTTCCAAGTGCCAATGTGAAGAATCGGCAAAAATTTGACGGAAGTACGGATAGTGGAAATGTTAGCCTGCCAGCCGATGAGGTGCAGGCACAATTAGTGCAGCGTGTTGAGCTAACTCTGGGAGGTATCCTTCTACTGGCGGCGTTTGGCGCTGTTCTCTTTGGGATATGGTGGCGGCGGCTCTTCCAGAATTATAGTCCGGCAACTCAGCTCTATGGTCGTGTGTGTATGCTAGCTGAGTGGGCTGGAGTAAAGAGGCGTTCATCGCAGACGCCGTATGAGTACTTTCAAGAGGTCTCTGTTACCGCGCTGCCAGCTTCTGATGATGCCGTAGCGCTTGAGCGGTTAGGTGACATTTACGTACGTGAGCGCTGGGCAGACCCAGAAAGTAGTGAGCATCCAAGGCGAAGTGGAGAGTTTGCTGAATTAGCAACGCTGTGGCAACGCCTGCAGCCGCGCCTCTTCTTCTATGTTCTGCGGCACCCCTTCTTTTTACAAAAAATTCCTCTATGGATAGGAGGAGTGCTTATGGCCATGAGGAAGAAGCGACATTCACAGAGTTTTTTCCGGGAGAAGGTCTAGTCTGAGAGCTCAACCGCTTGAATAACTTGACAGTCTCTCGTACACTGTACAGTGTGCAGCCTGCTAAATGAAATTGTAGGCTGCGCTCTCTATGTTTGCTATAAGGTAGGAGAACTTGATGGCTAATAATGAATTGGTAGCAAATGAGCAGATGTTGACACCACTCGTGATCCCTCAGACACGGCTGGTTGACATTCCAGATGCGCCACCCGTACGCCTGCATACTTTAGATCTGGCCCGCCATATTGCCACTGAACCTAATGGAAGGCAGTATGTTGTAGCGACGTTCAATGATTCGCATATGAAGCGAGGTATTGTAACTGCTATATATCCTCAGCAAAATGGGTATCTGACACTTGTGCGTCTCCCACTGCGTGAGTTTAGCTCCGATGAACCCGAACAGGCCCTGCAACGTCATGTAGCTGTAGTGCAGAAGATTCAGCAGGGGAAATTAAAAGAATATTTACGGGAAAATCAGAAGTAAGCTAATGGGACGATACAGGAGACGATGAAACGCAGCATATGTGGATCATGAAATCATGTATCTGCGATTTATAAAAATTGTAAAGTATTAGCTTGACAAATAGCTAACACATTCCGTATACTGGAAGTGAACATGGGGTTGCACATGCAATCCCTTTAAATTGCCCAGATTTGGGTACACACACAATTATTTTGCATTTATTCATTGAAAGGAGATGGCGAGCATGGCGAACAGTCGTATATGTTTTGCTCTGCATGGCTTTGATGATGCTTTTGGCCACAATTGTTATGCTATGCCCATTAGCCTGGGCCGTGAAGCTTGCAGCGCCATTTCTTTCATGCTGCCCTTTTTTATCGTGACTAATGAGGTCAGCGTGCCCATCTCTAGAGGGAGACCGCCTGGTTTACTTGTTCGGGCGTAGACGAAATAAAATCCCTCAACCGTGGGCACTGGTGAAGAAAGAAAATCCAGTCCCACGGTTTTTTTATTGCTTCTTGAATTGGTTATTCTCCGGTTGAACGGAGAGGATGTTATTGTAACTGCTTCGTAGGAAGGTGGTTGTTTTTACTATTCAGTAGTACAGGTCCTTACTGTGCGAAGGTACAGCGCGTCTATGATGGCTGGGAGCTATGCTGAATTTGCAGCCTGTTTACAGATTCTTACACGCCAAAAAGAATAGATAGATAGCACCTTTAGGATGATTTGATATAGTATTGGAGGGCGAGCATTATGATTGTACGCCTACATAATCTGTCCGCGCGTGAACCTGTTATGACGGATATACGCGCTATTGCCGAATTACTTCATCTATGTGATGATGGTGCCTCAGGTGACACTGATGCTGTTGAGGATACTTTACGTCAGGGTTGGCAGGCACCGGGTTTTGCGCTCACGACGGATGCCTGGGTTATTGTTACAAATCAGGGACGAATCGTGGGCTACGCCGATGTGCAGTGCAAGAGCGAACGAATATGGAACGAGTTTACTCTGAACTTGTGCGTGCATCCCGGTTACCGAGATCGCGGGCTCGCAACCTTGCTCATCTGGCTTGTGGAAGAACGAGCCCGGCAGCTCATGTATAACGCATCGATGGATAGGAACGTAGTGCTGAGTTCGAGCATAAGTAGCTTGAATCAATGGGCACGTGAGGTGTATGCGCGTGAAGGCTACATGCTGACACGGCGTTTCTGGCGTCTTGTAATAGGGGTAGAAGAGGCCGTTGCCCAGTCGAATACAAAGCGAAATGGTCAGTTAACGGTTGATGTGGTTCTTGATGCGGATGCCGACGTAGATAGCAATCAAGGGCAACAAAATCCTGCCCTCTATATTGCGCGTCAATATGAGATATACACAAAAGTTCTACGAGCAGGAAGAAAATGCGAGGCAGAAAATGTTCTGGTTGCACGCTGCAAAAGTGTATGATCAGAACTTATATCCGCTTCTAACATTCTATTTTTGTCTCTTGTATAGTCGTAATTATAGCCTTATTATAAGCGTGATGCAAGCGGGATGCAGATGTGACAACAGCATTGGCTCTTCAACGAAAGGAGGGAAATTTATGCTTGTTCTACTCGTTCTTGCCTCAAATAATGGAGTGCGTACTATCCTGTTCGTGTTATTGATCCTGGCGATTCTGCTTATTCTTGTAGGTGCAATTATCGCTGTCATCACCATGTATTTTTATTGGAAGGCGCGCTCAAGCAAAGCAGAGGCACCGCCTGATGCTCTGCCGAGAGAGTTATGAGCCCGGTTTTCAAACCTGTCTTTTACCCGTATTTTACAAAAAGACAGGTTTGAAACCGGGACTTGTGAAGAGATCCACCTCTTTGTAAGCCTATGATCAAGGATGTAACGAGCGAAGAGCGATAGAGAACCTAGCGGCCACGTACGATGCGCTCTATGTCGCGCTGAACATCACGTTTTGCGATCGCCTCTCGTTTGTCATAAAGCTTTCTACCACGACAAAGGCCAACTTCTACCTTTGCCTTGCCATTTTTTAGGTAGAGCTTGAGCGGAATAAGCGTCAGGCCCTTCGTCGCCACCCGGGTGAGGAGCTGATCAATCTCCTTCTTATGAAGCAACAATTTACGATTGCGAGTAGGCTCGTGATTATAACGATTCCCATGGTCGTAGGTTGCGATATTCGCATTCTCCAACCAGATTTCGCCCTTACGTGCGATTGCATATGATCCACGTAGTTGAACATGACCATCGCGAATCGACTTAATTTCGGTGCCAACCAGCGCGATACCAGCTTCAATTGTGCGTTCGACTTCGTAATCGTGGTACGCCTGACGGTTTACCGTGATAACTTTGATAGAGGCTGATGCTGCCTGTACTTGTGTCTTCTTTACAGGAGCTTGTTTCGCCATATGAAACTCCTTTTGAAAAGGACGTTTATCTGCTGCTTTTTTCTAGCGTAAAGCTTCGGAGAGACAGCAGGAACACTGCCGAGCAGGGTCTTCATTCTTCATAGAGTATAGACGTAACTCCCGGTACCCGCGAGTATGTCAGCAATAAATCTATGAGGAATGGGCTTATCATACACTATACAATGCTGTTGA
>CAXTXB010000257.1:0-7993 GCA_964247965.1 uncultured Dictyobacter sp. | reverse complement strand
GTTCTTGTCGAAGTTCCGACAAGAACCTCGTACTTGATGCAGGCACGCTGTTTTACTTCTCCGCTCCGATTTGCAGCATCACGCTTCGTTGATCAATAATGCAGTTCTAGCCTTGCTTCTCAGACAGATGAGCAAGCGGTGTTGGTTGCGCGGAGAGAAGGTCTTGAAGAGCCTCCTCAAGCGTGGGAAAACGGTAGATGAAACCGGTGGCTAAGGCTTTGCTGGGTACCATGCGGTGACTATCGAGCAAGAGGGCCGCACGCTCTCCCCACATGAGCGACATCACCAGTGGAGGCATAGGAAAGAGCCGTGGACGATGAACGATTTTAGCGAAAGTGCGTGCGAATGCTCGACTGGTGACCGGGGAAGGACTTGCGCAGATGAGCGGACCCGTAATGGTCTCGGTATCGAGTGCATGGATGATCAAACGAACTGCATCATCAACATGAATCCAGGAGAACCATTGATTCCCGGAACCAAGAGTGCCGCCAAAGCCACGGCGAAAGGCGGGAAGGAATCCTGCCACCACACCTCCTTCTCGGCCCAGGACAAGGCTCTGGCGCAAAAGCACAAGGCGTGCTCCTGTTTCACTGGTGCGGCTGGCTTCTGTCTCCCACTGCTGGGTGAGTCCGGCAAGAAATCCTGCACCAGGGCTTGCCGTTTCATCAACCTCTTGATCAGCTGTATTCCCAGCATATTCAATCGCCGTTGAAGAAATGAAGGTGCGTCCCTCACCTCCTATCAAGCACAATCCTTCCACGAGAGAGCGTGTCGCTTGCACACGCGTCTTGATCAGTTCTCCTTTACGCGCCTGCGTCCAGCGTTGTGCAAAGATCGGCTGACCAACCAGATTGACCACCGCATCCGCTCCTTCTAGAGGAGCATGCGGATCGCTCGCTTGCCAGCGACGAACGTCAACCGAGGACGGAAACTGCTGGGCTTCGGGAGAACGTACGAGAGCAATGACGTGTTCACCACGAGCGAGTAAAGCTTCCACAAGATGTTGCCCTACCATCCCATTTGCACCAGCAATAGCAACGGTTCGCGACGAAAACGGTGAAAAGGTGTTCATTTCTTTGACTCCTTGAGTAGGAGGGGAGAAACACGAGAACCTTCGTATTCCTTCTCCTCTGGAGGACTAATGAATGAATAAGCCAATAATGATGAAGACCGCCGCCACGACACGCGGCAGCGTATGAGGCCAGTCTTTTGGAGTGAGCAGACTCACACTACCACCGCTATAGAGGCAAATGACGGTGCTGAGCAGCAGAACGAGTTGTGCTGCCTGTGGCGTTGAGGAGGCCAGAAATGCACCAATTCCGGTAAAGAGGGCCGTGAAGTAGAGACCCATGTTCGCTAGGAGTAAGTTCAGTAGTAAGCGTCGATTCCAGTAGTCGTTTGGAGCCTTCACTCCCGCACGAATAGGGCCAATAGCTCCGATGGAGTACAACACTGCGTCAAGCAACATCAAAGCAGCACCAATAAAAAAGAGAAGGGAAGCAGTAAAACTCATAAGAAACTCCTTTCAGCTTCTTTACATATTTTCTTTCAGAGAACAAAAATCTATCTAAGATAGGCAAAAAAGAAAAGAGCTTTAGGATGGAGCTTGCCACGCGCGCAAGAGGTCTTTGACGGTTTGCTCCCTCACGCGTTGTGCTCGCGGCTCACCGCCAGCAATGCGTTGTATCATCGTCAGCGTAATAAGTCCATGCATACTTGCCCACAGCGCATCAATTTTTCCGTCCAGATCAACGCTCTCGATCTCACGCTGTTCCATCCAAGAGTGAAGCGTGTCACGAAAGAGCGCAAAGATAGCGCGTGCATCAGGAGGAGTTTGGGCATGCGTAAAGCTGACTCCACCAAATCCAAACATCGCCTGATACAGTTCTGGGCATCCAAAGGCAAAGTTCCAATACGTCTGTGTCAGTGCAAGCAGTTGTGCGTCTGGTTGTTCATGTTGGGTACGAGCTTGACGCAGCTCGGTCAGGACCTGCTCAAAGCCTTGAGAGAGCAGAGCAAGTAAGATCGCCTCCTTGTTCTCGAAGTATTCGTAAATGGTCGGTTGACTGTATTCAATGCGATCAGCAACTTTGCGCGTCGTGACAGCTTGCCATCCTTCTTCAATGGCAATCTGCCGAGCCGCCGACAAAATGGCCTGACGAAGTTCCTGCCGTTCCCGTTCTCGCCGCTGTTTCGTGCCCACATCCATATCCTTTCGTTGAATTTTTGTTTATCATCTATCGGAATAATATCACCTATCGGATAATTTGTCAAGAGGGAGGGCTAAGATCTTAGCGAAAATGTGCAGTAAGGTTTTTGAGCTTGGATGGTGATAACGATCGTTATAGCACTTACAAAATGGCACATGATATACTGTATAAAACCACAATAGTCCTGGTGGAGGAAGAAAGTATGCCACGAGCCATCGATTTTCATGTTCATCTGCCGACCACCGAGTTTATGCAGGTCACGCTTGGTCCTTATGCGAAGGCGGCCGAGCGCTTCTTCCGTACTGAAGTTAAACTGAAGGATATCGAGCAGATAGCCGCCGATTACGCGGAACTCGATATGATTGGCGTCCTTCTGGCCTGGGATGCGGAAACTGCCACTGGACTGCCACCTCTGGGAAACGATTATGTTGCGGCTATCGTGCGGCGTTATCCTCAGCAATTCGTCGGTTTTGCCAGTGTTGACCCACATAAAGGGGAGGCGGCAGTAAAAGAATTCGAGCGAGCTATTAAGGAACTAGGGCTGGCCGGCGCGAAGTTTCACCCAGGGGTGCAGGCGTTTTACCCCAACGATCGCGCCTTCTATCCCTTGATGGAGAAGATTCAGGAACTGGGCGTCCCTGCGCTCTTCCATACTGGCACAAATGGTCTGGGTGCAGGCACTCCGGGCGGGATGGGGATCAAACTCGATTATACCCGTCCCATTTACCTCGATTCTCTGGCGGCCGATTTTCCTGGTCTGACGATTATTGGTGCACACCCTTCCTGGCCCTGGCACGAAGAGATGATCGCTATCGTGCAGCACAAGACTAATGTGTTCAATGATCTCTCCGGATGGTCACCGAAGTACACACCTGAGTCGTTGCTGCGTGAGGCTGCGACCCGCCTGCAGGACCGCTTTCTGTTCGGCTCCGACTATCCCTTCATCACGCCGCAACGCTGGATGAAGGACTTCGATGCCCTGGACTACTTTAAGCCGGAGGTGCGTGAGAAAATCTTGTGGGGCAACGCCAAAAAATTGCTTGCTCATACGCCTGTTGGGCACATGCAATTCTCTTTGTAACGATATGTAAACGATATGTAAACGATATGTATCTGATACATATGTAGACTGGAGCGGCCTGCCCGAGTCATCGCTGCACAATTCTTAAGATTGAAGCCGATTTCCTATATCGTATCTCAAAAACTGTTCACGTTTGGCTCTGGCAGACCCCACGTTTAACTCAAACTACCACTACTTTCAGCCGAGTTACTGCACAGAGAACGCACTAATCATTCCTAACATCACATGGGATTTGTGCGTATGCGGATCGGTGTAGTAGCAGACGGCAATGTGGAATATGATCTTTTGTTGGGACAAAGCAGACGACGGCGTACTATCCTGAGGGCAGGTTGAGAGTAACCTCCTGGCTTTTGCCCGGTAAGATCACATTAGGGCCGCGCGCCGGAAATGACGGGTCAAGTGACTTTGATCGGCAAACCCACAGGAGGAGGCAACCTCATACAATTTGAAAATCCATCCCATTTACAAACTGTGATTAGCCTCATACTCAATCCGTGAGCTTGATCCTATCGACACGCTACGATCCCATCTATACTAAAACCATTGAGAGCGAACAAGACCGATTGCTCTCGCAGAACAGAGACAAGAGAACTAATAATGAGCGACAAAAGCTCAAGGAAGAATAGACTAAGATCATTTCTACAAAGATGACCTTACCAAAGTGAGAAAGTTATATGCGCAACATTATATTGATTGTCCTTGTGCTTGCGATAGCATTAGGAACCGTCGGTTTCATTTTCTCCAACCAACTTTTAGTTCCCAGCCATGAGCCAGACTTCACATTGGAGGTTACCAATGTGAGTACATATTCGCTGACCCTGCCTCGTACTCATGATACCGAACAACGCGGCACTTTTGGGATCGACTGGAACGGCGGGCGGGATGCGGCGATTATAGGAGATGTTACTTCTGAGACACAGAGCACTGTAACTCGACAACTACAGCAGACAACCGCTCCTCTGGCCAACCGTACAAAAGTTGAATTTCGTCGTGAGGTCTTTCTGAATACTGCTTTGCGGAATTCTCTGGGCTTGAAAATCAACACTATTCAGATCCCTGGTCCACTTGGACAACTGCCAGCACTCTATGTGCCAGGGAAACTGGATACCTGGGCTGTTCTGGTGCATGGTCTCAACGACCAGCTTGATTCTGGTCTGCGTTTCTTCCAACCATTAGCAAAGATAGGAATGCCAATTCTAGAGGCTTCGTATCGCAATGATCTGAATGCTCCGTCCAGTCCGGATGGCCTGCTTCATCTAGGCGAGAGTGAGTGGCATGATGTCGATGCTGCCGCGCAATATGCACTGCAACATGGTGCCCACCACCTTGTGATCTACGGCTGGTCCATGGGAGGTGCTATTGCTGAAGAGTTTATGCATCATTCTCACCATGCGAACAGTGTCCAGGCTCTTGTGCTTGATGCTCCGGTGCTTGATTGGCGTTCAACGCTCAATGTTCAGGCCGAGAAGCGTCATTTGCCAGATGCCTTTGCCAGCCTGATCGAATTTGTTGCAACGCTACGGACGGGCATAAACTTCGACGATCTCGATCAGCTCAATCAGGATCAAGGGCATGTCCCTGTCTTACTCTTCCACGGGACGGCCGATGAGACGACGCCTATCTCCGTTAGTAAGACGTTTGCCATGGAGCATTCTGATATTGTGACCTTTCATTCTGTGAATGGTGCTGACCATGTCCAATCGTGGAATACAAATCCACAACTCTACTCATCTCAGGTAAGCACATTTCTGACTAGCACACTACATCTCCAATAAGTGCCCTTAAATAGCTTCTTCATCCTCTATTGTTGTTAAAGTACTTGTAGACGATTGTACAGTTACTTTGTAAAAGCGCTTGCCAAAGTTTATGTCGCTCCAGAAAGCACCCACAAATGGCATTCGCTTAACCTGCTGGAAGCTCTGCAACAAAAGCATAGGGCTCCAGCAGTCACTCTCGCCATTCTACTATGCGCCGGAAATGACGGGTCAGATGACGTGTACCGCATAAGCAACTATCCCGGCAGTTATCGTCCTTCCCCCGCTTCCAGGGTCCACATAGCGACCATCTCTCGCGGTTATCGTCGTAGTCGAACAGTAAGCTCCCCAGCCTGAGTATACCTCATTGCTTTACATGCTATCTCCTGTAATGGTATAATGCTTAATTGGGCGTTACCACACAGACATAGACATAAAGGAGTATTTCATTATGCCGACTCTTACCAGCATATTTCTGCTTTTTACTGCTACTGTGCTGCTCTGTATTATTCCTGGACCCGACATGCTCTACATTATTGCGCGCAGTACCTCACAAGGGCGCTCCGCCGGTGTGCTTTCCTGCGTCGGCATAGCGACGGGTGGATTACTACAGACTTCGGCGATTGCACTGGGACTCTCTGGCCTCTTCCTCGCTGTACCGATCGCGTATGAAATCATCAAATACGCAGGCGCTACTTATTTGATTTATCTCGGCATTTGTACGGTCCTCAACCGAGAAGAGCTAATTGCTGACGCCTCAGGTGAGAAAACAAGTTTGATGAAAACATTCTGGCAAGGAACTTTTACAACCTTGCTCAACCCCAAGGTCGCTTTTTTCTACCTTGCGTTCCTTCCTCAATTTGTCGATAAAGCGCAGGCACATATCCCTTTCCAACTCTTCATCCTTGGTCTGGTATTCAATATTACAGGCCTGGCGATAGACGCGAGCATTGCATTGCTCGCTAGCCTGCTTGGCATATGGCTCACGAGCCATAAAGGGGCGGCAAAGATTATCCGCTGGCTCACGGGAGGGGTCTTCGTTGGGCTCGGCGTTCGTCTCGCATTATCGCAGCGACAATGATTGCTTGCCTACTGTTACCTACAGACAACCATAAAAAGCATCGCGCACCGCCTTCTCGCGTGGATCGTCGAATATCGCCACCCCCTGCTTGTTCGTAACATAGGAATAGCCAACCTGGGCGTCGGGATCTGCGAAGCCGAACGAGCCGCCCGAGCCGGGAGCACCAAAGGCCGCATTACTACTGCCAAAGTGATAGCCAGGCCAGGGTTTGAGAAAGCCGAGCGAGTAGGCTATATCGGTATGCAGAATTTGATCGCGCCAGCCCCCGACGCTAGAAGGAACACCCGGGGCTTTGAGAGCCGTAAGCGTTTCTTCTGGTATATCGAGCTCATGGCCTCCGGTGGCGAAAACGCTATAGAGCTGTGCTATGCTGCGCGCCAGCCCGATGCCGTTGACCGAGGGCATCTCGACGTTGCGGTAGGGTGGCTGATTGAAGACAAGGTTTGAGCGCACACGTGGATTGGCGGTCCGGATGGTAAGCGATCGGGGCCGCAGAACATCGAGCATCATCCCATGCGGCATCCCCAATAATTTCTGTACTATCCCCGGCTCCGTCACCGTCGCAATACGTTCTTCGTGGACACCTGCAGGCAGGCCGATATAGAACTCCAGGCCTAATGGCCAGGCAAGTTCATCTTGAAAAAACTCTCCCAGCGTACGCCGCTGCGGATCAGTTCTACGGATGAGCTCACTTTCATACCAGCCAAGCGTGAATGCATGATAGCCGTGACGCGAACCTGGCTCCCACACCGGCTTCTGCTTCGCCAGAATCTCGGCCAGCACATCAGGATCGGCCAGGATCGCGCTATTCAGCGGCTCATCGAGAACGCATAGGCCCGCCTCGTGATCCAGCAACTGCCGAACCGTGATATCTTTTTTGCCAGCCTGGGCGAACTCCGGCCAGTACTGTGCAACGGGAGCATCATAAGCGAACAGACCCCGCCCCTGCGCGACCGCCATCGTCATACCCGCAATTCCCTTCGTCGAGGAGAACACTATCACCAACGTATCCTCTGCCCAGAGAGCCTGCGTCCGCCCATCCCGATAGCCACCCCACAGATCCACCACCTTCTGTCCTTTATAGTAGATAGCGCAGGCTCCACCTGACTCGCCACGCTCCGTAAAATTGCGCTCAAACTCGTCCCGCACCGCCCCAAAGCCTGGGGCCACCATACCCTGAATTGGCGATATCGCCATGTGTTTCACCATGTCCATGACTCCATGCACATCATGCTCAGTTGTCTACAGTAAACTATTTTATAGACATACAACAATTATGTAAAGAGAATATATGCATATGTGCCAATTCAATGGTGCTTATGAGAATGCTGGAACCAATAAATGGATCATTTCTCAATAGTTCGGCATGATCCATTAGTAGTCCTTTTAGCCAGTACTTCTAGTGTCGTCTGTTTGTTGTATTTCTCATATTTTTGTTGTAAGCTATTCCCCTGTAAAGGGCATACAAAGTAGTGAGTATGCCAGTCGAATTATTTGCAAGAAGGGAGCTTGTGCGCACAATGAAGTCCGCATTATTCGAGGTAGGGAGTCGCATACGTGTGGCCAGTTATTGTCCTTTTCGCGGTCTCGCTGGAACAGTACGCACCGTTGATGTCATTCCCAGTAGCCAGCATTCTAGCATAGAAGCTTATTGCTTCTATCTCATCGATCTAGAAGGAGCTCTCATCAAAGAACCTGTATGGTTTGAAGATGAAGAGATTGAGTCCGTCTCTGTCCATGAAGACAAGATGATTCCTGGCGTGTAACTGAGCTGAGATCCAGAGGGTATCAGTTCGATACTCCTCGCTGTTTTATATACTAATTGGTCATGCCAAATGTTTGAGAAATGAGAAACACACACTGTTTC
>CAXTXB010000256.1:5169-8002 GCA_964247965.1 uncultured Dictyobacter sp. | reverse complement strand
GAATGGTATTGGGAAATTGAGCCAACAACCCCTCCGCATGGCACACGACCTTGAGGTGTGGCACATATTGACCATACACAACTCGACATTGAGCTGGTCAGTGCCCGTACAGGAAGGACCCTTGGTCGTCCTTGGGCGACTTTTCTCATGGACGCTTTCACCCGGCGATTACTCATCGTTCCTTTTGCTAAACAGCATTCTACAGGAGGAGGTCGTGCGACGACGCTGCATCTCCGAGATGGAAAGACAACTGGTGCTCTCAATGCGGCTCATCACAGAGCCCGGAACGCAGTCAACGCACTAGAAAGCTTGACTCGGCAACAAGGATTGCCTGCATTGACGATGTTGTCGTGGACAGAAGTCTTTCCTCTTTTCGGCTTGATTCGTACAGACCGAGCGTGGTGCCCATGCTGTCTGGAAGAATGGCGAACTTCAGGTCGTACTGTCTACGAACCGCTCTTGTGGGCGGTGCAAGCCGTAAAAATCTGTGCCGAGCATGGTTGCCGGTTAGAGGCACTTTGCCCAAAGTGTACAAGGACTTCACACTGGCTCTCCTGGCGCAGTCTCCCAGGATACTGTGCTCATTGTCACCAGTGGTTTGGCAGAGCTCTGAAGAGGCAAGAAGAAAATGAGCACGAGACGATCTGGCTCCGCTGGTGTACTGAACAGGTAGGAATGCTGCTCGCTCTTGCACCGACGCTGACCAATACACCTCGAACACGCATTCATGAGGGCCTTACTACCATACTTGACCAGATCAGCCAGGGAAGAAAAATGACCTTCGCACGCCTCGTTGGGCTCTCAGAAAAAATGGTAGGCGATTGGTTTTACCATCAACAACTTCCCAGTCTTGAAAATCTTTTACGCGTTTGTTTCGCCTAAACAATGCGGTTGAACCTCTTCGCACGTGACTTGTAGTAAGCGCGAAGAGGTTCAACCGCATTTTAGCTATTCTCTTGTCACTCGTCCTCTGCAAGCGGAGGGCCGGTAATAACTAGACCATATTTCGCTCCTATCTCCATCGCAGCTGGATAATCCATTTTTGGTGCGAGAAAGAGCGGACGTACCTCTTCAAAAAATCCACGCATTCCTCCTGGGACAAACGTGACCAGCATTTTGCCCGCATTTGTCCCAAGACATTGCCATGCATGTGTGGTTCCGGCTGGAATACGCACGAAATCTCCAGGAGAAGCAATGAACACAGCATCGCCCACCTTTATACGGTATGTCCCCGCAAGAATGTAGTAAAGCTCATCTTGCTGTGCGTGGATATGCTCTGGTGATCCTGAGTGGGGTAAGTCTACAGACTCAAATTGATCAAATCTCCCTTCAGTCGTCTCCGCTGTCGCTTTCCACGTCATAAAACTGCCACTCGCCAGATAGGTGGTGGAATCTCCTTCATTTGCTCTGGAGAGGAAACTGGAAGTCTCGGTAGTCATGAATATCTTTCTCCTTATTGTTCTCTTTTGCTACATTCTCTAAGAAAATTTGCTTTCTATAGAAGCTTTAGAGAGAGGGGGTATCTCTTGCAAGGCGCTGTATGATAACCCACCTCTCCTTGAAGCCCTCTTACAAAGTTGGTTCGATATTCTGGTTCATATGGAACAGATTTGATGGATCATACTGGTTCTTGAGGGCGACCAGTCGCGCGTATGTGGCAGGTGGGTACGCCTCACGAATACGTTGCTCTCCTTCATTCCCCAGAAAGTTCACGTAGACGCCGCTAGCATAGGGTGAGAGTGCCTCAAAGACGTGCTGTGAGCGGGCGTCGAGAACGCTAGGATCGGCGGATGACTGTCCAGTATTGATGGCCGCCACCATGCCCCCTTTGTCGCGGTGGGCAAAGGCTGTTGCATCGCTTGCCACCCGACTCATGGCTCCACCCAGCACACGAAGTTGGATCACAGCCTCAGGAGAGACAATTGTTTGGTAGGCTTCCACCAACGCATGTATCATCTGCTCAGAGAACGTCTCGACAAACAGCGAGCGGAAATGCTGTTGTAAGCCACGTATCTCCCCGATCTCTGTGAACGAGAAAATGGCTGGATAGGGCATGGGCGCAACTAGATCGGCAAGAGGAGTGGCAAGGTGACGCAGGGGAGCCACCACGCGCTCCCCCTCGCCCAGGTCGCCGGTGTAACAGAGCAGGATGGAAACGACCGGGGTTCCTTGTTTCTCGGCTGGAATGAAGGGGGTAGGAGGGGCAAGCATGAGTAGAGCCTCTGTCGAGAGTCCATCCGGAGCTTCCGTTGCCAGACGAGCATAGTCCCGCAGAATGCGCTCGGCATCCGTTGCCTCATAGAAGACTGCACCACCCAGGATGGTCCCGACCGGGTTCAGGTTGACCTCGAAAGCGGTCGCAACGCCGAAGTTGCCCCCACCACCGCGCAGTCCCCAGAACAAGTCAGGGTGTTCCTCGGCACTGACTTGTAGCAACTGTCCATCAGCTGTGACCAGTTCCACCGCTTGTACATGGTCAAGAGTCAGGCCATATGCCCGTACCATCCAGCCGATACCGCCGCTCAATAGCAAGCCGCCCATGCCGACGGTGGCAGTGTCCCCCGTCGTCAGTGCCAAACCATAGGGCTGAAGGGCGTTAGCGACCTCCCCTGACGTGAGGCCAGGTTCGATGCGAGCTGTGCGACGGACCGGATCAATCGTGATGGCCTTCATACTTGAGAGGTCGATGACCAAGCCATTGTCGTTCGTTCCATCGCCAGGCCCACTATGGCCCCCACTACGCACCGAGAGCACCATCTTCTGCTCCCGTGCAAAATTGACGGTCGCCTTGACATCTTCCGCATCCAGACAGCGTACAATGGCAGCAGGATAG
>CAXTXB010000256.1:605-5159 GCA_964247965.1 uncultured Dictyobacter sp. | reverse complement strand
GCCCCATTCCAGACTCGTCGTGCGTCTTCATAGGTCGGGTCTCCTGGAAGGATCAGTTTCCCTCGCACGTTGCGGGCCAGTATCTCCATTCCTTGTCCGTTGGCATGTTGCTTTTCTTGAGGAAAAGGTGTTTTAGTGGAGAGTTGTACATCTTGGTTATACTGAGTAGTATCTTGAGTGTGTTGTGACATTTGTTGTTTCTTTTCCTTGTTTCTACGCACTGTATCTCAGTGTTTCCTTAGCGAAAGGAAACATCGTCATACGTTGGCAACGAGGAACAGTATAGCGTTGGGTACGCCATGAGTCTTACTCCTTTAGAAGCATCTTTGTGAGGAAGGAGCAATGACTCCAAAGGAGCAAGACTTTTGATGGACTCGACGCTATACTGTTCCTCGTCGCCAATGTATGGCGATTCTTACAGCTCGATGAGATGGTTGAGGGAGTTCACTTGCCGCCATTCTCCCTACTGAAGCAGCACTCCCGTCGCTTTCAGCTCAGCACTCGCTTTGGGATACGCCGCCTTTGTATCCACGTTGATCACACCAGGCGCTGACCTGAGGGGTGGGGGGTCAATCACAGCCGTGGGCTCCGACCCCTGTTCCTCGATCCGATGAGCTTGAGGAGCGGCATCGCTGGGACAACGCAGCGCTTTCAAGAAGAGAAGAAACGCCTGGCTGCTTCAGCATCGCGCCGTGGGCTCAAAAGAAACGCACGGGTGTTTCCTTCAGCGTCGACGGCCCGGGAGAGAGAGAACCAGACTTTTTTGATGGTGCTGTGCGTCTCATCCACTTTCCAGGAAGCAGTGGTGGCTTTGAGGGGGGGTCGAGAGCGTTTTTCGAGGTCTGGGGCATCCCGCTGCGCCCCGCGATAGATCGTGGTCTGGTCACTCTCCAGAGCACGCTCCAGCATGATCTCTTGCAAGTCTGGAGAGCTGAGCGACGATCGCATGGACCAGCCAACGCAGAGGAAAAGAACATCAGCCTCAAACTGAGGCCAGTTGAACGAGCGTGGATGCTTCATGAAGGGTGCTTCTCCGCATTTCCACTGAGAACGCAGCGTTTATCATACCTCCTTTCATTTTATCCTTCGAATCTGATGTCTGCTAAAGTTCTTTTTGAGAGCTAATCTGAGTAAGTCTCTTGAAGGGTTTCTCTCCCGCCATCTCGCCGTTCATCGAATGCAGGTCAACCTGGAGTCAAGAGCGACCCCGCTCTCTCCCGCACGAGGCAATGGGCCACCGAAAAGAATCCCAAACACGCACAGGAGAGTCAGGCGAAACGAGAAGAGCTTACTGCTATACGGTAGCAACTCATATCAATCCCGGCCGCTACGCTCTATTTTCCTCAGAGAAGTGTTCCAGTAACCCTCGTAAGCAGAGATGGTCGCGAAATCATGAGCGTCTCCCAAGAAAAATGGCTCCAAATAATCATTATTTTCAATACCGCTAACTGTATACTCGTTTTTGTCCTCCTCTGGAGGCATCTCTTCATTACTTGATGACCAGTTTGTGCTCTGGTTCTTTACAATGAGGGATGTATTCATTGTGCATTACATACGCCTTGAAAAAGAGGCAAAGAAAGAGAGAAGCCTAACGATGACACACCCTGATCATATTCAATTTCTTACAACTGAGACCCTGCCTTCTACCTATGGATACTCACACATCGTCAAGGTTACTGGAGGACAGACGATCTATCTCGCAGGTCAGGTATCCTGGGATGCCTCGGGAAACCTCGTCGGGAGAGGCGATTTTCGTGCGCAGGCACAGCAGATCTTTGAAAATATCAAGACCACACTCGCAACTGTCGGAGCTGATTTCAGCCACGTGGTGAAGTTGAATTTCTATGTAGTTGATCGATCACAGTTAGATCATCTCCGAGAGGTACGTGACTCCTATGTGAATACGCAGGCTCCTCCCACAAGCACCCTCGTCGAGGTGCGAAGCTTATTCCAAGAAGAGTTCTTGCTCGAAGTCGAAGTCATTGCGAGCTTACCTTCCTAAAAAGTCACAGGTTGGAGGCTCCTGAATGTTCAAGGGCCTCCAATCATCTCGTTACATCATCTGCGGACCCACTTGTCAGCTTGCAACTCTTCTTGGGAAAAGTGCAAAGTGAGAATGCAATGCACTTACTCTAATACATATGTGTGCTCATTCTCAAAAATGAATGTATAATTGGTCAATATCCTCCCAAGTGGCTCTGTCTCGCGTTTGATGATGCTGAGAGGTTTTCAACTCCGTTCTTGCCTGGCATGGGAGCCCTTTTTCTCCTTCGTCCCTCCCTGTTGTTAATGGGTGGTAAGGGCATGGGTAAAACCAACCAAGTAAAATCTATACTCGGCCCTCGAGTAGTAACGGACCGGATTACCACGCTAAGTGCTTAGCGTGGTAATCCGGTCCGTTACTACTCGAGGGCCTCTATCAAGCAGATTACAGATGTGCTGTGTACCATAGGTATCCTTTCAGCTCTTTTGTCGAGCTTCGTGGGAATGATAACGACTTTATCCTGAATATCCATAAGAAGAAATCTCCTTTTCTCGCTCTCTGAGTTCGCGGCGCAAAATTTTGCCAGTTGCGAGTCTGGGAAGAGCATCAAGGAACTCGATGGCATGCACATTCTTGTAGTTTGCCAGATGGGTCTGAATCCAGTCCATCAGTTCGCCCTCGGTGACGTGCATTCCCTCGCGAACCACGACAAAGCCTTTGGGCACTTCGCCCGCTTGCTCATTGGGGATGCCAATGACAGCCGCATCCTGGACGGCGGGGTGTTGACGCAGGACCTCTTCAATTTCAGAGGGCGCGATACTCAATCCGTTATACTTGATCATGTCTTTTTTCCGGTCCGTGATGTAGAGGAAGCCGTTCCCGTCCAGATGTCCGATATCACCAGTAAAGAGCCAGCCATTGCGCAGAGCGCGTGCCGTTTCCTCGGGGGCTTTCCAGTAGCCCTGCATCACCTGTGGACCCCTGACAAGAAGCTCTCCATCCTCTCCTCTGGGCAGCTCACGCGTGCCAGTCTCGGCATCCACGATGGTCTGCTGCGTATGCGAAAGCGGGAGACCGACACTTGTGCGAGGTGTTAGCTCTGTTCCGAGCAGTGAAAAGTGCGTCAGAGCTTCAGTCATGCCATACGCCTGGACCACCCTGAAGCCCGACCGCTGCTCCAGCGATTCTGCGGCACTCAGTGGCAATTGAGCTCCCGCATTCATCAGGTATTTGAGGCGACGCAGTTGGGAGAGGTCGGGAACCGCTGCCAACGCCTGAATGACGGGAGGGGTGACAAAAAGCCAGGTCACTCCATACTGCTCACACAGATGCAGCACTGCTGGCAGATCAAAGCTCTCCATGAGCACCTGCGTCGCTCCAGCAGCCAGGGAGGCGCCGCTGACCCCAATACCGAAGATGTGGGCGAGGGGAACAAAAATGAGCGTTGTATCCATCTCGTTGATGCCGGTAGCCTGAAGATAGATCGTTTGATGCGCAACCAGGTTGCGATGGCTGATCATGACCCCTTTGGGGAGGCCAGTCGTACCAGATGAGTAGACGATGGCATAGAGATCGTCGATCGAGCGCTCATCACCGACAGGCTCCTGCGTAGGGGGTGTGTGCAGAAGCTGGGAGAACAAGAGCGCGTTCGGCAGCTCTGCCGGAAGGGTCCCCCCAATCACGATAATATGCTTGAGTGTAGGGAGTTCACGCTGCGCAAGGACCCGGACAAGCACTGGGACCAGCTTTTGGTGAACCAGGAGTGCGCTGGACTCTGAGTCGAACAATCGGTAGGCAAGATCTTGCTCTTTAGACGCCGGACTGATCGGCACGATCACGGCACCCAGCGTCGAGAGCGCAAACTGTGCCACGACGTATTCTGGACAGTTAAGGGTAAAAAGACTCACGTGCTGACCCTTCTCAACAGAGAGGTGGCGCAGCCCATGGGCCACCTGGTCAACCTGTGCAACAAGTTCAGCATACGTCAGAACCTTCTCGTTGAAAATGATGGCCGTGTGGTCTGGATCGCGTTGCGCGGCGTTGCGGAGCAATTGGTCATAGGGAATCTCAGGAAGATCTATGTCAGGACGAAGATATGCAGATGTTGCCAAAACAAACCTCCTTGGGGTCTTTCATGACGAGAGCGTCTCATTTCACTGGTTGGTGAAGGAGAGATCCCAATCTCTCCTGTGGTTTCTTATGCATCACCCCTGCTCGCGCACCAATCACGATGACAGCGTAAAGATCGTTTGCAGTCGTCGTTTGTGTAGTCAAAGTCTATCTCCTTGTATGCATTTGTCACGTACCTCTTTGAGTTGAGAGACCAGACGACGTTTTTCCCTTCTATTGGTCTGGACATGAGGGTCTCACTAAGCAGAAACATTCAGCACTATCACCAGCTTTCTACAGTGAGGAAAGGTTGACGACAAAGAACAGTATAGAGTTGCCATCGCTATCTGTCTTGACCCGTTGAGATTATTTTTGTGAGAAAGGTCATGATCATTTCGAGCCATTGACGAATTAAAGATTCTTATATGGCCCTCGAGTAGTAACGGACCGGATTACCACGC
>CAXTXB010000256.1:0-595 GCA_964247965.1 uncultured Dictyobacter sp. | reverse complement strand
CCCGCATTAATAACGGCCCCGTTTACCACCGAAAGTGGATTCGGGTGTAAACCGGGTCGTTAACTACTCGAGGGCCTGCATCAAGACTTTTTGTCATGACAATAATTAATATCTGTGGAGCAAACCTTGAGGGCAGTTACCAGCTTTAAACATGTGAAGAAATGTAAAGGAAGCTTAGAAGTACTTACAACTAAAAGGAGTATTATTGGGTAATGCCTACTAGTATAAGTAACAGAAACGCGTAAAATATCCGTTAGGAACGAACATCGCTTCATGAAAAGATGGATATAATCCTGTATTCGAGCTCTATATGCAGGGATAAAAACAGATGGCTTCGTCTATAAGTCAAGTTCTAACCCAGCTTCCGGGTTCCTTCCCTCTCTAACGCATCATACAGCTGTAGGGCTTGACACGCTCAGTTGTTCCAATCCCGCTCTCGGGTTTCTTCTCTCTCTGACTATGTATTATACAGCCCCACTGCCCTACAAGCGAAGTTCCAATCCCGCTGACGGGTTTCTTCTCTCTCTGACATCCCATTGGGGTTCTCCGTCAAGTTAAGTGAAGGGAGAATGTGGTAAAATGAAGGAGAACAGTA
>CAXTXB010000255.1:1125-8004 GCA_964247965.1 uncultured Dictyobacter sp. | reverse complement strand
TCGTGTAGATCTCACCACTACCTATAGTGCCGACTGCACGCCAGGCTAGATCGCCGAAGTAAACAATGAGATCGGGTGCCACGCCGCGCACACTGCGATAGAGCTGTTGAGGAGTAAAAACATTGTTCCCGAGTGGTTGACCGTCGGGGCCTGGCATGGCGCGCAGCTTCTCGGCCAGGAGCGTGCGTTCGCGTTCGTAGTCGGCAGGCGGAATAATGCCAAGAGGCTCGCGCCCACGAACGTTCATAAAGATACGTCCATAGTACCCTCCCTCGCCCCACACCTTCGTCTGTTTCCAATCGATAGTGGATTGGTCAAGAGACCCTGCGCTCGCAGGCTGTTGAAGAAGTGTTAGATAACCCTCACGTTGCAGCCATTCATTGATGCATACTCCGCCCATGAGCGGGCGCGCACCGTGATCGGACACCACCAGCACAGCCGTATCGTTGCCACAAAGACTTAAGAGCTCTCCAATCTGCTGATCTACATGAATATAATACTCGTGAATAGCCTCGCTCAGCGGAGAGCCTGGAACGTATTTAGGATGGCGGGGGTCCATCTGCTTCCAGAGGGCGTGATGAATACGATCCACTCCCATCTCGACCAGCATAAGCATATCGGGTTCATACTGTGTCAGCAAATGGCGAGCAACAGTGAAGTGTTGATCACACATCGTGTAGATGTCTTGCAGGATGCGCTGCTTATCCTCTGAGCGAAAGTTAGGAACATCGAGGAGATAGTCTTTATCAACCCACTGTGCAATCTCGGCGGAAAGCTCAGGTGGGTAGGTATAGGTCGTGTTTGTATTTGGAGTCAGGAAGCAGGAGACGAGAGCCCCATTGACCTCGCGTGGTGGATAGGTACCGGGCACACCCACGATGGCAACCTTCCAACCAGCATCACCAAGCAGGTCCCAGAGTCGAGGAACATGGACAGAGCGTGCATCAGCGATTCCCATCCGTTGATAGCTCCGATCTGTCCGATTACGGAAACCGTAGATTCCCAATTCCCCGGGATCACGCCCACTCATCATACAGCTCCAGGCGGGCACTGTGATGGCGGGCGTACAGCTCTCCAATCTCCCTGAATTCCCTTGAGAGATCAAGCGAGACAGATTAGGTAGATCGTCGCGCCAGCGCTCAAAAACCAATGATGGCTCCGCACAATCCAGACCGATAATAATAAGACGAGGTGCCATAATATATTAACTCTCAATCCCTAATGAACCAGTCTCTGAACCTGGCTCGCTTGTCGTAACTATTTTATTGATCTGTGTTTTTTCAGACGTACTATTTTCGACCTCTTCTGTGTCAACTGCCGGCGTACTTTGCGCAACGACGGGCCGCGAGCGGTGGCGGAGGAAAAGGGCGATGGCAGCGGTGATCACCACAACTGCAATGATCAAATGTAGAACATTGAAGGGTGTGCCTGGGAAGAACCAGGAATCTGTGCGCAGGAACTCAATAAAGAAGCGTCCCAGCGGTATCCAGATGAGATAGAGCAGGAAGATATCACCTGCACGAAGTTGTTTTTCGAAGCGACGTGAGATCCACAGCAACAAGGCGAAGCCAATAGCATCCCAGATCATTTCGTAGAGGAAAAGCGGATGGAAACGTGTGCTCTCAGGATAGCGCTGCAGATTATCATAAGGAGCGATACGATGTTCGGGGTCAATGCGTAGGCCCCAGGGCAGGGTAGTAGGCGGCCCATAAAGTTCCTGGTTAATAAAGTTACCAAGCCGTCCAATCACCTGACCAAGCGTCAGACCTACACAGATGCCATCGAGATAGCGCAGATATGGAAGCTTATGGATGCGCAGATAGAGAAGAAGAGCAATACTTCCAAAGATCAATGCTCCATAGATATGAATGCCGCCCCGCCACACCTGCAGAATCTCTATAGGATGGGCCAGGTAGCCTCCCAGACCATTAGGTCCACGTGGAGACTGAATAAAAACATAGTACAGACGTGCCCCAATAATGGCCGGAATAAGCATCCAGAGCAGCATGTCCCAGATCGTAGAGCCATCATAACCATGACGTGTTAGATATCTACTGGCTACCGTCGCTCCCAGGAAGATAGCCAGTGTCATAATAACACCATACCAGTGTAGAGAGAACGGACCAATTTGTACAAGAATTGGATTTACGGGTGGATACATATATCATCCTCGCTTCATATTCAACTACTTACCTTACTCCCAATAGCCCAGGTCGTGGAGACGGCGCTGTACTTGAGGATCATTGTGGTCTTCGATAGAAGAGTCAGTTTTATCAGTTGTATTTGTATGCTGTATCTGTGCATGCAGCCGCGTCTGCAACATTTCAACTTGTTCTGGTAAGATATCGCGCAAATTTACATGTTCATTAGGGTCATCAAACACATCATAGAGCTCAAGATCATCCGCACCTGTTTGAATCAACTTGTAACGATCCTGCCAGATAGCGTAACGTGGTTGATCACACTTGTATGCCTTTATTAGATCAGGACGGCGACGCTGCATAATGCTCAACAGATTCTGGGGGGTGATACCAGTAGCGAAAATGCTTCCCATATCGGGATCATGTGTAGTGTCTTGAGTAAGGCTATACACCTGTTCTTGCTTTGTAGCATCGTTCGCTGCCGCCAGCGCAGTATGAAAGATACGTCGAGTCGAAACGACATGATCGATAGTCGAAGCGCGTGGCAGATTACCCGAAGGATCGCGAATAATCAGAGGTACATGGACCAGCGTATCATAGAGCGAGATGCTATGTCCCATGAGCTGTTTCTCACCCAAATGTTCGCCGTGATCGGCACATATAATAAGCAATGTGTTATCCAAAGCGCCACTAGTGCGCAGCTTATCAAGGAAAATGCCCACCAACTCATCCTGATTTGCCACCTCAGCATTATACATGCTGTCTAAGATATCCTTGCTCTGCTTATCCATCATCGTACTCAAAGGAGCGAGCCAGCCAAAGACATCGCTATTAAACTGCTGAATGAAGCGTTGAGCCGCCTTATCCTTGCGAAAGTAAGGCGCGACATGCTCAACAAAGCGTGGAGGAGGGTGGTAGGGCATATGCGTCCCCATCAGATTAATGAAGCTGAAAATAGGCTGGTCCTGCTCCAGGCCGCGCCGCTCCACATGTAAGCGGGCTGCATGCTGGAGTGAACGAGCTGTGTTGCCCTTAAAACTGAGGGCAGTTTGCCAGAGAGGAGCCATCAGGGGAGAAAATGAGATGTCCAGCAGCGTATTGGAACGAGCAAAAACATCTTGCAGAGATGTAACCATATTTGCAAGAAGGCGTTTGAAACGACTGCGATAGCGATCAAACAAGCTGGACTGCTTCCCCTCTTGATTCGGCCGCGAAGTCATCCAGCCACTATAATTGAGAAAGCTATAAAAGCCACGCTGCAGACCCGTATTGACCACACCAATCAAAGGATTGTTGCAAAAGGCAGCCGTATGATAACCTGCCTTCGCCAGGCGTCCGGCCAGGGTAGGAATAGTTTCTGGAAGCACAGATGATGCGTGGAGCATAGTATGCTGATCGGGATAGAGACCAGTAAACATAGATGCATGAGAAGGAACCGTCCACTGTGCTGTCGAGTAGGCATGAAGAAAGCGTGTCGCGTCACCTGCTAGTGCATCGAGATGCGGAGAGGTTTCGATGGGATACCCATAGCAGGAGAGGCGATCAACACGCTGAGTGTCAAGCACAAGGAGCACGATATCAGGGCGTGCGGTCAAAGTACATCTCCTTCGTTCGCTCGCAAGATTACAAAAGGGTGAAGATACACAGAGAAAAATCTTTGCCTATAAATAAAGTCGTTTAAAACACTTCATTGATCGCTCAAATTGTATCGCAGGAGAGAGGAGACGTCAACTAACCCTATTTTTATCTTAGAGATATATGTTTCTTCGTCATCAAGCAAGTCTATGCTAGAAAAAGAAAAGGAACAGAATGGTTGCATTGAACAATCCTTGTTGTGATATGATGGGTGCATACATTCGGTTCATGAGGAGGGAGTCATGGAAATTTCGCTGCGGCTGGACACGCTAGGCATTGTTGAAATACGTTATTTACGCGGTCGAGAACGGTACCGGGATTGGCCTCAATTTCAATTGTTAGCAGCATCACGTCAGGCCAGAGTTATTTCATATTTCCCAAGGGAAGTTGCGGAACAATTACATCAACAGATAATAATGATTGAGACGGCGCTGGGTTTAGATGCCGAAGACGATGACGAAGATGATGAAGATGACGAAGAGCACGAGGAACAAGAAGACCTGGAAAACCAGGAAGAACGGGAAGAGCGAGAGGAACAAGAAGATCAGGAAGACGCAAAATTATTAGATCGTGATAAAAACGAAAACGAACATGAAGAAATAAAATCAGCTGAGCGGGAGAGCAGCACCTTTTCACCTGCTTTTGCCCAGGCATTAAAGCAATTGAATGAGCTTGCCCATCAGCGCTTACCCGACGGCAACACGACTGGAAATCAGGCGAGTAATGAACTGGCTGCTGAATTGGATAGTGATAGTGATGAAGATGCGCTGGAACAGTTGCAGGATGCTTTTGTTCAAATGATGGAAGTAGTACGCGAGCTAGCTGAAGAGATGGCCACGGACGCCTTGAAGATAACGGGGCGTTTTAAGTGTGCGCGTACAAATATCGAGTTCATCCCACGTGCAGATCCAAGTGACATGGATGATGAGGATAACGAAGCCCCTATAGACCTTCCTGTCAGAGAAGGTCTGATTGAAATGGATGAGGTAGAGTTAGTTATGGTATTGCAGCTTTACGAAGAAGGACGAGCGCGTCCTGAAGATCTACCTGCGGTTGAATTGCAACTAGATGTAGACGACTTCGAACGCTTGCACGAGACCCTTGACCTTTCTCTAGAGCGCGATCGACGCAGCACGCGCCGTCGTCGATAGCTACCCCTTGTTGCCCTGGCTCCTGCTCCACATATCCTGTGAGCCAGCGGCACCTGCTTATCATCAACCAATACTCTAAGGTTCAGAGAGGTATGTTTTCTATGCCTGAAGCTATTGTGCACCAGGATTTCGATCCCCAGAATAATATTCTTTCTTATTATACCTATGAGATACTCACAAAATTTCTCCATGAGCTGGTTGAAGCCCATCCTCAACTTGCCGAGATTGAATCTATTGGCACAAGTTTAGAGGGGCGTCAGCTCTGGCTTGTGACGTTAACAAACAAGGAAACAGGTCCTGGGCTAGAGAAGCCAGCATATTGGATTGATGGCAACACGCATGCCGGCGAGGTAACTGGCTCAACTGTGGTCCTCTACACCATCTGGTCGTATCTCACAAGCTACGGACAGGACGAAGCTGTAACGCGTCTACTTGATCGCTCTACCATTTATTTCATGCCGCGCATCAGCGTGGATGGGGCTGAGCGTTATCTGACAACACCTTATCTATTACGAAGTAGCACACGCGCATATCCATACGAGGATGAACAGGACGGGTTGTATCCAGAAGATATTGATGGAGACGGGCAGATTCTGGAGATGCGTATAAAAGACTCTAATGGCGCATGGAAACGTTCCAGCAAAGACGGGCGGGTGATGCGACGACGTGAGATTGATGAAGAGGGTGGTGAGTATTATCATCTTATGACTGAGGGCTATATTCGGAACTATGATGGTTTCACTATTCCGATTGCTCCACGGCGTGAAGGCCTTGATATCAATCGCAACTATCCCTACGACTGGGTGCCAGATGGAATCCAACCAGGCTCCGGTCCATATCCTTTTTCCGAGCCAGAAACACGCGCTGAGGCTGAGTTCTGGCGCACTCATCCCAATATCTCTGGCTTCATAACATATCATACTACCTCCGGAGTACTCCTACGCCCGTATAGCACGCACCCTGACGAGCATATGCCGCCTCAGGATCTGGATGTCTATACTCTACTTGGAGAGCGAGGAACTCAGATCACCGGTTATCCTGCTGTATCAACCTATCAAGGCTTTCGTTACGGACCCAGGGAAGTGACACATGGGGCCATGGATGACTACGTCTACGATCACCTGGGCTGGTTCGGCTTCACAACTGAATTGTGGGACATGCCAACCACAGCAGGCATTGGCCCGCGCGACTTTATTGCCTGGCTTCGCTGGCATCCCGAAGAGGATGATCTGAAGCTTATGCGCTGGAATGATGAAGTCATGCAGGGCGAGGCATTTCAAGATTGGCAGGTGTTCGAGCATCCACAATTGGGTCGGGTTGAGATCGGCGGGTGGAAGACAAAATTGTACAGGCAAAACGTTCCTCTTAAGTATCTCAAAGAGACATGCGAGCAGCACAGCCACTTCACGCTCGCGCACGCCTCACTTAATCCTCGTCTCACCCTGAACGATTTTAAAGTAGATAAGCTGGGTGATGATATATTTCGTGTCGTCCTCGTTGTAGAGAACGCAGGCTTTCTTCCAACCTATACCAGTCAGAAAGCCCTGGAACGCAAAGTGGTGCGCCCCATTGAGGCTGAATTAAGTTTGCCGGAAGGGATAACCATTGTTTCAGGTCAGCAGAAGCAAGAACTGGGCCAACTTGAGGGGCGTTCGAATAAGATCAAGCTGGGCTTCGCTTTCCCATCCCCAACCGATAATCGGCGCAAGGTTGAATGGGTGCTCAAAGGAGCAGCAGGTTCAACAATCCAATTAACTGTACGCTCTCAACGCGCTGGCACTCTCCATCACACTTTTGTTCTGCCTACAGAGAAGACACGCACGAATGCGTAGGTGAGGAGGGACACCTGTCACGAGGGGAGTTCGGCACATTCTATAAGGAAGTGTTGGTGTTTTTGGGCGAAAACAGGAACACATGGGGACCACAAAGGAGAACAGTTAATTTAATTTTTT
>CAXTXB010000255.1:0-1115 GCA_964247965.1 uncultured Dictyobacter sp. | reverse complement strand
GTGTTGCTTTTTGCGTAAAAAAATCGCAACACTTGCTCACCTCAAAGGAGAACTGTTACTTAACTTTCTCGTATCATATGTGTTTTACTGCCGGCTGCCAGCGGTGTCAGGTTCACCAACCTTTGTGTAGTAAAAAAGGATAGAACAAGCACGATCACTATCAAAACTTCGATGAAAACTTCTATGCAGAATAATTGGAATACAAGCTCATCTGCATGCTGCTGAAGTATTTTTACGAGAGAATCAGCGCCATGCAAGTAAGAACGCTCATGTGACAATACGATGTCTATTTGTAAAAGATTAGGATCGTTTGGATGCGCTAGTATTGTTTGCACGGCTGTAACTAAGGCAAGGTAATCAGGCTGTTCATTTTGCAAGGCGGCCTGCACATCCATTGCGTTATTGCCCAACAAAATTGACTGCTCTTGTTGGAAGAGAGGTAACACTACCTGGAGATCGCTTATAGCCTGGACTCTCTCCCCATCTGAACGATATCTGAGCACATATACGGACTTCACAAAAATCTGGCTACGTACACGCTGTAAACTAGCTTGATTGATGTACTGCGTATCACTTTCCTGGGTAATCGGTATAGCCTCAAAGCCAATGAGGATAGCTATCAGAAGCACACAAGCTATTCTCAAGACTTGATTTAATGTATATAAAAAATTCGGAGTACGCATCATCCCACCTCCCACTTAATATAGTAATAATTGATGTACTAAGCTTTGTCTTACAAAGTTTAGCTTCACTTATTATTTGCTTTGGTTCTATCTGACTCCGTCTTCGACATCCCCATTAGTGAAAAAAATGCGTGATATAACCGACCAATATGCTCATGAGAAGACCTATAATAAGAGAAAGAGAGCCCCATAAGACACGAATTTGTAGAGATGCTTGCCCTTCACGAATGTCTGCCTCACGCTTTTGTGCTTCGTTATCTTGCTGTGTCATTCTAATACTTACGTCAGTGAGCTGTTTTTTTGTATCTGCTATATCTCTCTCAATACGATCTACACTATCACGTATACTTTTTAATTGTAAATCGTGCTCTCGAAGTGGAACATAGCTGTTAAGTTGTTTTTTGAGTTCAGCAACATCCTGTTCCAACGTAG
>CAXTXB010000254.1:2806-8012 GCA_964247965.1 uncultured Dictyobacter sp. | reverse complement strand
GCTCCCCTGAGGTGCAGATCTCTCTGTTGACAAATCGTATCAATCAGCTCACGGAGCATATGAAGGTTCATAAGCACGACCTCCACTCACGCCGGGGCCTGCTCATGTTAGTTGGACAGCGTCGCCGTCTACTCATTTATCTGAGTAAGAAAAGTCCTGAGCGTTATCGAGCATTGATCGCCAAACTGGGCTTGCGCGTTAAAATTGGCGCACGGTAGTCATTCAAATTTTGCTGTGGATGCGGTCGTCGGCGTAGCATGATGAGCGCCGTACTCCTTGCCCGACCGCCGCTCCATTTTTCTCCACTATTCCGAGCCAGGTCCATTGTTAACAAGAAGTGAGACGATAGAGAAGAAGCAAACGAGCAATCGAATACGTAGCTAGATAGAGGGTGTTTCCCCCACAAAGGCCAGACAGCAGCACCAGGAAAGAAGTCTACAGTCAGAGAGATACATGTGTTTGTGCAGCGCAGTGCAGTTCAGCACAGTTCGGTTCAGTGCAGTTGCACACGGAAGTAGTACCTTAATAAGAGTAGTTGCACCCACCCCAGTTGTAGTAACGATGGGATGTGAAAGGCTCTCAATACAGTTCGAACGTTTATAAGCATAGGGTGCCATTTATCGGAGGAAATATGATTCACCGTCAAGAAGCTGTTATCGGCGGTCGGGTAATGAGCATAGAGACCGGCAGGGTAGCAGAGCAGAGTAGTGGCGCAGTGTTGGTGCGCTACGGAGATACCATGATCCTGGCAACTGTTGTTGGCAGCGATGAGCCTCGCGAAGGCATTGATTTCTTTCCTTTGACTGTTGATGTAGAAGAGCGCATGTATGCAGCTGGCAAGATTCCCGGCGGCTTTATCAAACGTGAAGGCCGGGCTACTGAACACGCTATCCTCGCTGACCGTTTGACTGATCGTCCCCTTCGCCCCCTTTTCCCTAAAGGCTACCGTAACGATGTACAGATTGTGATTACGGTCCTTTCCGCCGACCAGGAAAATGACTACGATATCCTTTGCATCGTTGGCGCTTCGGCCGCTTTGAGTGTGTCTGATATCCCCTTCGCTGGCCCTGTGGGCGCCGTTCGCGTGGGCTATGTCGATGATCATCTGGTGATCAATCCACTTGAGTCTCAGATGGAGCGCAGTCGCCTGGATCTGGCTATCGCGGGCACTTCTGATGCGGTGATGATGGTTGAGGCTGGTGCTAAGGAACTGCCTGAAGATCTTATGCTTGAGTCTGTGCGCTTCGGCCATGAGGCTTTGCAAGATATTATTAAGATGCAGGAGAAGCTGGCTCAGGCAGTGAATAAACCCAAACGTGCCTTTACCCCTCCTGTGACTGATGCTGAGCTACAGTCGAAGGTGTCCACATTCCTGCTGCCACGCTTTGAGGCGGCTGTGAATAGTACTGATAAGGCTGCCCGTGCGACGGCTTTGGGCCTGGTGCAGGCGGAGTTGATCAGCGAGATGGGCGGACAGTATCCCGAGCGCTTGAAGGATATTATTACTTTCTATGAGAAAGAGTTAAAGGCGTATGTACGCAATAATATCCTGGATAATGGTGTGCGACCGGATGGCCGCGATCTGAAGACGATTCGCCCGATTAACTGCGAGGTGGGTCTACTCCCTCGTACTCATGGCTCGGCTATTTTCACACGTGGTCAGACACAGGTGTTGAGCGTGGTGACTCTTGGCTCTCCTGGCGATGAGCAGGTGCTGGATGGCCTGGGCCCAAGCGAGAATAAGCGCTTTATGCACCACTATAACTTCCCTCCTTATTCGACTGGTGAGAGCAAACCTCTGCGTGGCCCTGGCCGCCGTGAGATTGGACATGGCGCTCTGGCCGAGCGGGCTGTGGCTGCTGTTATCCCCAGTCAGAGCGAGTTTCCTTATACGATCCGCGCGGTCTCCGATATCCTGTCTTCTAATGGCTCGACCTCTATGGGTTCGGTCTGTGGAACAACCCTGGCCCTGATGGATGCTGGCGTGCCTATACATGCTCCTGTAGCTGGTGTGGCCATGGGCTTGATCACGGGCGATGGCGAGCGCGCTGGCAAATGGGCGGTGCTTACAGATATCCAGGGAATCGAGGATGCTCTGGGCGATATGGACTTCAAGGTGGCTGGTACCGCCGATGGCGTTACAGCCCTGCAGATGGATATCAAGGTGAAGGGCATCACCTACGAGATTATGGCCCGCGCCCTTGAGCAGGCCCGCGAAGGCCGCATGTTCATTATGGAGAAGATGCTGGATACTATTGACGCTCCGCGCGAGGCTCTCTCGACCTTCGCGCCTCGTATCCAGACAATTAAGATTAATCCCGATAAGATCGGCGCTGTTATCGGACCAGGCGGCAAGATGATCCGCAAGATCCAGGAGGATAGTGGGGCGAAGATCGATATCGAGGACGATGGCTCGGTAAACATCTCCGCAGTCTCCGGCGATGCCATGCAGCACGCTATGGATGCCGTGCGTGCCCTGACAGAAGAGGTCGAGGTAGGTCACATCTATACAGGTACGGTCCGCCGTATCGTAGATTTCGGCTGCTTCGTAGAGATCCTGCCGGGTAAAGAGGGCCTGGTCCGCACATCACAGTTGGCCGACTACCAGGTTACACGGCCAGAGGATGTGGTCTCGATCGGCGATGAGATTACCGTAATGGTGATCGAGGTCGATGGGCAGGGACGCGTCAATCTTTCCCGCCGTGCAGCGTTAAGTGGCGAGATGCCAACCCAGGCTGAGTTGGAAAGTGATCGGGGTGGTCGGGGTGGTCCCGGTCGCGGTGGCCCGAGTCGCGGCGGCTCCGGTGGCGGCTATGGCATGAATCGCGATCGCGATAACAACGGTCCTAATCGTGGCGGTTACGGTGATCGCGGCGGTGGCTACGGCGGTGGTATGGGCGGCGGTGGACGCGACCGCGGTGGCTACGGCGACCGCGATAACACTCGCAGCAGCGGTGGCTACGGCGACCGCAGTGGCGGCACTGGTGGCACCGGCGGCGGCTTCGGTCAGCGCCGCCCTATGGGTCCTGGCCCTAACCGCAGCACTGGCCCCCGCCGCGACAACGGCTATGGTCAGCGTCCATCTTCTGATCGCCGCTGGTAATCAGATTCTCTTCATATACTTATAGTGCAACATAGATAAGGCGACCGGATGGTCGCCTTATCCGATTTAAAGGGAATTGTTCAGCATGTCTTTTCATATTTTCTTACATGCAGATGAAAAATAAGCACAACTTGTTTCTCACCTGAGCGCAAGAAAGTATAATTCATAATCTATTATTTCTTTGCAAAGGGGTAAAGATTCTATGTCGTCTGAGGAGATACTCAAAGAGGTTGCCGTAGAGGTCTCGACTTGCTCAAAATGCAAGCTCTGTAATGGTCGTACTAAAGCCGTGCCCGGCGAAGGTCCTCCCAGCGCTAAGATTTTGTTCATCGGTGAAGGCCCTGGCTATCATGAAGATAAGCAAGGACGTCCATTCGTCGGCCCGGCCGGCCAGTTCCTGGATGAACTCCTGGCCAGCATCAATCTGAGACGGTCGGATGTCTTTATCACAAACGTTGTGAAATGCCGTCCACCCAACAACCGCGACCCAGAGCCGTCTGAGATCACCGCCTGCAACGACTACCTGGACCGCCAGATCGACGCCATCCAGCCAAGCGTGATCGTCACCTTGGGCCGCTTCTCTATGTCCAAGTTCTTCGGCTCTGAGAAGATTAGCACCATCCACGGCCGCGCACGCAAGAAAAATAACTATATCTGCATCGCCATGTATCACCCCGCCGCCGGTCTCCACCAGGCCAGCCTCAAAGATACAATTCGCGATGACTTCAAGAAAATTCCAGCCGTAGTAGCCGAAGCCGAACGCATGGCTCTTGAGGCTCCTACAAAAACAACCGAACCAGCTACACAACAGGAAGAGCCGCCGCAGCAGCTATCTCTGTTCTAAGCTCATCTGATTTTTAATGTCAAAGCTAATAAGTTTCTAAGCAGGTGGAAAACTATCCGTTCGGATCTACCTTTCCACCTGCTCAATCTACTTTTACATCCAAAACATTTTGTTTCCAAACATTTTAACATAAAAATATTATACCGTGCGACATAGAAAATTATAAGGGCATATGGATGCGTGGAAAAGTACTATCCACTAATGAAGCTGCTTTTTTATGATTGTTTATATTTCATCTACACTTCTTACGATCAAAATATACATTTTTGTCTATAAATAGAATGATAAGGATCAATTGATTGTGACAATTATTTAATTTATAATCTTTTTATAATTCGACATATATAGTGAACTGAGGTTATCCATGCAAAAAGCTATGCATAAATTTTGTTTTTCTCGCACTTTAGCTCTGCTTCTGATACCACTACTCGCTTCAGCCTTGCTCGCAGCTACAGCACTTCATGCAGCGATAGCTGCTCAAGTGGAGACTCCAGGAACTTGGACAGGGATAACAACTGTTGCGGCCAATGTGCGCTCCGATCCTGATACAGCGGCATCGGTAGTGGAAACTCTGCCAGTTCATATACATGTGACTGTGTACGCAACTGTGGCTGGTCAACTTGTCTGGGGGAATATCAATAACTGGTATCTGATCTCTGGCCCGGGTGGCCCTCTACGCTATATCTACGCAGGGTTGGTGACGAGAAGTTCGTCATTGAATAGTGGCATTCTGGGATATGCGACAAGGAAAAGTATTGTGGTGAGTCTTTCTCAGCAGAGGCTGTATGCCTTTGATAATGGCAAGGAGGTGCGCACTACACTGGTCACAACCGGTCAGCCCGGGCTGGAGACTCCTGGGGGTACTTATCATGTCTTTTCTAAGTTACGCGCGACTACCTTCTACTCGCCCGTTCCATCGGGTTCATCTAGCTACTATGCGCCGACCTATATCAACTATGCGTTGGGTTTCCGCGAAGGCGGCTATTTTATTCATGATGCGACATGGCGCAGCGATTTTGGCCCGCACACTAATACGCGCCACTACGATCATGTGTATGGGTGGGAGACGGGATCGCATGGTTGCGTCAATCTACCTCTTAATGTGATGACCTGGCTCTATGGCTGGGCACCTATTGGCACGACTATCCGAATTGTTTCGTAGCATGCTTTCTATGCATTCACGCGCCTTCGGCGTGGGGTTTAAATTATATTTTATTTTTTAAAAAATTTTTAAATTTAAAAAAAAAAAAAAAAAAAAT
>CAXTXB010000254.1:0-2796 GCA_964247965.1 uncultured Dictyobacter sp. | reverse complement strand
ATTTAATTATTAAACATGTTTAATAATTAAACAGCATCTCAAATGCTAGTTTCCGTTATTATTATTGTTATTATCACCATTATTGTTGCCATCACCACTATTGTCATGATGCTTCTGCTTCACGGGCGCTGGTGCGGGCGGAGCATAATATATACCGCTGATTGTAGGCTGCGTGCCATCGATAAACCAGTCCTGTACCGTTGGTTCGCCAGGCTGGGCGGCCAGGCCGGTGATTGCTGAGACAGTTCTCTGATGGACGTTGGCCGGCGGTGTGAAGTCGTCAGGAGGGAAATGATAGCGCTGCGAGGCGTATTCCATTACGTCATGCCAGATGGGGGCGGCACCGGTGATACCGATGACGTCACGCATAAGCTCGTTGTTGCTGTTGCCGGCCCATACGCCGACGGTGAGGTGTGGCGTGTATCCCATGGTCCAGTTGTCGGCGTAGTTGTCAGTGGTGCCGGTCTTTGCCGCGGCCGGGAAGGTCAGTTCCAGTGGATTGTTTGGCCCAAATTCTTCGTAGCGCGCAACTTTATCGGAGAGCATGCTGCTGATTAAAAAGGATACATCCTCTCGCACAGCCCTCTGGCCATAGGGATGGGCTTCATCATATTGGTAGATTGTATGTCCCTGATTATCGTTAATCTTCAATATAGAGACCGTGGGCACGCGTACGCCTTTGTTGGCGAATGTGGCATAAGCTCCGGTCAGGTGGAGCAGCGAGGTCTCCTTGGCTCCCAGCGCCATGGCCGGACCAGTATCGCTCAAAGGAAGATTCTGTATCTCGCTTAACCCTAGTCTTCCTGCCATGTTCAAAACGTTAGGAATGCCGGTATATTCAATTGCTTCGATTGCTGGAATATTAAACGAGTTGGCGACGGCTTTACGTATGGTCATGGGGCCGGGATGATTATATTTATTATCGTAGTTATGTGGCGAGTAGGTATTTGTGCCATCCGGGAAGTAGGTTTGTTGATCGGGTACAATCATGGCCGGATACCAGCCCATCTCGAAGGCGGTGGCGTAGACGATGGGCTTGAACGAGGAGCCTGGCTGCCGGGGCGAGAGTGCGGCATTATATTGTCCCTGTACCTGAGGACTGGTCATATTGTAGTCTGCGCTCCCGTTCATGGCTAGAATTTCGCCATTCACTGGATTTGTGACGACGACAGCCGCGTTATTGACGTTGTGAAACTGGCTTAATGTTCCATAGCCGAGATAGGCGTCGACCTGGTCTTTGTAGAGGTGGTCGTAGGTGAGCTGCTCGACCTTCTGCTCCAGGTCGAGGTCGAGGGTGGTGTAGATGTTATACCCTCCGTTGGCGACGTTCTGTGCGCCAAAGAGGTTGAGTACGTCGTCTACTACATAGTCAACAAAATGGGGGGCGACTCGCACCGGCTGGTAGCCTTTAAATTGGTACTGCTGCATCTCTTTTTGCGCCTGTGCTTTTTGTCTGGCGCTGATCATGTTAAGATTCTCCATGCTCTGCAGAACGATGCTTTGACGCTGAAGTGCCCTGGTTTTGTATGTCACGGGCATATAAGCGGTGGGACTTTGTGGCAGACCAGCTAACAGAGAGGCCTGGCCCAGTGTGAGCTGGGCAACGGCTGGTTTACAATGTCCTTGCGAGCATTGCGGCTTGAGCCCGAAGTATTCCTCGGCTGCTGCCTCAATGCCGAAGTTGTTATCTCCGTAGAAGACGGTGTTGAGGTACATTTCCATGATCTTCCACTTGGGATACTGTTGCGTCAGTCCTGTGGCCAGAACCGCCTCTTCGCTCTTTACCTGGACATTACGTGGCTGGTCTGCGAAGAATTGCTTTTTTATGAGCTGCTGGGTGATGGTGCTGCCGCCTTCGACAACGCTGTTACTCTGCGCATTGGAGACAGCGGCGCGTACGATGCCGGTATAGTCTACTCCGGTGTTTGTCCAGAAGGTGTGGTCCTCGGCTGCCACGGTTGCGTTGACGATGAGTGGCGAGATGTCGTCATAGTTGACGTAGGTTCGTCGGCCGTGGTCGAGCTGTTTGTCGTAGAGCTCGTAGAGCAGTTTTCCGTTGCGGTCGTAGATGTGTGTTGTCTGAAATAAAGAGTGCTGAGCTATTCCATCAAGTAAGGGTAGCTGTGCCTGGTAGTAGGCGTACGCTCCACCCGCACTACTTGATAACAGTATCATGACTATTGCGAGGAGGATAAATCCAGCTGTGACGAGGCGTGGCCCTATTCCATTGCAGAAACGTTCCTGGCGCCGCTTGCGCATAATGATACGGTTGACACGCATACGCCTCATAAGCAGAGGATCCTGGTAGCGTCCTGCTTGCTCTGGCTCCATGCCTTTCTCTACTTTATACAATCGGGTCTTTTTGATTCCAATCTGGGTATCTTGCTCCTCAATGCTAATCTTTCGATCTAGATCTCCTCTTACAATAATGTTCTTTTCGGGCTCTACAATCTTCTTCATTCTATTTTGTTTAATTTGCTCTTCAAGGCTAATTTTATTATCTTTATTCTCTTTTATAAGTATATTCTTTTCAGGCTCTACGCTTCTTGTAATCTCATCTTGTTTAGTTTGTTCTTTAATACTAATTTTATTGTCTTCATTCTCTTTTATAAGTATATTCTTTTCAGGCTCCACACTTCTTGTAATCTCATCTTGTTTAGTTTGTTCTTTTATAGCTACACTGCCTACAGGCTTTGCACTTTTTGCGATATCATCTCGTTTAGCTTGCTCTTTAACACTAATTTTCTTGTCGTCGTTCTCTTTTAAAGCTACGCTCGCTATTGGCTCTACACTTTT
>CAXTXB010000253.1:4137-8019 GCA_964247965.1 uncultured Dictyobacter sp. | reverse complement strand
AAACTCAGCCCTGGAAAGATATCAAGCAGTGGGGCAAGTTCAGGATCAACAAGATATCTGGTTGTCATCGTAGGCTCCTTACGAAAAAACGGAAAATAAGCTTCCCTGGTACTCTCTTCCCAACGTGGGTAACAATTCAATGAAGCGGATTATTCCCTTCTGATTTCAAACATCGAGGATCAGTCATGATAATTACCACTCGGCTACAGCACCATCTTCTGTACGCCAGAGCGGATTACGCCATGTCTGTTTATGGGCCGCCATCTCGCGTACAAGCGACTCATTGATCTCAATACCCAGACCCGGGCCCTGGAGAATCTGCACGTAACCGTTTTGGAAGGCAAAGACAGAGGGATCAACGAGGTAGTCAAGCAAGTCACTGCCTTGATTATAGTGAATATTTAAACTTTGCTCTTGTATTGCAAAGTTGTGCGTACAAGCATCTATTTGCAGGCAGGCGGCCAGGGCGATGGGACCCAGCGGACAGTGTGGAGCGACGGCGATGTCATAAGCTTCCGCCATGCCCGCAATTTTCTTGACCTCGGATATACCACCAGCATGCGACACATCTGGCTGAATAATATCGACATAACAATCGTGCAGCAAGCGCTTGAAATCCCAGCGTGTATAGAGCCGTTCGCCTGTAGCAATAGGAGTAGAGGTGGAATGCGCAATTTCACGGAGAGCCTCGTTATTTTCAGGTAATACCGGTTCTTCAATAAAGAGGAGGCGGAAGGGCTCTAACTCTTTTGCCAACACCTTTGCCATCGACTTATGCACTCGGCCGTGAAAGTCAACAGCAATTCCAAAGCTCCTGCTGGTTGCTTCGCGCACCTCACCGACACGTGCGAGTACTTCATCGACCTTATCAAATGAGTCAATATACTGTGTTGCGCCAGTTCCATTCATCTTGATCGCGCGGAATCCTGCTGCGGCACGCACCTGGGCCTCTTGTGCCACCTCAGATGGAGCATCGCCGCCGATCCAGGAGTAGACCTGGAACGTATTACGCACGGGGCCACCGAGAAACTCGTAGATAGGCACATTATAAAATTTGCCTTTTAAGTCCCACAAAGCCTGATCTACTCCCGCCATTGCACTCATGAAGACCGGGCCACCACGATAGAAACGTCCTCGATACAATCGTTGCCAGATATCTTCGATGTGAGTGGGGTCTTGTCCAATCAGATACTCGCTCATCTCCTGCACAGCCATTGCGGTAGTGTCAACGTGCCCTTCAAGTCCTGGTTCTCCCCAACCACTCAGGCCATTATCCGTCGATATTTTGAGGAATAGCCAGCGCGGTGGCACAGGAAATAGCTCTAGCGCGGTGATCTTCATGTACACACTCCCTGAGCCTATGTTTGATGTTATCACTTCTTGCTTATACCGGGTAGACTACCTGGCAAGAAGGGAAAAGAAAAAATATGATCAAATCCAGTCGACAGAGAAATTGACGATGTTGTTTGCCAACCCTTCTTTCAGACTAATAAGGACATCATCCTCAAACTGTACCAGATGCTTATGCATCACTGTACGAGCCTGCGTCTGGTCTCCTGCTTCAATCGCCTCCAGAATTTCTTCATGACCTCGTACAGAAGCTGCCGGTCCTCCGGGACGCTGACTGGAAATCAGACGACCTACCAGCAGGGCCTGACTAGCCGAGCGAAGCGCTTGAGTGAGGAGACGATTGCGGGCAGCATCAAAGATAGCCTGGTGAAATGCAATATCCAGACGTGTATATGCTACTGGATCATCAAGGACGGTTTTCATCTGCTGAAGTAGTGAGTGTAAGGTTTCAAGATCTTCAGGAGTGCGACGAAGTGCAGCCAGGACCGCTAATTCTATTTCCACCACCCGGCGCAACTCCAGCAGATCATGTAAAAGAGAATCATGGCCGAGTCGGATCTGCTCAAAGAGAATTGCCGGGTCCAGGTAGTTCCATTGATCGGGTTCCTGCACTAACATTCCGCTACCATGTTTTACCACTATCAGTCCTTTGCCTACCAGCACGCGTACCGCTTCACGAATAACGGTGCGGCTCACTCCAAGCTGTTGAGCGAGCGCAGCCTCTGAAGGCAGACTTTCTCCTGGCAACAATGTCTTGTTCATAATTTGAGCTGTAATTTGCTGCACAACGCCTTCGTGCAAGCGTTGTAAGTTGAGTGGCCGATAGGTAGTTGTAGTGGCCGATACGTGGTTCATCATCCCCCCATTGTTCTGCTGTTTTTGTCCTGGCAAAGTTGTATGATGACTTGGTGACCCATTGACAAGAACAATTTATCCTATTATGCTATCAGTATAAGTGGTACTTATCTTTGAAGTCAAGAGGATGGGTAACTAGGTAACGAAGTCAACTCAATCATCGAAGGCTGTTAGAAGACCCTGTAGCACGCACTACCCTTCTTATCTCTTTTTCAGCTTATTTCTTCTGTATGCAAAGGAGCAACGCAATGTCAACACTGAGGGCTCAGGACCTTTTCCAGAAGTTGTTAGAGGGCAAAATCTCCCGACGAGAATTTACGACCAGGGCAGCAAGCTTCGGTGTCTCTGCCGGAGCAATTGCAGCGTTTTTGCAGGCTTGCGGAGGTAGCCCACAAGCCTCTAATGGTGGTACTACTACTATTAACTTGTGGCACGGCTGGACGGGCGGCGACAACACCCAGACGCTGAATATCGTTTTAAAACAATACACAAAGGATGAGCAAGGCAAACAAAATGTCAACCCGACAGCCTTACCATGGGACGACTTGTTCAGTAAACTCGTAACTTCCTTTGCGGCCGGTAGCCCACCTGATGTGACTATGATGCATCAGTCTGAAATGCCAGAGTATATCAAGCGCGGTATCTTGCTTCCTATTGACGAACAGGTAAAAAATGTAAGTTTGAATCTAAGCTCGCTGCCCCAGGCTACTATGAAGAATGTACAGTCCGGAGGCAAGCTCTATGGTGTTCCTGGTGACCTGCATCCTCTGGGTATGTACTACAACACTGATATGGTGAGCGCAGCTGGCCTTGATCCGAAGAAGCCGCCCACGAATCAAGATGAGTTCTTGCACTGGGTTGACAAGCTCACCCTCCGCAGTGGGAGCAATGTGACACAGTATGGTCTGTATATACAGTCAACGGGAGCGGTTCCGCGTTGGATCTGGTTTAGCCTGATGTATCAATTTGGCGGAGCTTTCCTTGGGGGCGATGGCAAGTCAGATGTTAATAGCGATGCTTCACATAAAGCATTGCAGTTTATCGTGGATCTGTTCCGTAAATACAAAGTCGTCACTCCTGGTGCAACAAATCAGAGCATTGATCCCGCGGCCGCGAAAAAGGCGGCGGTCTGGTTTATTGGACCCTGGGAGGTAAACTTGCGTATGCAGCAGAAGCTGAATTTCGCGACGACAGCTGTTCCAGTTATTGGTACGCAGCCAGCTGCCTGGGCAAATGCACACTGTTTGACCATTGTTAGACAGAAGAGCGATAGTAAATACTCTGCCGACGCCACATTCATCAAGTGGTTTTTTGACCATTATGCGACGGCCGCCAAGGTCGTTGGTGTGATTCCGCTCAGCCCGGCTGCCCAGAACAGCCAGGAGTTTACAGCTGCACCACAATATCCATATTATAAGCCATTTATCGGTGAACTGAATCATGTAGCAATGGAGCCTGCCGTACCGCAATATACAAGTATTTTCTCCTTCGGCAAACCGACACCGCTCAGTACAAATCTGGAAGCAGCCATTGCTGGCTCTAAGTCGGTCGATCAGGCGCTGGCAGATATGAAGCAAGGCATCGATAGCCAGTTGGCACAACCATATTGATTTCGACTCGGCGTTCTCGCGCCTTCGGCGCTCGTCCCGTCTTTTCATCTGTTTGCTTTTTCTACAC
>CAXTXB010000253.1:0-4127 GCA_964247965.1 uncultured Dictyobacter sp. | reverse complement strand
CTGTCCAGCTGTGTAGAAAAAGCAAACAGATGAAAAGACGGGCAGCAAGCAGCGAAGCTGCGCATGATCTCGCGCTGATGATGCGGAGAGGAGAATATTATGGCTCTTAGCGAACCAATCAAGGGAGTTATTGAAGAGGTGGCGTCGAAGTCGCTGAAAACTCCTGGCAGCAGAAAGGCTGCAATGCGGCAGGATATTTCTGCCTATCTATTCCTTCTTCCTTATCTGTTATTATTTGGTGTCTTTACACTTATTCCAGCTCTCGTTGGTATCGGCATTAGCTTTCTCCATTGGGATATTATTGGTAGCCCTACCTTCGTGGGTCTCCAGAACTTTGCGCAGATCTTTGCTGATCCCCAGTTTCGCCTATCAATTCTCAATACCTTCCTCTTTATGCTGCTGGCGGCTATTCCATTGATTGTGCTCGGCATTGCTTTAGCGCTTTTGCTCAATCAGAAGTTGTATGGGCGAGCTATCGTACGTGCTATCGTCTATCTACCTAATGTGGTGATGATCTCTGCGGTAGGCGTAATCTGGGTCTGGATGTATGACCAAAACTGGGGCTTGATCAATTATTATCTCAGCAAAATTGGTATACCGTCAATTGGCTGGCTGAGCAATGTTAGCACTGCTCTCCCTGCGATTGCTATTACCACTATATGGTGGACGGTGGGCAATAATGCGGTGATTTATCTGGCCGGATTGCAGGACATCCCTGATGAATTATATGAGGCGGCGAAGATTGATGGCGCGGGACCGTGGCATCTATTCCGCTCTATCACATTGCCTCTACTCAAACCTGTACATACTTTTGTCGTTCCCTTAACTATCATTGCCTGCTGGCGCGTCTTTGGGCAATCCTATGTAATGACGCAAGGCGGCCCACAGGGACGTACCTTTGTGATTACCCAGTATATCTATCAGACTGCCTTCCAGAACTTTCAGATGGGACCGGCGGCGGCGGCGGCGGTCGTATTGCTGGTAATCACACTCACATTTACTGTTATCCAACTGCGCGCAATGCGTGCTCTATAGGAGGTGGAGTTGATGGCTACAACGAGTGTAAGAGAGACTTCCACTAACGTAGGCACTACTTCAGCAAGGCTGTCACTGCGGCCAATGAAGTTGATAGGCTCGATAGCCCTCTATGCCTTGCTGGTAATCGTCCTTGTGACCTGGGGCATTCCCATTCTGTGGATGATTGTCACGTCCCTAAAACCTGAATCAGAAATCTTTCACTTTCCGATTACCTGGATACCAGAGCATCCAACGCTCAATTACTATGATAATTTCTTCGCATCATTTCCTGTTTTGCAGTGGTTTCAAAATAGCCTGGTTGTGGCTCTACTTACTACCGTTTTGACATTGATCGTGGACTCGCTAGCGGCTTATCCCCTGGCTCGTATGCAGTTCCGTGGTCGTCGCGTTGTGATCCTGATTATCCTGGCTACGTTTCTGCTGCCGGCAGAAATACAGTTTGTGCCGCTCTTCCTGGGTTTAAGTCAATTGGGCATCTCTGATAGCTATTTTAGTCTCACAATGCCACTGGCTGCGAATGCCTTTGGTGTATTCTTGCTGATACAGTTTTTCCAGACTGTCCCGATAGAATTAGAAGATGCTGCGGCAATTGATGGATGTAGTAAACTCGCATTTTTTCTACGCATCTTGTTGCCGCTCTCGGGTCCTGCCCTGGCTGTTGTGGCAATCTTTTCCTTTATTGGGAGTTGGAACAATTTCATCTGGCCATTGATTGTTACGAACTCTGATGCAACACGCACGCTGCCTGTAGGCCTTTCTGTTATGGTTGCTGGCTCTGGTATGGCACAACATTATGGAATTCTGATGGCTGCGGCGGCGTTTGCTACTATTCCCGCTATCATCTTTTTCATGCTACTGCAACGCTACTTTATTAAAGGTATTGCGACGACGGGAATTAAATAAACATAACCGCCCGGGTACTTGAAGGGGAGTGTTGAGCGTGAGGATGTGCTGAAGCGTGCGTGCGGCTGGTGAACCAGGACCCTCTCTCATGGGGTCGTTTTGCTCCTCAACGGTTATAAAAAAGGATGTTCTCTATATTCTCTCTCTATTAGGAAGGATTTGCATTACATGAGTAAGGTACGGAGCCGCTGGACTCAGGAGCAGGCATGGAGATGGTATCGTCAACGCCCTGTTCCTTATGGTTTCAATTTCCTGCCCAGTACGGCCGTTAATACTACGGAAATGTGGCAGACATTTGATGAAGAGACGATAAAGCGGGAGTTGGGTTGGGCGGCTGAAATTGGCTTCAATAGCTGTCGTGTCTTCTTGCAGTATCTTGTCTGGCAGGAGAATTCTCAGCAATTTAAGGAACGCTTCGCGCAGTTTCTGGCTATTGCGGCTGAAAAAAACCTGTCGGTTTTACCTGTTCTTTTTGATGATTGCGCTTTCGCTGGCAAAGAGCCCTATCTGGGTCCGCAGGACGCACCCAGTCCGGGCATTCATAATAGTGGATGGACGCCCAGTCCTGGCCCGACCATCGCTGATAATTACGCGAATTGGGTCAGTCTGGAGATGTATATAAAAGATATGCTCGGCTCCTTTGCTATGGACCCAGGTGTTCTAGCCTGGGATCTCTATAATGAGCCTGGAAATAATCATCGTGGTGTAGTCAGCTTACCTCTGCTCGCTCAAGCTTTTATCTGGGCACGCGAGGTTGACCCCGCACAACCATTGACAGCTGGCGCATGGCTTCGTTTTGCTGAAAATGATCAGCTCTGTCTCGCGCTCTCAGATATTATGACGTTTCATCACTATGGAAAAGCTGATATCCTTCAAAGCCATATCGATCGAGTAAAGCAGTCTGGCTATCCCGTCGTTTGTACTGAGTGGATGGCACGTACGCTTGATAGCCTGATCGCAACACACCTACCAATTTTTGCGCGGGAAGAGATCGGTTGTTATATGTGGGGCCTGGTTCGTGGCAAGACGCAAACATATCTCCCCTGGGGATCAACGGCAGAAACTATTGAGCCGGCATTGTGGTTCCACGATGTGTTTTATACTGATGGTACCCCCTATAATAAAGAAGAGATCACTATTATGCAGCGTTTTTCGCGTACTATAACCACAAAAGGAGAGTAGGATGGGGACGCTTTCTGAACGCGTAGCATTAGTGACTGGTGCGGGTATGGGTATTGGTCGAGGAATTGCGCTAGAGTTAGCAAAACAGGGGGCCGCTGTGGGCATTCATTATACTCATAGTGAGCAAGGCGCGTATGCAGCAGTTGAGGAGATCAACTGCGCTGGCGGCAGGGCTATCGCAGTTCAAGGAGATCTTAGCCAGGTAATAGACTGCCGGCACATCGTTGATGAAACGGTGCATGCCCTCGGAGATCTAGATATCCTGGTGAACAATTCAGGGATCACACGCACCCGCGACTTTCTTGAGACAGACGAAGTTATCTATAATGAAGTGTTTGATCTCAATATGCGAGGCTACTTCTTTTGTACGCAACAGGCTACCTTTTCTATGCTTCACAAAGGGAGAGGCAGCATCGTGAACATCACATCCACACATGGCTATGCTGGTTTTCCTCGTCACGCCGCCTACGCGAGTACTAAGGGAGCTATCAACGCTTTTACACGCGAACTCGCCATCGAGCTAGCTCCCCAGCATATCCGTGTCAACGCGGTTGGACCCGGCATCATTGAAGTCCCACGCTATTTTGACATTCCCGATTACGACACCTCGTTCGGCAGTACATTGGTCCCCTGGGGCAGAGTGGGCAGTCCACAGGATGTAGCTTCAGCCGTCACCTTCCTCGTTTCCGATGCGGCAGACTTCATCACCGGCCAGATTCTCTATGTTGACGGTGGCACAACTGCACGCATGGGCCTCTGGTGGAATCAAGGCGATAAACCATTATAAGATAGAACGGATTATTCAAGTAAGTAGCTTTAGGAGAGAGCCCGCTTTAGCGCATCCAATTGATCGCGAACAAACGCCTGTGAGATCTTCGCATCTGCAGCCATATTGAAGCCGTGGAAAGCGCCGGGATAGACATGCAACTCGGTGGGCACTCCTGCCCGCATAAGCCGTCGGGCATACTCCAGATCCTCCTCTAAAAACAGATCCAGCGAGCCCA
>CAXTXB010000252.1:0-8077 GCA_964247965.1 uncultured Dictyobacter sp. | reverse complement strand
TAAAAGAGCGGGTAAAAATACTATGTTTCTCATTTTTCAAAAACTCGGGATGACCCATTACTTATATACGGATATTTATCCCATCATGGGCTTCGGGCAGTGACCCAGCCCTTTGAGCTTCTTTCGAGCCTCAGCAAGTTGTAAACTTAAAGCTTCCAAATTTACGTTCGCGTCATCTTCACGCGCAGCATCTTCTGACTCTTCGACCGCCATTTCTGTAGATGGAGGCATAAGTTTGACCTCCAGTTGCGCGATCTCATCAAGGATCAACTGACGATAGAGATACCAACGCGTCACAGACCGTTCAACGCCCATTCTACACTTCCATTACTACAATACAACCTACTGAGCAACTGTGCCATAGACGAGTGTGTTAATTGTACTCAGAAGCTCCTCATCCTGGTAGGGCTTAACCACATAAGAGCTGGCACCAAGCGAGATCGCACGTTGCTGATGCTTGGCGGCGGCACGTGATGTGAGGACAACAAGCGGTAGCGTACGATATTGCTCCTGCGCACGAATCGTAGATATAAGCTCATATCCATCCATACGCGGCATCTCTATATCAAGCAGAACGGCAGCGGGCGTCTCATACGAGATCATTTCCAGAGCCTCGACACCGTCGCGTGCCATCTGAACGGTCCAACCATGCTGTTTAAGCATGTTACTCACCACACGACGTACACTTGGACTATCGTCTACCACCAGAATATGTTTTCCGCGTTCGGGAGTTGTCGGCGATGTTGCCGTTGGTCGTACTGGTGTATTTTGCTTGGTTACAGAGACATCAACGCGTTGCTTAACCTGACCTATCGGTCCTGTGCGGGCTGCCTGAGGGATGCTTATCCTGATAGCAGAGGAAAGTAGCGCATCTAGCGCAAGGATAAGCACAACCTGCCCATTCCCGAGGACAGTACCACCAGCAATACCATGCACATCGATGAGGTGAGGGCCAAGGTTTTTCATCACGATGTCTGACTTCCCTTTGATCTCATCTACGATCAGCGCGACCCGGTGGCCACCGGCGTTGACAAGCAGCAGCTGAGCTTTCTCATCAATTAAAGGTGTGCTGGGCAATCCCAGGTATTGTGTCAACTGATGCAGTGGATAGGGTTCACTCCGTACCATTACAGCTTGCTGTCCGTACGACGTTGAGCGCTTGAAATTGTCTAGGCGACCAATCGATTCCACATTAGCGGTCGGGATCGCGAATTGCTGTCCAGCTACACGTACCATCATGGCGCTTTGAATGGCGAGGCTGGTTGGGAACGTCATGGTAAAGGCGGTACCGGTGCCAGGAGTAGATTCAACTACCAGCGTGCCTCTGAGTCGCGAGACACTATCGCGTACAACGTCTAACCCGACGCCGCGCCCACTTTCTTCACTCAGCACCTCAGCAGTTGAGAAGCCTGGTCGGAAGATTAGTGAGACAACATCATCCTCACCAATTTGCTGGTCAGGTCGAATGAGGCCGCGTGCTATAGCCGTCTGGCGTACACTCTCGCGGTCGATGCCATTCCCATCGTCGCGTACCTCAATTACGATCTGATTGCCCTCGTAGGAGGCCGAAAGCTTGATTTCTCCTCGGGGAGACTTGCCGCGCTGCAGTCGCACCTCTGGTTTCTCGATTGCGTGATTGACTGCATTACGCACGAGGTGCAGCAATGGGCCTGCTATCTCTTCATAAACGGTACGATCTACCTCAGTGGTCTCGCCTTCGAGAATAAAGTCTATATCTTTCCCCTGCTTCAGTGCAACGGCACGTGCCGCCCTGTAGAGGCGCGGAGCCATCGTTGATAGCGGCACCAGCCGAACCTTCATTAAGCGATCCTGGAAGGTTGTGTTGAGTCGGTTCTCACGGGCAAAGACACTTTCACATTCTCTAATGATCGTGTCCATCTCAGTGCTCAATGTAGCCATGTCTGAGATGCCTTCACTTAGACCACGCGCCAACTGGTGAAATTCAGTGTAGCGATCCAGTTCTAGTTCATCGAACTCTGACAGATGCGAGGGCACTGGCACAATCGAACCGTTCTTTGCTATTGGGACGAGACTTGTACTGCGTACCGCGCTCTGATCACCTTCACCTGGCATAACTTGCACTGAACGTCCGCTGGGCAAGGTTGCCGCTTCGAAGCGGCTTTCGAGTTTCTGGCCTACATCCCCCAGACGGTTACTACTCACAGCCACATCGGCAACCTGGCGCACCAGGCGCTGGATACGTTCCTCCAGGATACTTCGGTTGACGAGCATCTCGCCAAATAGGTTTACCAGTTCATCCAATTTTTGAAGTCTTACACGCACACTCAATTCGCCGCGTGATAACCGGGGTGTGGTCGCGACTGCCGATTGGCCATCTGAGACAACAGTCGAGACCTGTGCGCTGTCGGCTATGTGCTCATCCGCGATCTCTGTATCCAGGTCTTCATCCATGAGCTGATGCGTCGAAGTTCGCTCCCCTAGAAACTCTGCGTAGCGAGCATGAAGTTCTCTTGCTTTCGCCTCACCATTAGCAGAATCATTATCTGTTATGAGCAGATCCAGCGCTTCAGCAGTATCAAGGATAAGGCTTACCACGATTGGCGAAATAGGAATCGAACCTTCCATAATCAGGTCTAGCAGGTCCTCTGAGACATGCGAGAGGTCTGCGATAGTGCGGAAACCCATCATGGCCGCCGCGCCCTTCAACGTATGGGTAGCACGACGAACTCCCTGAATAAGGTCCCGGTTATTTGGATCCTTCTCCAGAGCCGCGACATGCATGCTGATTGTCTGGAGATGCTCTTCAGCCTCCAGGCGAAAAATATCGGCTGCTTCTTCACCAAAGTCTCCGACGTAAGGGGCCGACGAACTTTTACTGCCGACCATCGACGTAGAAAGGGGCGGAGTAGAAGGTATAGTAGTGGACGACGTTGACGTGTTGGTAGTAAAGATAGCACCGTCGTGGCCGGGCTCAGTTACAAGCATACCCCTGTTTGAGGAAGGCAGTGCTGTAAGCGCTTGTGCGCCATTGGCGCTCATAATTTGCCCTAAGAACTCCTGGCGTACCTGTATCTCTATTTCGCCACGTAAGCGTGCTTCCAGGGCTTGTAGCGCCTGCTCACTCATCACTTGTGCCCCTGGCCCGGCGGAAAGTGGCTCTTGCGTCCTTTGACGCTCTTCGAACTCCTGACGTACCTCACTTCGTATCTGCTGCTCTAGTTCGAGACGCCCGGCTGCAGCCATTGCGCGTGATTCGTATTCTTTCTCTAGCTCTTCACGCACCTGAGCCTCAATTTCGGCCCGTAAAGCTGTAGGGTGGCCCTGGCGCTCAAAGGTCACGCGCTCTCGCAAACGGTCCTCATCGCGCTCCACCTCAACTTCCCATGGACTCCACCCTGCTTCTTGTCGCGGGCTATCAGCCATTTGCTGTTGCATATACTGAAATTCTTCTGCATAGGACTGCATTGACTGGTGAAGTTGCTGTAGCGCGGCCTTCATCTGCTCTTCGGTTAGTTCAATACCACCTGTGATAGTCTGTATAAGATCCAATACCTTCTTCAGCCTGGTATTGGAGACCCACATTACTGAGAGCGGAAGATAGCGGCGAACTTGCTCTGGGCTATTACGGAGGTTAAGGCCCATTGCATTTCCAGCCCATTCCTCCATACGATCGAGAGCATCTTTTGATCCATTCAGGAAACCCTTGAATTCACTTCGTTGTGCCTCAATGACAGACATCGCTTCACGCAATTGCGCAATTACGTCCGTCAATCCAGCAGCCTGCTTCTCTAATGACTGCGTACCTTTTTGCATATCATTGTAAATCCCTGGCTCTTCTCTTACCGCGGGCAAAACACTCTCAAAATCGCTTCGCACAAGCTCTTGCATGTTCGCTGTCTGTTGGTCTTCGTCCACATCGTGAGCGGCAGGCAAGGCAGGATAATCGTCTACCACATATGGGGATAATTCGACAGAAGAAGGCGAAGAGATGGAAAGAGGTGGTGCATCAGACTGCAGCGTTTGCGATGAAGGAAGTGACAATCGTCGAGTCGAAGCGACAAGAGCGTCGAGGGCGCTCGACGTAGGCTGCTCCAATTCTTCGGCCAGCAAAGATTCTTTTGGATCACCTCGCTCATCCTGCATACTATCCAGTGGAGCATGCAACGTAGCGTCATCGAAGCGCGAGGCAAGAGCTGGCTCTTCAGGCCACGCCACATCCTCTCCTGGTCCTACAGATGGAATGCGAAAAGATGCCAGAACCTCGTCAAAAGATGGTATTGCTGATGACTGCGGCACCGACGCTTCAACGGGCTGTAACTGAGCAGGGACTTGATTTTCGACAACCGCTGGTGTCTTCCCTGTTCCTTGTGCGGGAAGCGAAGAATCAATTATAGCACGATAACGAGCATAATCAGCATCATCTTCCACAATCACCGCTTCTTCGTCGATACCACTACGGATACCCTCTAGAAGCTGATGCAAGCGCGTCGAGGATCGCTTTAATAAGTCGAGTGCCGGCTCATTTAGCGTGATCAACCCGTCACTTGCATCGCCTAAGATGTCTTCCATCCCATGAGCGACGTGCGCTAGACCCTGAAAGTCCATCATGGAAGCGGAACCGCCAATAGTGTGAGTGCGGCGGTAAGTCTCTTCGAGGGCATCCATGTCGCCAGATGATTGCGCCAGACGCTCGAGGTTCGTCTCGATTTCTGGTAAATAGCTATTCACCTCTTCGATAAACGAGTCGAGGACGGATAGTTTATCAAATGTGTTCGACATGTTGCGCGTACTCACTTAGCTATTCTGGCGTTACATCTATTCCACACACCATTCCAGTGCGCATTAGTCGCAACGCCTAACATCTACAAACCAGATGCTCACCTACTCGGGAAGCACGAGATCTGGTCTAGATAGAACGATTACTGGTTCTGGTCTTGCTGCCAACGTGGACGAGCGGCTGTGGGCTGCCCCTGTTGTTGCGATTGCGGTGGAGGCGTCGGCAATAGACTTGAATTTGGATTTGGTGGCGCGAAACCAGACGCAGGCGATTGATAGTATGGCTGGTTCTGTGGTGCAAAGCCGCCGTTCGATCCATACTGCTGGCCGGCAAAGCCGTTGCCATTCACCCCTGGCTGGGAGCCATCAAAACCATTCAAATCGCTGAAATCCATCTGATTTCCGAAGAATGACTGATTCCCACCGTTACCAGGATTACCAAAGTTACCAGGGTTACCAAACATTTGCTGCCCACCAAAGCCCATTTGCGATGGAACCTGCTGATTCCCACCTGATGGCAAGGCGTTCATCGAGCGTGCAAAATCTTGTTGATTGTTAAATGCAAATTGACCAGAGCGTGATGTCAATGGAACAAGTGAACCCGTATTGCCTGGCTCCGGTAGCGGTGGAAAGTTGCCAGAGAAACCCTGACCCCAGCCACCATCTGAACCAGAATCCAGCGCACCCCCAAACAATTGGTTGTTCTTATCAGACACTTCATTTACAGATGTCATATTAGAGAACGAACCCAACATGTCATTTGTACGGTCGGGCAAGCGGAATGTTGACACGGAAGCGCGCAACTGCTCGGAAAGTTCTGCCAGGTAGCTCACACTTACCGCCGCCTCCTGCGTTCCTGCGTCCGTTTGTCGTGTAATCTCAGAGATTCGACTCATAGCCACTGCAACCGCTTCCGAAACCGATGTCTGCTCATTGGCTGCGCGAGCGATGTTTTCGATCATTTGTGCCTGGCGTTCCACGGCGCTGTAGATAGAGTTTAGCGAGCGCCCAGCATCATCGGCCAATTGTGATCCTTTTACAACTTCTTGTGTGCTGTCTTCCATTGCTACAACAGCTTCGTATGTATCACCTTGAATACTCTTTACCAGTGTAGCAATACGCTTGGTGGATTCTGTCGAACGTTCTGCCAGGAGGCGAATCTCGTCAGCAACAACAGCAAATCCACGACCGTGCTCACCCGCCATTGCTGATTGAATGGCTGCATTCAAAGCCAGCAAGTTTGTTTGATCGGCGATGTCCTCAATGATGCGTACGATCTCACCAATCTCATTGGAGCGCTCACCCAGACGCTTGATCTTCTTCGAAGTCTCTTGTACGTTTTCGCGAATAAGCATCATTCCGTCAATTGTCTGACGCACAGCTTGTTGACCGGTGTTGGCGCTGCGCAGGGCTTCCTGGGCTATATCCACACTTAATTGCGTATTTCGCGCCACGTTCTGAATGAAGACGGCCAGAGCTTCTACTGCCTCGGTTGTCTGTGCGATCTGCTTCACCTGCGTCTCTGTAGCCTGGGCCAGTTCTGCTGAACGATCAAGAATACGTCTTGTGGCATTTGTGACCTGTACAGCCGTCGATTGCACTCGGCCTACAACCTTCGCCAGTTCTTCGATCATGTAGTTGAACGAGTCTGCAAGAACACCTAGCGTATCAGGGGTCACTTCTGCCTGCACACGGAGATCTCCATCTCCAACTGCGCTGACTTCTTGCAAGAGCTTCTCAATTTGAGCTTGAAGTGCCGCTGCATCACTCCCACTCGATCCCATTGAGATACCCGCTGGCGCTCCCTGGTTATCCAGTACTGCATTGAGCGCACTTGCCAATTGAGCAAACTCGTCCTCTCCATTCACCACTGCTCGGATAGAACGATCACCGCTAGCATAGTCACGGCAGACATCTACAAGGCCTGCTATACGACTTTTAATATTGCGCTGAACATAATAATTGGTAATCAAAACAACTAATAACAAGATAATTGCGCAAACAACAATCACAAGAATAAACGTAATATGATCTAAACTAAAAGATGCAAGGCCAAGAATGGCAAAAAGTAAAACAGGGACGGCTGTCGACGTGAGTAGCCCTAACTGTAGCAGAGCATTTACCGTCATGCCGTTTCTATTTTGATCAGGATTCATCCGCCAGACCTCCGTTGATAAAAATATATCTATGTCAATTCAAGCAACCATCAAGGTCGCTTACACTTATCATTGGGCCTTATAGCGCTGCATTTTTTCGGAGAAAAGAAGGCGAGCTACATCCAGAATGACAATTACACGATTTGCAAGCAGCGCACTTCCATTCGTATAGGGACTAGCCCACGGTGGAATTGCAGCCTGGCGCATATTTCCAGTGAAAATTGCAGTAGAAGGAATTGGTAACATCTCGCTCACACCATCCACCACCAGGCATATCACCATGTCGTTCTGTTGCAACGAGAGCAAGCGCGTACGCGGGGTGGATGGTAGTTGCTCCAGGTCTAAAAACATACGCAGATCAACGACCGATACGATTAAGCCGCGTAAGTTTATTACACCCCTAACCCAGGAAACCACATTTGGCACGGTTGTTACTTCAACGAGACGCTCAACACCCTGTACAAGCTCAGCCTTGACTGCAAATTCACGGTCGGCCAGCGAAAATATCAGATACTGCTCGCCAACTGCAGTATTTTCATCAACTGAGAGACCGTCGGCGCGAAACTGCCCCTGCGCTAACTGCAACTGTAATGCAGCTATCGATGGAGACTGCGAGACTAACTGTTGAATCGCAGCCAAGGCATCACGTTGTAGTGTTTTGAGATCTTCATTAGGCACAAAACTTACTCCCGATAAGTACAAGAAATGAGTAGTATCCCCTATCATCTTGCCGTATTCAAAGTAGTTCCTGGATACTTCATCAAATCTTTACAAGACTACACCTCGCGTCAAGCGTCGCACATTAGCTACGAGCTCATCACCATTAAAGGGCTTTGTCACATAAAGGTCAGCACCCTGCCGTAACCCCCAGGATTTATCCAATGGAGTACTTTTGCTCGTCAACAAGATGATCGGTATGTGACGACTGACCTCTAGACCTTTGAGTTTACGACATACCTGAAAACCGTTTTGCTTCGGTAAAACAACGTCGAGTATAATGCACTGCGGATGCTCTTTGAAAACCTTTTCGACTGCTTCGTCACCATCTACGGCGGTGACGACATCGAAACCACTATTCCGCAACGGAGTGACGATCATGGTCAACTCAGTCCAACTATCATCCACAACCAGTATTTTCTGCCCAGACATCCAATTATAACCTT
>CAXTXB010000251.1:0-8106 GCA_964247965.1 uncultured Dictyobacter sp. | reverse complement strand
CTGGCGTCACCACATCGGTTGACTGGTCTCATGGCTTGCAAACGGTCGAATACGCTGATGCGGCAGCCGATGCGCTTGAATCGGTTCCAGGTCGGTTCGTCCTCGCTTACGGCAATCTCCTTGGCGCTCCCTGGGAGTGGACAAAGGCTCCTGAGTTCGCCGACTTCATTCGTCGCCGCATTGATGGACGTGGAGATATGCTGCGCATGCAGATTGCCTTCGACGTTCCCGGCGACCCAGCATTTCCCGAGAAGGCCGCATTCGAGGTTGCGCGTGACTTCAACCTGTCGGTGACGACCCATGCTGGTGTTTGGGGTGCGACCAATGATAATGGCATCCGCTTGATGTACGATCATGGATTTATGACTCCCTCTACCGTCTATGTGCATGTGGCAACATTATCTGAAGACTCGTATCATCGAATAGCGGCCACGGGCGGTCATGCATCGGTGTCTGCCGAGAGCGAGGATAGCGCGGGTCAGGGCTACCCGCCCACCTGGCAGCTTCGGCGGCATAATATCCCGGTTTCTTTGTCGATGGACACCAGTGTGTGGTGGAGTGCCGACCTGTTCTCTGCGATGCGTGCCACACTCAATGCGGACCGATCGCGTGAGCACCTGGAAGCCCATAAGCGCAACGAGACCGTCGTACTCAATCATCTGCGTGCTGAGCAGGTTGTCAACTGGGCAACGCTTGGCGGTGCTCAAGCATTGGGAATGGACAGCTTCACCGGTAGCATCACCCCTGGCAAAAAGGCTGACCTCGTCCTGATTAAAAATGATGAGTCTCCGGCGATGTTCCCGTTGCTCCACCCCTATGGGCACGTCGTGTTTCAAGCCGGGCGCGGAGACGTGCATACGGTGATGGTGGATGGCAAGGTTGTCAAGTACGACCACCGTCTCCTTGGTATTGATCTCGCCAGGACAAAGCAGGCTGTGGCGAAGACGGTTGAGTACGCGAAGTCTAAAATAGGTGAGCAAGCCTGGAACGAGGGCATGAATCCTGAGAAGGCAGAAGCTGAGTTGATTGACAATCCGTACAAGTACTCCGAACGAGAACGCGACCAGGCGAAACAGGCAGGCCAGGGAGCGTGAGCAATTCAAATAATTGATGACATTTTTTTAGTTTACTACTGGACCGACCCACTTCATCAGGTGGGTGACCGGCCCACCACATGAGCCTTAACAGACTACTACCAAAGAGGGTAGGGTGTATCGAAGTGATCTGATGTTTACTGGCCGAACAGTACCAAAGAAAGGGAAGCTCTCATGATCGAGCAGATTGCGACAGCGGAAATCTCTACAGATGCACAAGAGCTCGTCGCGCGTGCTAAAGCACTGCGTCCGCTTCTCAAGAGGAATGCAGCTAAAACAGAGGAAGATCGTAGGGTTGCAGAGGAGAATATTCAGGCCATTGCTGACGCCGGTCTCTTTCGGATTACTGTGCCTAAGCGCTACGGTGGCTATGAAGTGAGTATTCGCACGAAACTTGAGGTATCTGCTGCGCTCGCCGAGGGATGTGGGTCCACATCCTGGGCAGTGACGCTGATCAATGTGTGTAACTGGTTCACGTCGCTCTATCCTCAGCGGGCACAGGACGAAGTGTTTGGAGCGGATCCAAACGCGCGGGTTGCTGGTGTCTTCGCTCCCTCCGCTAAGACGCGAAGGGTGGATGGTGGTCTGATGGTGACAGGGAAATGGTATTATTCTTCAGGATCTCTGCACGCCACCTGGGGACTTGTCGGTGTTCCTGTTGTCAACGAGTCAGGAGCACAGGTGGACCAGGGGTTAGCACTCATTCCGATGGACCAGCTCTCTATTGAAGACACATGGTATGTGACAGGCATGAAGGGCACGGGAAGCAACGCGCTCGTCGCCAATGAGGTCTTTGTCCCCGATTATCGCATCCTGTCTCTTCCCCGCGCCATTGAGGGTGACTATCCGACCGAACTCAAACACGAGGAGGCCTTGTATCGCGCCGCGTTTGTGCCGGTCGCTGTTCTCGTCCTTGTTGGTCCACAGCTAGGTATGGGACGTGCGGCACTTGAGTATGTGATCGAGAAAGCACCACAGCGGTCAATCGCCTATACGTTGTTTCAGAAACAAACCGACTCGGTCGCCTTCCAACTTCAGATTGCTGAGGCCGCTGTTAAGATCGACACCGCGCATCTGCTCGCCTATCGCGCCGCGGCTGATATAGACGAGGCGGCAGCGCAGGATGTCTATCCAGATTATATGAGACGTGCGCGCATCCGAGCTTATAGCGGTGCCGCGATACGCAACATCACGGAGGCCATCGACATCCTGCTTTCTGCCCATGGTGCCGGGAGCTTTGCACTGTCCAGCCCGTTACAGCGTATGTGGCGAGACTCGAATACAGCGGCCCGTCACGCTGTGATCCTGCCCACTGTTTCTGATGAGGTCTATGGCAAAGCCCTCTTAGGTGTGGAAAACACGGTAACTCCGTTAGTCTAAGATATCCATTGCCACTCTCCCTCTACAGGGAGAGTGAGCGCCAGCAGAAATCTGCGAGGTGAAACATGGACATTGTGAACCGTGTGGAAATCCCAGTGGACACTCGCCTGGTTGACCGAGAGGTCTTCCGAGATGTGATGGGTCACTTTGCGAGTGGAGTGACTGTCATCACAACATGCTATGAGGAAGTCAACTATGGACTGACGGCAAGTGCTGTCTCATCACTTTCCCTCGATCCACCGATGGTGCTGGTGTGTATTAATAAGAGAACTGGCACCCAGGCAGTCATTTCTAACGCCAGAGTCTTCGCCGTGAATATCTTGCGAGAAGACCAACAGGCGATTGCACGACAATTTGCGACCCCTCACCCCGACAAGTTCCGAGAAATCCCCATCGTATTTGGAGAACTTGGGGTTCCCCTCCTGTCCAATGTGCTCGCCACTATTGAGTGTCGCGTGGTAGGAGAGGTCACAGGTGGGACGCATGCCGTCTTCCTTGCCGAAGTGCAGGCGGCTCATGCTGATGAAGGCATGCCGCTGGCATACTATCGCGGAAGGATGGGTAAGTTTGTCTTTCCACCCAGCGAAAGCAAAGCGTTGCTCTGGCGAGATGTGTCACAATGGGAAGACTATTATTAAAGGAGAAAAGGAATGTCACAAGTATCTGAGGGTAAGCCCACCGCTCGACCTATTTTGCACCACATCAACCTGAAGACGAGTCGCCTTCACGAGATGATTGACTGGTACGGCAAAGTGGTGGGTATGACGGTAAACTACCAGTTTCCGGGTGGGGCCTGGCTTACCAATGACGAGGCCAACCATCGTTTCGCGTTACTTGTCTCACCCTACTTGAGCGAGGATGCTGACAAGCTGATGCACACAGGCTTCCATCATAGCGCCTTTGAGTTCGCGACGATGGGTGATCTGCTTGACAACTACTCACGTCTGAAGGCTCTGGGTATCGAGCCACACGCCAGTCTCGATCATGGCATGACCACATCGTTCTACTATGAGGACCCCGATGGCAACAGCGTCGAACTGCAAGCCGACAACTTCAGGACCTGGCAAGAGTCCAGCGAGTGGATGCGCACCTCGCCACAATTCGCCGCCAATCCTATCGGCATGCCTGTCGATCCTGAGCAGTTGTTAGCTGCACGTCAGGCTGGTGCCTCGTTCGCCGAACTGCACCAACGGGCCTACGCTGGCGAGTTTCAGCCTTCTAGTCCTTTGGATCTGCACGTGCCGCTCGGCGATCCACGTTCTCCATTGTAGTCGTGGTGATACGGGCCTACAATGCAAAGAAAAAATCGCGCATGGGAACGCCGAAAAGGTGCTCAAAATTGCACCCATGTGATGTGTGGAAAGCCCTTGATTATAGGTCGTGGAGGTGACCAGAGAAGGAAGAAAGGCAGGGTTGGATCATGATCGAGGAATACTCCGCAACCAGAAGTCAAGATGTTTCTCAGGAGACGGAAGTTCTCATCGTTGGAGGTGGTCCCGTCGGACTGAGTGCGGCAGTCGAGCTAGGGAAACGAGGCGTACAGTGCCTGGTCGTCGAGCCGAACCTCAGCGTCTCGCAGCTCAGACCGCGCGCCAAGACGACCAATGTCCGGACGATGGAACACTTTCGCCGGTGGGGGTTGGCAGGACGTATTCGAGAGGTGGCACCGCTCAAGGTAGACTGGTCGCAAGATATCGTCTTCTGCACCACGTTGCTCGGTCACGAGGTGACGCGCTTCACCCACTGCCTGGGATTGTCGCCGGAGCGAACTGAGATGTTCGCGGAGTCGGGGCAGCAGATCGCCCAGCCGCTGGTCGAGGAAGTGCTGCGGGAGGCGGTCGCTGATCTGGAGTTGTGTCAGCTCTGCCTGGGCTGGTCGCTGCACAGCCTCCAACAGCACGAAAACGGCGTGCAAGCCATTATCGTCAACGAGCGAGGCGAGCAGCGGCAGGTCGAGGCGTCCTACGTCTTAGGCTGTGATGGAGCCCGTAGCGCCGTTCGGACAGCAATCGGAGTTCGCTATGTAGGAACTTCGGATAAGCGTCCGAACTTTGGCATCGTCTTTCGGGCACCCGGATTGGCCGGGCGGCTTCCTCATGGCCCGGCGGTCCAGTACTGGGTCCTCAATCCCGCCCGTCCCGGAGTGATGGGTCGTATGGATATGGAGGATCGGTGGTGGATCATCGCCAACGGTGTGTCTCCTGAGGCCGGTCAGGCTGACCCATATGCCCTGATCCGTGGCCTCGTCGGAACCGAGATCGATGCCCAGGTCCTTGGAACAGATCCCTGGACAGCACGTATGCTCCTGGCGGACCGCTACAGCAACGGTCGAGCCTTCCTGGCTGGCGATGCCGCGCATCTGAATCCACCATGGGGTGGGCACGGCTTCAACACCGGAATTGGTGATGCTGTGAACATCGGCTGGAAGCTGGCCGCAGTGATTAAAGGTTGGGGTGGAGATAGCTTACTCGAAAGCTACGAGGCCGAGCGGCGACCAATCGCCGAGCGAACCATCCGGGAGGCCATGGCGAATATGAGTGTCCTCGCCCCTGAACTCGGCAATCAAGAGATGGAAGCCTCCGACCTCGCTGGCGAACAGGCGCGGCTCGCGGCCGCCCAGGTAATCCAGGCCACCAAAGACCGCGAGTTTCACAGCCTGGGACTCGTCCTGGGCTACCAATACGATGACTCGCCGGTCATCATTGACGACGGCACGCCTCCTTTTCCCGAGGCTCAGGCGTATTCCCCAACAGCCCGGCCGGGAGCGCGGCTGCCGCATCTGTGGTTGCCAGATGGAGCCTCGCTCTATGATCGACTGGGGAACGGGTTGTCCCTCCTCAGGCTCCGCAACGACGCCAACATAGTCCCATTCATCGAATCGGCTGCAGCCCGTGGAGTGTCGCTGACCGTGCTCAACCTGCGCGGCCAAACATTCGAAGCACTCTACGGTGCCCCGCTTCTCCTCGTGCGCCCCGACCAACACATAGCCTGGCGCGGCGAGCCCGTAGATCGGCCAACGGCAGGGACAGTCATCGACCAGGTGCGTGGGGCCTGAGCAGCATAACGAGAAAATCGCATCGTGTTCTCTAAATAAATTAGAGCGTAAGGGCGAATCAGTGGACGGACTGTGATTATCTCAGAGTCGGCCTGGCTGTCCAGCACAACGTCGCCTTTGTTATCGACCATCAAAGAGTCGGGATCGGTCAGGTTAAGTGTAGTCTTCTTGCCGGTCACGGTATTCACTGCGCTCGTGTTACCCTGCAAAACGGGAGTCGGGGTCACCTTGCTACCCTGCTCAACCTTCTATCCTGGCCCTACCCCTACTAGAGGTCAGTGTTTTCTACACGCACCACAAGTTTTCCCATCGCACGGTTTTCTTCCATATAGCGATGCGCTTCCACAATGTTATGGAAGTCGAATATTCGATCAATGTGTGCATCGTAGCGTTTTTGCTCGACTCCTTCCACAATCTGCTGAAGTGCTGCACGTGCAGAGTTGCCCACAAGAGTTTCGCTGGTATAGATCGTCAATCTCACCGTCGAAGGAATATCCATCAGTGGTTCAAAGTGGTCTATAACCCAGGCATTCCCTAAGATTCCGCTATTGCACACAATTCCACGTGTTGCCACCGCTTTGAGCGAGTCACGCAACGTGGTCACTCCTACCAGTTCCAGGACGCCGTTGACTCCATCAGCAACGATCTCCCGTATCTGTTGGGCAATCTGCCCGGTATCAATCACGACGTGTTCTGCCCCGCTCTGCTGTAATAGAGGTGCTCTGGCTGCGTTGCGCGTCGTCGCGATCACATGCACTCCCTTCTCCCTGGCGAGCGCAAGTGCGGCTAGACCAAGAGAGGAGGTAGCGCCACGTATTAAGAGCGTTTGTTCAGACTCGATTTGCATGGTATCGATGAGTGATCCCCACGCAGTCAAAAATGTTTCGGGAATAGCTGCAAGTGTTTCCCATGAGAGATGGGTATCGAGTGGAATGACCTGACGAGCTGGCACCAGTGTATACTCAGCATATCCCCCATCGTATGCACGTCCCATCTCGCCCATCAGAGCTGCAACAGTCTGACCGGGGACAAAATCTGTTCCAGGTGCATCTTCAACTTTGCCCACACATTCGATACCCAGGACTCGTGGAAACTGGACGGTGGGCGAGAACCCTTGCCGAGTATATAGTTCAGAACGATTCAACCCAAACGCTTTCACCCGAATGAGCACCCATTCAGGACGCGGGAGTGGACGAGGAAGTTCCTCGATCTGAAGCACTTCTGGCCCGCCTGCTTGATGGACACGAATAGCTTTCATGATTTCCTTCTTCTCGATAGAGGAGCCGTTTGTTGCTTTCGCTCCGCACTCAACGATTGCTGGCTATCTTTTGGGCGAAAAAAGATGGCTTTGTTTCTTCTCCTTCCTCAGAGATCTAATACGTTGCACGTCCCCCACTCACATCGTAGCATTGCCCTGTCACAAAACTTGCATCTGCGGAGGCGAGAAAATGGACAACGGCTGCAACCTCTTCTGGACGCCCCATTCGTCCAAGAGGCACTTTGCTTTTCATATACTCGACCGCATCAGGGGTAAGTTGTGCTAGGAGTGGTGTCTCAATCACGCCAGGAGCGACACAATTGACCCGTATCCCCTCGGTGATCACCTCTTTCGCGAGTGCTTTGGTGAGCGCAATCACTCCTGCCTTTGAGACTGAATAGGGAATCATGGTTGGATTTCCCTCTTTGCCAGAAATGGAGGCGATATTGACGATGCTCCCACTGTGTTGTTGTCGCATCGTTTTAATAGCGGCACGACAACAGGAAAAGACGCTTGTTAGGTTCACTGTTAGCACTTGTGTCCACTCCTCTTCACTTAGTTCCCAGAGTGGAGCTGCTCGTCCTGTTATGCCTGCGTTATTCACCAAAATATCAAGACGTCCAAAGCGTTCGAGCGTCTGATCTACCATCGCCTCCACCTCCTTTTGTTGTGTCACATCAGTCCGAACTGCAAGACTCTTCATTCCTTTTACGCGAAGATGCTCAGCAGCGTTCTCGGCTGCATCTATATGGAGGTCGGCAAGCACGACTGAAGCCCCTGCTTGTGCCAGACGTTCCGCTATCGCATAGCCGATCCCTTGTGCGGCCCCCGTAACCAGGGCCACTTTTTCAGCAAGCATGAGAAACATCGTGCATTCCTTATGGTTGTGTTGAGAGAGGACACCCAGACCGTGTTCCCCTTCTTGAGTATGAGAGGTCATGAGATGCATGGTGCCTTCTTTCTCCCTTATGTGAAACTGATGGCAACATCGCCTAGCCCGTCGAAGGCCGCATGGAAGGTATCACCTTGTACAACAGGGACAGCCGCACACATCGCTCCAGGAAGCACGAGTTGACCAGCTTCAAGGTAAGTTCCGAACTCAGCGAGCTTATTGGCGAGCCATGCCACCGCAGCAGCGGGGTGCCCAAGTACAGCCGCACCAATTCCTGAACCAACTTCCTCACCGTTACGGGTCATTGTCACACGTACCTTTGCTATGTCAAGCGCATTCATTGGAAAGACCTGTTCGCTCACGATTACGCGAGCAGACGACGCGTTGTCGGCGATGGTGTCAACCAGCGTAATGCGCCAATTGGTAA
>CAXTXB010000250.1:4918-8117 GCA_964247965.1 uncultured Dictyobacter sp. | reverse complement strand
GCGATGATAGCTGTCCAATCTGGTCCGTACGTTCACTTGCGATACATCGCAAAGAATAGAATGATGAAAGATTCCAATGAGAAAAGAGGTATAGAGACACAATGGAAAAAGAGCAATGACCTTTCTTTTTGCATTATTCTCCTCTTCATGAATCTTTTCTCCTTTCCTAAAATACTCTTCCTGTTCATCGCGATTTATCGCAAGAAAACGTACGGACCAGATTGGAGATCTATCATCACTCATACCGCCTTCGCCTGTATCGCGTCCGTACGCTTCACTCACCGCCTGGCTCGCCTCGAAATCCACTCAGCATCCCTTTTCGAGCGCTTCCATGTGAATATGTTGGAGTTGATGCCGCAAGGGATAGTCGCTACACGAACTCTAGACCCGCCAGCCTAGCATAGGCGCGAACGTAAAGTAGAGCAAGACGACATTGAGCAGCAGGATGACCGCGCCACACAGACAGGTCAGGATTGTAGTTGAGGGCTTATTGACCAGCGAACCCATAATGTCGCGTCTGCGCGTGAACATGATGAGCGTGATTACGGGCACCGGCAGGACGAAGCTCAGCACGACCTGGCTGATGACTAGCGCCTGCGTGGGGTTGATGCCTACCAGCACAACGATGATGGCCGGGAGCATGGTAACCAGGCGGCGTAACCAGATTGGGATGGTGAAGCTGACGAAACCCTGCATGACGACCTGGCCTGCCAGTGTTCCAACCGTGGAGCTGGAGAGCCCCGAGACCAGCAGTGAGACGGCGAAGATGATGCCCGCGCCGGCCCCGAGCAAAGGGGTAAGTGTCTTATAAGCTGTCTCTATATCCGCAATATCGATGTGACCGTGTGCGTGAAAGGTTGCCGCCGCCATGTATAGCATGGCCATGTTGACCAGCCCGGCCAGCCCCATGGCGATCACCACATCGGGAATACTCAGGTGAAAGATGCGCTTCGCCTCTTTTTCGTTCCGGGGCACGATACGCCCCTGGGTGAGCGAGGAGTGCAGGTAGATGACGTGGGGCATGACAGTCGCCCCGATAATACTGACTGAGAAGAGTATACTGTTAGCACTGCCTTCCCAGGGAACGATTGTATGAAAAGCGACCTGGCTCCAATCGGGGTGCGAGAAGACAGTTTCGAGGACATAGCACAGCGCAATCACGCCGACCAGCACGGTAATTACTGCCTCCAGCGGACGAAAGCCATGCTGCTCTAGTAGCAGGATTATATAGGTCAGTACGCCCGTAATCAGCGTTGCATAGATCAGTGGAATGCCGAAGAGCAGGTTCAGGCCAATACTCGCGCCCAGGAACTCTGCTAGATCTGTGGCCATCGCCCCAATCTCAGCGATAATCCACATGGCATAATTCGCAGGCTTCGAAAAGTACTTGTGGCAGAGCTCGGCTAGATTCTTGCCGGTCGCAATTCCCACTTTGGCAGAAAGGGACTGCAGGAGCATGGCCATCAAATTGGCCAGCGCGATCACCCACAGCAGATTGTAGCCAAAGGCGCTGCCACCCTGGATGTTCGTCGCATAATTTCCCGGATCGATATAGGCGACGCTCGCAATAAAAGATGGCCCAATAAAGGGTAGTATCGCACGCAGGCCACGTGTCCGCCCATCCAGGACGGCGCGAGCCGCCATCCTGGTTCCAGACTTATCTGCGAGGTCATGATCCGCATCCTCAGTTGATGTTGTTAGGTACGTTCTCACTAGATTGCTCTCCACATTCGACCGCTACATGTTTGTCAGGTATCGCGTGTGCCAGCGACCGGACCAGCACATGCTGTGTTACCACACCGCCAACCGCTTGCGTTCCATCCCCTATTTTGAGCGTATACACATCCCCATATGGCGTGACAGATTCCATCACCAACAGAGTACCGGGCACAAGACCAAGCGAGGTCAGGTAACGCAACAGGTCTGGATCATCATCGTTCACCCGCTGCACCACAGCCTTCTCCCCTGGCATGAGCTGAGAGAGCGGCATCGTCGATACAGCCTTGACCATCCCCGTCTTACTAGGAATAGGATCACCATGCGGATCTTCCGTCGGATAATTCAACATCGCATCCATGCGCTCCTCAAAGGACTCCGAGATAGAATGCTCAAGCTGCTCCGCCTCCGCGTCCACCTGGTCCAGTCCGAATCCCATAATCTGCACCAGGAACAGCTCCAGCAAACGGTGCAAACGCACAAGATGGGCCGCCAACACCTCACCCGTTGGCGTCAGCTCCACTCCATGATACGGCGTATGCAACACATAACCCCGCTCCGCCAACCACTTAAACAACTGCGTAATTGTCGCATCGCTCAACTGTCCATCCGACTCCAAGGCCTGCAAACGCTCACGAATCATCCTCGTCGTCACCCGCTCACCCCGCTCATGAAACTTATAACACAACTTCAAACAATCTACCGCGCGTACAGGCAACGTCTGCAATTCAGGTGACATGAGCCTGCCCTCCTCAATTATGTAACCAAAACAATAATTTTAGCCCACTAAAATATTTATAGCACATTACTAAAACACTCGTCAAGGTTACTTAAAATAAGAAGCTCTTACTAAGCTCGACTTTGTACAATTTTGGACTTTTGAGCTTGAGAAAAAGAGCGTGTACGATGCATTTTCGAGCTCACATTCTCAAAATTGTACAAAGTCGAGCTAAGATAGTGTCAGACTCCCGCTATCTCCGCCATCTCGCGCCTTCGACGTTCGTCCCGTTTTGCATTTATTGCTTTTTTACACTTTTCAGGCCTCGCCCGAAAAGTGTAAAAAAAGCAATAAATGCAAAAAGCGTAAAAAGTTTATTTAAGAAAGGGCACGCCGAGGCGTGTGTCGATTTTTAATAAATGCGTTACATTTTATGCATTTTTACAATCTTTTGCGCTATGCGAAAAATATTGTAAAAATGCATAAAATGTAAAGCATTTATTAAAAATCGTAAAGAGCAGCAAAGCTGCGACACGTCAGAGGGCAGAAGGCGAACGCGATGAGGATCAAATACTCTCTAACACAAAAAGGCAGCTAAATCTTCGACAAACTACATTCTTAACAGAGCTAATCCGCTTTATCGTTTGATACACAGCAGGAGACCATTACGCTTCTCCTGAATAGCTTGGATCTACCCCACCAATTCTATAAATTTATAAGTATAAATTTATAAGTATAAATATACATGTATTACAAGATATTCAT
>CAXTXB010000250.1:3499-4908 GCA_964247965.1 uncultured Dictyobacter sp. | reverse complement strand
GTGAGCGATCGAGACCGAGCATATCTCGTCAGTGTTCCTGAACTTCCAGGTTGCCATACACATGGGGACACCTATGAGGAAGCCCTAAACAACGCCCTGGAAGTCATCGAATTATGGCTTGAAACAGCTAAAGAATTAGGCTGGGTGATTCCACAACCACAAATAATAGCAGCTTAACAAAGCCGATTTGTTGGTACTTCCGACGTTTTGACGGCTTTAGTAGATATAGAACCTTTTATATAGAATCTGTAGTATTACAATTTATTCATCTAGTAATATTGTTCCAATTCTTCCTCGACAACCAATATTTTCTTTGTTATACTTATAAAGACAGAGGAAGAAGTAACGTGTTGGGAGGGAGATAAGTATGGCAGGTTCCTGGGATATTACGCTGAAAAGATGGGTTGGGGAGGTTCCCCAGGACTTCGTAAGTTGGTTGCTACATGGTGCCATTTTTGAGCGGGAAGCACCGTCTCATCTAAAGAATAGAACTGTTGATGCTGATTTATTGTATCGCGTTCTTGTGAATGATCGTCCGTACATGTTTCACGCCGAATTTCAAAGCACTAGTCATCCACAGATGGCTGAGAGAATGTGGGAATATAATTTACTATCAACACTCGAATATCAGTTGCCGGTTCACTCATTTTTAATTTACTTGAAGAAGGGCAAAGAGAGCGATGATGCGTTTGCAAGCTCTCCATTCATTCAGAAATCAGCTTTTGGAGAGGACATTCATCGCTTCCATTATACAGTAATCAAAATGTGGGAAGTACCCACCCATTTACTGCTGAATGCTGGTTACAAAGGACTGCTCCCACTCATACCATTAACAAGGGAAGGAACGCAGCACGAGGCAATTGAGCAGGCAATCACTCTGTTGACGCCGCCTGGAGAGAAGCCAGAGGTTGATTTGCTTGCATCACTCTACGCGCTTGGGTCGCTCGCGTATACTAAGGATGTCAGTAAGAACTGGCTACAAAGGAGGTTTAGCGTGATGGACAGCTTAAAAGATTCCTGGGTCTATCAGGAATGGAAACAGGAAGGCGTAGAACAAGGCCTTCAGCAGGGCGTAGAACAAGGTCTTCAGCAGGGCGTAGAACAAGGCCTTCAGCAGGGCAGAAGACAAGATATTATGGCTCTCGTACAGAAGCGTTTTCCTGCACTCACTATGTTAGCCCAGGAGCGGGTCACGCTTCTAAAAACACCTGAGCTCCTCCAAAATCTTCTTCTGCAGATAGCTGTAGCTCAAAATGAACAAGATGTTCGGCGCTACTTGCTTGAGGCAGGAGAGGAGCAAAAGCATTAGAAGCCGATCTGTGCTTCTCGTATGATATGCTCTTCCTTATGATTAATTCATACTGTGTCATCCCAAACTTTTGAAAAATGATGACTGTGGTGTTTTTACT
>CAXTXB010000250.1:0-3489 GCA_964247965.1 uncultured Dictyobacter sp. | reverse complement strand
GTAAAAACACCACAGTCATCATTTTTCAAAAGTTTGGGATGACACAGGAACACTCCTCTCGACTGGATAGGAGGTGGGGGCAAGCATGAGCCAGGTGGCCTGGGCGAGTGGTTCGCGGACCTCTTTGAGTTCGGCTGGGATGCGCTCTCGTAGCCAGCGGCGGACGAACTCGTGGCAGGGACCCAGGATGAGTGAGATGTAGAGGTGGGATGGGAGGTGGGCGATGCTGCCGTCGTCGATGAATGGAGTGAGCCAGTCGAAGAGTTGCTTGGTCCAGGTCTCGCTTGTGCGCCGCAGCTCTTGTAGCTTCGGGCCGAGATATTCTGTGCTGGATGCCTGGATGATATATTGTCCCAGGTCGGGATTCTGCTCAAACCAATCAACATAGGCGCGCACCATGTCTTTGATGGCTTCACGCGGATGCTTGTCAGCGATGGCGGCGGACAAGTGCGTGTTGAGGTCGTTGCTCCCTTCAAGAAAGAGGGCGAAGGCGAGCATCTCTTTGTTTTCGAAGTGGTGATAAATGCTGCCTGTGCTGGCACCAGACAACTGGCGAATATCGTCCATCGTGGTATCAGTAAAGCCTTTTGTCAAAAAAGATTTGAGCGCCGCCTGTAAGATCGCCTGCCGCCGCGATTCGGTCATTACATTCCGGCCCGAAGCGTTCTCCCCCATCGCCGACTCCTTTCAATTGCATCAATTGCATTCTACACTAACCGCCCTCTCCGCCATCTTTGTTATCTCTTTTTTCTTGCAAATTATTGTAACATACCCTTGACTAGAATACAATTCTAGAATATTATTCTATTGAGAGGTATGTAACTGCATCGCGACACCCCCTCTGACTCGCGGAGAAGGTGTCGAGGTGATGCCGTGACAGCAGAAACACGGACCTTTAGCTTTTAGGGGAGTATTTGATTCTCATAATGTTCACCTTCTCGCTCTACAACTTATCGCGGCTTCGCCGCTCTTTAGGGTTCTTTTTAATGATACACATGTTTTACACTTCTACATACTTTTGCGCTTCGCGCAAAAGTATGTAGAAGTGTAAAACATGTGTATCATTAAAAAGGGGGATGGCGCGCCTTCAACGTGCAGATAAGCGCGAGAAGAGGAAATTTCGGTGCGATGGGAATTAAAAACATTTTTTAGAGAAGGAGACAAAAAGTTGGGAACGATGACTGAGAAGGTTGAGGGGCAGGCAGGGCAGCGTGTTGCTCGGATACGCAGGCCGGTCGGTCCAAATTATAAATGGGTGGCGTTGACGAATACGACGCTGGGCATCTTGATGGCGAGTATCGATGCGAGCATTGTGTTGATCTCTTTGCCTGCGATCTTTAATGGCATCCATATTAATCCGCTGGCACCAGGAGAGACAAATTACTTTCTGTGGATGCTGCTGGGATATATGGTGGTGACGGCTACACTTTTGGTGACGTTTGGGCGTATCTCGGATATGTTTGGGCGGGTGCGTTTGTATAATTTGGGCTTCGCGATCTTTACGGTTGGCAGTATTTTGCTGTGGCTAACACCGGGGACGGGCAACACGGGTGCGATGGAGCTGATTATCTTCCGCCTGGTGCAGGGTCTGGGCGCGGGCTTCCTCTTTTCGAATAGTGCGGCGATTATCACGGATGCTTTTCCATCGAATCAGCGTGGATTTGCTCTGGGCATCAACCAGATTGCGGCGATCCTGGGTTCGGTGATCGGGCTGATTCTGGGCGGCATCCTTTCGTACTTCAACTGGCGGCTGGTCTTCCTGGTGAGCGTGCCGGTGGGACTGGCGGGGACGGTCTGGGCCTATACGATGCTGCGCGAGGTGGCAACGATCCGCCAACATCAGAAGATCGACTGGGCTGGAAATGCGACGTTCGCGGTTGGCGCGACGGTTCTGCTGCTGGGTGTGACCTATGGTATTGAGCCGTATGCTGGCTCGCCGACCGGTTGGGGCAATCCTCTGGTTATTGGGGCGATCATCATTGGTGTCATTCTACTGGCTGTCTTTGTGTGGATTGAACTGCATGTGGCGGACCCAATGTTCCAATTGAAGTTGTTCAGGAATCGTATGTTTGCGGCTGGAAATATTAGTAGTTTCCTGGCCAGCATTGCGCGCGGTGGCTTGCAGTTTATGCTTATCATCTGGCTACAGGGCATCTGGCTGCCACTACATGGTTACAACTATGATGTGACGCCGCTGTGGGCCGGCATCTATATGATTCCGCTGCTGGTCGGCTTCCTGGTAATGGGTCCATTGAGCGGCTGGCTTTCGGATCGCTTTGGGGCACGCCTCTTCTCGACGCTGGGCATGGCTATTCAGGCCGCAGGCTTCCTCCTGCTGACATTTTTGCCTGCGAATTTTGATTATATCTGGTTTGCAATTCTCCTCTTTGTGCTGGGCGTTGGACAGGGTATGTTCTCTTCACCCAACACGTCGTCGGTCATGGGCAGCGTTCCTCCGGAGCAGCGTGGCGCGGCCTCGGGTATGCGCGCGACCTTCCAGAACTCTGGCTCGATTGTGAGTATTGGCGTCTTCTTTAGCATTATTACTGCTGGCCTGGCTGCTGCCTTGCCTGCGACGCTCTCAACGGGCCTGGTCAATGCGGGCGTGCCGGGCGCGGTGGCGAATCAGATTGCGCACCTGCCTCCAACGTCGGCGCTCTTCGCGGCCTTCCTGGGCTACAATCCCATGGGTACTCTGATTCCGGCTGGTGTGCTCCACTCGCTGTCGGCGGCACGGCAGGCGAACTTGCTTGGGCATAGCTTTTTCCCTAACCTGATCACGCCGCCGTTCCTGATTGGTATTCGCAACGTCTTTTACCTCTCTACGTTCATGTGCGTGGTTGCGGCCATCGCTTCTCTCTTGCGCGGCAAGCAGCAAGTCTCCACTACCGAAGTGGCGACGACGAGCGATAACCAGACTATAGAGCAGGTTCCGGCCTCGTCTGAAGCCGATTAGCCTGCATCTCGCCTTCTTTCCTTAGCACACACATTGACACGTATAAAGAAAAATAAATTATACATGTCAATGTATGTGCCTGCTAGCATCTCAGATTTTTTTGATTCATTCTTGAGTAAAGCCTTTGTTTCTCTGTCATAGCCATCTAGTTTGTTCTTGTTTACTCCTCAATGAAATAAATGGTCGGCTAATTCCACGCCTTTATTGTTTCCCTGTGTAACAATAGCTCCTATCGTTACCATTGTTACACTTTGTTTTTTTGATCGTTTCTACTATTATAATTTGTTTTAATAAATGAAAAAGTTGGATACTATCTTATAGCTCTGAGCTTATAACATCAGGAAATAGATGATGATAAGTGTTCCAATTAGACAAATAGACAGTCACTCGATTATGGGTTCAAACCGGACCAGGGAGAACCCATAATCGAGAATCTGTTACCATGATACAGGTTTAGACAAGAAGAGTAAAGCGAACAATTAATAATGACTTGTCTCAAATTTTTGAAAAACGAAGAACGTTGTGTTTTGCCT
>CAXTXB010000249.1:7592-8128 GCA_964247965.1 uncultured Dictyobacter sp. | reverse complement strand
CAAACTATGCTGAACATCGACACAGCCTCGATGGGCTTCGCCACCGATTGGTTTCGTCCATCCCTCATGCAGCGTCCACACCGGCATAACGAAGTCGAGATTAATTTTCTTGAAGCTGGCTCTCTTACCTATCTCTTCGGCGGCACGCGTACTCATGTGCCAGCGGGCCAGCTCGCCCTCTTCTGGGCCACCATCCCGCACCAGGTCGTGCAGGTCGAAGATTCTACGATCCTCCACTGGCTCACTATCCCCTTCGCCACCTTCCTCCGCTGGCAGCTCCCCGACATCCTCACCCAGCGCGTCATCCGCGGCCATTTCGCACTAGGAGCTCCCCAAGGTCAATCCTATCAGCAACAATTCAGACAATGGTACAACGACCTGCAGCAGCCTATCCCTCAACTACGCAAAATCGTTGCCCTGGAAGTCGAGGCCTGCCTCTTGCGCCTCTCCCTATCCCTCTTCTCAATCACGACCCTGGCCACCATCTCAACCACAGATCCCGCAGATCCCACCACTTTTTCTCCAACCATCGCCCC
>CAXTXB010000249.1:3728-7582 GCA_964247965.1 uncultured Dictyobacter sp. | reverse complement strand
CAACCGGAGAGCTTCCACCTGCGACCATCGCTGGAAATACTTCATCCAAACTCAACGCAACTCAAAATGTAACTCAACAGGAAGCTTTATCATCCTCCAACAAGCTCAGCCCTGTCGAGCGCATGGCAGCTTTTATCGCTGAGCACTACACCGAGCCGCTCTCCATTAGCCAGATAGCACACGAAGTCCACCTTCACCCAAACTACGCCATGAGTTTGTTCCGCAAAAACTACGCCATCAGCATCGTCGACTACATCACCCAGTACCGCATCGCCCACGCCCAGCGCCTCCTCGTCACCACCGATCTCAACGTCTCCCAGATTGCTATAGAATCCGGCTTCGGCTCCGTCAGCCGCTTCTACACCGCCTTCAAAGCCGTTTGCCAACAATCACCCGGCGAATACCGAGCATCCCTCTCTCTGCCATAAACGCTTCCTCTGCTCTACGAACTGATGTTCCCAGGCTACTTAGATAACGTTTTTTACTATAGAATTACTAGCACTAGTAATGTATAATTTTGTATGAGAGATGCCTATAGCATCCCTTTTCTATACTATTGTTGCTATATTTTATTGGATATTATACATCCTTTCTCTTGATGCACAAACAATCTAAGCATTGTCTCTCTATATTGCCTTATAATAAAACGTAGCGTGAGGACCATAAATTATCAGATGAAGGATTAAATTATGTATCAAACAGAAATTTTTATCTCTTATGCGGAAGAGGATTGGAAGTTAGCAGAAGAACTTATGAGCCGTCTTCGAATTTTGGAAAAGCAATTTCCTTCTGTTTATATTTGGTCCAAGCGCAATATTCTTCCAGGACAGGATGCGAGACGAGCAATTCATCAACATCTAGTAGAAGCAAAAATAATTTTGCTGTTTGTCTCTGCCGACCTCTTAGCTTCAGAAAGCGACGAGCTAGCACTAATAGAGGCAAAACAGAGAGGTGAAACATCTCTTATTATTCCAATTATTCTACGTCCATGTGCTTGGAATGAAACCTTTTTAGCTAATATTAAGCCTCTACCAGCTAATAAAAAACCCTTAAGCACATGGAAGAGTCCCACTTTAGCTTATCGAGAAATTATTAATGGAATAGAGGAAGCTGTTGAAAACTCGATGCAGATAGGCAAAACAGTGAAGATGACTCCACCTAAAAGTGTAGATCAGACTCCAAAGTACATAGAAGGGCAAGGTTAAATGGAAAAATTAGTTGACTATACTTTCAAGAATGACCCTGCTTTACTAAATCAAGATACGGAGAATATCTAATGAGCCGACGACGGCAAGTATGGATAGTAATTCTCGCTATCGCTTCCCTTTTTATAACAGTTCTACTGCTGCCTATAGCCCTAAATATTTCAACCGCATACTTATCAGCTCTGCCTCGCTGGGTAGAAAGCTGGGTAAAAGAGCATATAGTCTGGTTTTGGATTGCTACAATCATTTCTGGTTTCCTGGCAGTAATATCAGGTGGTATTTCTGTTTATTTGCAGTTAACTAAGACTAGCAGTTCCTTGCGTTCCGACAATACCTTAAATATTACTACAGTTGAGGTGAATGATGCTGCTGATCTAGCGACCCAAGATCCTATGCTCAAAAGTCGTAGCAATCGTTTTTTTATACTAGGAAAGTGGAAAAAGCTTGCAGAGGATCTGATCGGCGCCCACAACGATTATGCATTACTTAATGACAAAGAGTCAAAACGTGCGGCTGTTCAAACTTTAGACTTGCTAGAAAAATTACTAAAGCATACGAGAAGAAGTTTTATTTATCTAAATAGGACAAGCGATTTTGTCGAAATAGCAAGACTAGCTTATTATGTTGCCTTTGCACATGCAAGATGGAAATATGCTGCTGATCTAGCGTATGACGTTGGCAGAGTGTATCATGATCATGAGTTAGGAAAATATGATAAGGGCAATACCTGGGATTGGATTGAGGCTTTGAAGACGTGTTTGGAAAAGGCTAACTCTGCCCGCAACTTCGATGGATATTGGGTAAGAGCCTATAATGAGATGAGACCTGATAATCCTGAGGTATTAGATAAGCCTACTGATATAAAAGCTCAAAAACCCTTCTATGAAGCACTAACTTATGCAGCAAAGCTTTATGATCTAGAGGGACTAAGTAAACGAAACGATGAAGAGGCTAAAGCATACTTCGAGAAGGCGCTCTTAAGAGCTGATAGGCTGCCCGATAGAGTATTATATTCCCGAATTAAGATTCATATTGCTAAATTGGCACACCGACTTCACATTCAGCCAGTAACTTATTATACCGATGCGCTTGCAACTCTTGATGCCCTCAATCTTACGACTCTTGACCCCCTTCAAAGTAGTGATGTTGTCAACCTGAAATTGACTTGCTATCATCATTTAGGTAGTTTAGCTTTACCTGATCAGGGTGAAATTTGGCACCAGAAGCAGGTCGAATTGGCAAAAGAATATGGGTCACTAGACTTTCAAGTATCGGGATATATGCAACTTGCTGAAGTCGCTTTACGACAGGGTCGTGATCAAGCTTCTCCCAACCAATCTCAAAGCTTCCAAATAGCCTATAAATATGTAAAACAAGCGTGGGTCATCAATGAGAAATTTGGTGACGAAGGAACGGGAGCGGTAGAGCCAAATAAGATTGCTCAGCTTATGGTAGCTATTGTAGACGAGCTTATAGAAAGTTCCGTACAGAGCACTTCCCCTGCCTCAAATTCATCGATTTAGGTATCTCTAAAGCCCCTATCCATTTCAGGTTGTGGCTGTTCCCTGGAATGCGCGTCTGTATGCCTGTGGGCTGACGCCGACGAGTTGCTTGAAGCGGTCGCGGAAGGTTGTTGAGGAGCCGAAACCAACTTGACTGGCGATCATCTCGATCGAGTGATCGGTGATTTCCAGCAAGGATTGCGCCTGGCGCAGCCGGGAGCGGTGCAGCCACTGCAGCGGAGTGGTCCCGATCTGCTCGCGGAAGCGGCGGCTGAGGGTGCGGGTACTCATTCTTGCCTGAATAGCGATGTCTTCGAGCGTGAGTTCCTGGCACGCGTTCTCTTCCATCCATCGCAACACCGGTTCAAGCGTCGCCCCATTCGGAGCGGGCTGCTCGTGTACAATGAACTGCGCCTGCCCACCATCGCGCTCCAGAGGCATCACTGCAATCCTGGCAGCGTCCGCGGCTACGGCAGAACCATAATCGCGGCGGATCATGTGCAGACAGAGATCGAGGCCCGCGGACGCGCCGGCGGAGGTGAGAAACTGCCCGTTATCGACAAAAAGCACATCTGCGTCAACATCCACTTTGGGATACTGCCGCGCCAGTTCGCCTGCCGCAGCCCAATGGGTTGTTGCACGCAGGCCATCCAGCAGTCCAGTGGCGGCCAGGGTAAACGCCCCGACGCAGATCGACGCGATTCTCGCTCCACCGGCCGCCGCGTTGCGCAGCGCAACCAGCACATCATCGGGAATCGGCGTCGTAGGGTCAGCAAGACCAGGCAGGATAATCGTATCTGCCTCAGCCAGAATGTGCAGACGCCAGGGGACGCGCATCGTGAACGTGCCCGCGTCAATCTCATCGGTAAGGGCACAGATTCGCACCTCATAAGCGGGCTGGCCATCTAGCAAACGAGTGCGCCCGAACGTCTCCATCGGAGTGGATAGGTCGAATGCCACCACGCCATCCAGGGCAAGAATAGCTATTGTATGCATGTCCATAGCATACCATCTGATCTTCTTCTCGACAAACGACCAATCCCTTCGCATAACGAGGGATTGGCACACATCCTCCACACAGCATGGCTCGAATCCGTTGATAAATGGCAATCGCGCCACTTTTCGATGCGCTGAACACGTCCTATAC
>CAXTXB010000249.1:0-3718 GCA_964247965.1 uncultured Dictyobacter sp. | reverse complement strand
GTTCGAGAAGCTTTAATGAAAAGGCCTGAATAATGTACGCACAGATTGTGTTGTTTGATGGTTTTGATCCACTCGATGTCGTCGGCCCGTATGAAGTGTTATCGGCGGGAGGTATCGCGGCTGGTGGAGCGCTGACAGTGGAGCTGGTTTCGGCGGAGGGACCGCGAGAGGTCACGGGCGGATCAGGCGGGCTCATTTTGCGCGCAACGGGCACCCTGGACCCCGACAAGGCTGATCTCATCATCGTGCCGGGTGCGGCTGGACGGATCAGCGAACCTGAGGATGGAAGCCAGGTCGAGACCATTCCCATGCTGCTAGCGCGGACGATGGAGACAGACCTCCCGACCTTGATGAGGAAAGCCCTGGACAATCCCAGGGTCCTCGTCGCGACGGTCTGCGGTGGCTCCCTTGCACTGGCGATGGCCGGTCTGCTCGAAGGCCGCCACGCGGTGACGCATCACATGGGCATGGATGTTCTGGGTGCCACCGGTGCCGTTCCAATTGAGGCACGCGTGGTTGATGACGGCGACCTGGTCACCGCCGGTGGAGTTACCTCTGGCCTGGACCTTGGTTTGTATCTCCTCGAACGAGAGTTTGGTCCTCGCATTGCCCACGCTGTGGAAAAAGTGTTCGAGTATGAGCGACGCGGAACAGTCTGGCAGAACAAAGGGCTCGAAGCCGTCGCCATGTAGCACTTCCCGCCACTAGGAAGGAGAGCAAATAAAATCGATTTGCAGAACTCATGTACAAAGCGAAACTATTGCAAAGCGGCCATGGCTACGGCTATCTTTGCGCCCACCTCTGCGTTATGTTTTACCAGTGCGATGTTGGTTTTGAGGCTTACGCCGCTGGTTAGCTCTTCGATTTTTGCGAGGAGGAAGGGTGTTACTTTCTTTCCCGTAATAGAATTTCTTCTGGCTTCCTGAAGGGCAATGTCAATAATGTTTCGCATGTATTCGTCGTCCAACGCGTCTTCTTCTGGGACAGGATTCGCGATGACAGCGCCTCCCCGCAACCCTAAGGCCCACTTGGTCTGCAGTACCTGGGCGATCTCCTGGGACGAGGACAGGGAGGTGCTGAGGGGAAACCCGCTGCTACGGGTGTAGAAGGCGGGAAATTCGTCGGTCTGATATCCTATGACGGGTACGCCTAGAGTCTCCAGGTATTCGAGTGTGCGCCCAATATCCAGTATGGACTTTGCGCCGGCACAGACGACGGCTACATCCGTGTTGGCCAGCTCTGTCAGATCGGCGGAGATATCCATTGTCTCTTCTACGCCGCGATGGACGCCGCCGATGCCTCCAGTGACAAATACGGCGATCTTTGCCAGGTTGGCGCAGATCATTGTCGCAGCAACTGTTGTGGCACCATCTTTCTTCATTGCCAGCACATAGGCCAGGTCGCGTCGGCTGACTTTTTCTATGCCGCTCCCATGCGCGATTCTCTCAAGCTCGGGATCTGATAGGCCGATCTTAATTTTTCCGTCGAGCAGCGCTATGGTGGCTGGAACTGCGCCATGTTGACGTATGATTGCCTCCACCTCCCTCGCAGTTTGTACGTTCATTGGATAGGGCATGCCATGGGAGATGATCGTCGATTCAAGCGCGACGACGGGATGACCCTCTTCCTGCGCTTTTTCTACATCTATTGATATATCAAGCAATTGCTCTATATTCATGATTTCCCTTCTCTTTCTTCGCTTTTCATTTCTTCCCATTCCGCCAACCATTGTTCAGACGGAAAAATTTTGTCGGAAACACTTTTGTGTGTCTGTAGTGTCATGGCAGCGATCTCCATGCCAAACCAGCAGGCGCGTTCAAAGTTCTGAGGGTCGCTTTGTAATGCGCAGATAACTCCTGCGGCGAATGCATCGCCTGCTCCAGTCTCATCCACAATGGAGACTGGTTCGGCTGCCACACTGCCACATCTTCCCCCCTCGGCCCACCAGAAGACGCCTTGCGCACCAAAGGTAATAATGATATTACGCGCCCCCTTTCTTGCAATCGCCTCGCAGGCACGGAGCGCGTCTTGCTGACTTTGCACAGGCATGTCGGCGACAACTTCCGCTTCGTTTCGATTCATTATGAAAAGAAAGATGCCATCTAATTGAGGAGGAAGATGCTTCAATTTCGGCCGCGAAACTGGTACGAGGCACAGAGGTACATGGTCCAGCCTGGCTTTCTCAAGAAGATACAGCAGCGTTTCTGGAGGTAAGTTGGTGTCTGCAACGACCATCGAGGAAGATGCGATGGATAGCCATCGGCTCTGCATTTTATCCACAGTGAGTTGATCATAGATCTGCATGTCCGCTAATGCAATGATCATCGCACCAGTATGATCTAAAACAGCCGTATAAGTTCCAGTTCTGTACCCTTCTAGGCGAAGAACATGATTAACATCGACGTTGCAGGCCGCACAATGCCTCAGCACATCTTCCCCTTCCTGGTCATCTCCTACCACGGCTATAAGAAAAGGAGAAAGCCCCAATCTACCTAGATTCTCGGCAATATTTCTTGCGACGCCCCCGTAGGCCCGGGTTGTTGTGGCCGGATTGGAGGTCTCATATTGAAGGGCGCCCACTGTCCGCAGCTTCCTATCAATATTCACTCCCCCGATACACGCGATCCGGCGGGGCTGGGGCAGCACATAAGCTCGTCCTGTGATGACACCTTCCTGCGTGAGGGCAGAGATATAGTTGCCCACGGCAGAGCGGGAAAGAGCTAGCTGATTGGAAATTTCTTGCTGCGTGATAAATGGATTCGCGCGAATTAAACGTAAAATTTCTTGCTTGAGAGCATTCGATCGATGTGCCATGCTACATTTACCTCCATAAATAAACAAATATCATTTTATTTAGACATTTGTCAAATTTATAATGTTATTAAAGCCATACAAATCGTTATTAGAGCAAGGAAAGAATTTTTCTATCAGACGATGACCTACATTGTTATAATGACAACACAGATCACCGCAACCGTCGCTAAATTGGCGACGGTTGCGGTGATCTAAGGTTTGCGGACAGCATAGATGCAACGTTAAAAAAGAATAACGATCAGTTAAAGCGCGGTCGGCTAGCGGGCTAAAACCACATTGATCTGATGGCAATTGGGGCAGGGCCAGGTAATGCGAGTAGCTTGTTGCATCCGCTGATCACCACGCACTTTATACTGAGCATGACAATGTTGACATTGAACATCCTTAGAGACAGTTTGCTCTGGTTGATCGCTTCTTTGCCTGTCTTCCATGAGAAGTTGTCCTTTCTCTCGACCATAGTTTGAGAGATATATTACCTGCTTACGAAGCATTTAGCAAGCCCTTCTCTCCTTCATACCTTCCCTCTCAACCTGTTTGTTGTTGAAAGCAGCCGCCACTCAAAACGGCAGCACATCAGCTTGTAGTCGGTCCAGGATAGTTCGTCTACAACGAAGGAACCGCAGTACTCTCTTTTTCTCAGCTCGACTTTGTACAATGTTGAGAACGTGAGCTCGAAAATGCATCGTGCTCGCCCATCTTCTCAAGCTCAAAAGTCCAAATTGTACAAAGTCGAGCTCAGAGCGTGTTTGATCCCTATCGCCTCCACCTTCCTGTACTCTGACTTGTCGCAGCTTCGCTGCTCTTTCTAAATAATAGTAAACTTTTTGCATTTTTTGCTTTTCTCTTATTTTTTGCGCTATGCCTAAGTTTGGGCCAAATTAGTGTCACGTTCCTCAAACAGCTT
>CAXTXB010000248.1:5199-8129 GCA_964247965.1 uncultured Dictyobacter sp. | reverse complement strand
GTCGTGCTCGCTAGCCTCAGTGCTTCCCTACCACGACAACCGCAAGGGTGTGTCGCTACGCGCAGTGAGCCGGTCACATGATGGAGTCAGAGCAGTACGCTTATAATCAAGTCGTGCTTAAGCTTCAAAACATTCAAAAGGCTAACCAGGGGAAGAAATGATCTATCTCGAACAGCTATTGAAAGCAACACAAGGAGTTTTACGTCAGCAAGGCAGACGTATACACTTTGATGCCTTTAGCCATGACACGCGGCAGCTTACACCGGGAGAGATGTTTGTCGCCGTACACGGTGAGCGCGGCAATGGACATGACTACTTGCTCGATGCTATACGCAAGGGGGCAAGCGGCCTGCTGGTAGAGGGGGGCACGCTCAATCATCTCCCCGATCAGACGCTGCTCGCACTCTCACAGGCTGAAATCGCCATCGTTGCAGTTGAAGATACCCGCCTCGCATTGCAGCACTATGCAAGCTCCGTCCTCTATTTCTGGCACCCTACCGTCATAGCAATTACGGGCAGCGTAGGCAAGACCAGCACGAAAGAAGCGATTGCGGATGTACTCGCCAGCCAGTTTACAACCTTTCGGAGCTGGCAAAACTACAATGATCTACTCGGCATTCCCCTCTCGCTTGGCCGCCTGGAACCACAACATGAATATGCAGTCCTCGAATTAGGGTGCGACCATCCAGGAGAGATTGCTGATCTGTGCCGCGTTGTGCATCCGCAGATCGGAGTGCTCACAAACATCAGCCCGGTACAACTCCAATACTTCAACTCGCTTGAACGGTTAGCACTTGAGCTAGGCACTCTACTGACCAGCCTGCCTGGGGGCGGACATTTCTTCTATAATCAAGACGATGCTGGCATTCGTAGTTTGCTCGCACACAACAATAGAACTTCTGATATAACAATGCATCCCTTTGGTTTGACATCCTCCTCCTCTTTGCAGCCAGAAGACGCTCTACCAGCATCAAATATACGCCTCATCCATCTCGGTTGGGACGGCATTCAGGGGAAGCTCAAGATGGCAAACGCAAGAGGGAAAAGCGAGTATACAGATGGGCAAACGGATTCCGAAGTTGTATTATCTTCACACCTGTTGGGCGAACACAACCTTACAACGATGCTTGCAGCCTATAAAGTTGGACTGAGCCGTGGCATACATCCCAGGCATGTTGAGCGTACACTCGCAGGCATTTACCCACTACCCGGCCGGCTCAATCCATTGCCAGGCATATACAATTCATGCTTGTTGGATGATACGCATAATGCCTCGCCAGCCTCAGTAGTCGCGGGCCTATCCACACTTCATGCCCTCGCCACAGGCAAAAGCAGAAGGATTGCAGTATTAGGAGACATGCGTAGCCTGGGCGAATATGAGGAAGAGGCTCATCGCAGTATAGGGCAGAAAGTAGCCTACAGCGCTGATTATCTCATCACACGTGGCGAACGCGCGGCCCTGATCGCCGAAAGCGCTCAGCAAGCCGGATTAGATCCTGCACATATTATCATGACCTCGACTTCCGAGGACGCAGCCCAGGCAGTACGGCGTATTCTAGAGCAGGCAAACGAGCATACAATACAGAGAGAAGATGGCGAGGAAGCGACCGGCGATATCATCCTGATCAAGGGTTCGGAAGAGGCTCGCATGGAGCGGGTGACCGAGATACTTATGGCGCATCCCTGGGAGGCATCCGAAAAGCTCGTTCGTCAGACACCAGGCTGGAAGAAGATATTCTTTATGCACGCCGAGCGTCCCACCTGGGTAGAGATCGACCTCAACGCGATCGGCAGCAACACACGGCATATCAAATCGCTGGTTGGGTCCCAGGTGCAGGTACTGGTAGCGTTGAAGGCTGACGCTTATGGGCACGGAGCGCTGAAGGTCGCACGCACCGTGCTCCAAAATGGGGCCACAATGCTGGGCGTCGCAACCGTCAGCGAGGCAATACCATTACGCGACGGCAACATTCAGGCACCGATACTCGTCTTCGGCTACGTCCCACGCTGGCAGATGCGTGAGGCCGTTCGACTTGGGACAAGCGTGACACTCTATTCAAGCGAGGCGGCACGCTCCCTTTCACAGGCTGCGGTCGCGCTGGGAAAGACAGTCAAAGTGCATGTAAAGGTCGACACGGGCATGGGGCGGCTGGGCATCTGGTATGAGCGAATAGATGAGATTATTGATTTGATCCACGAGGTCAAGGACCTGGCAGGACTGGAACTGGAAGGAATCTACACGCACTTCGCGCAGGCCGACGCGGAGGATCAGGTCCATGCCCGGCTGCAGCTCATGCGCTTCCGCCACATAGTAGAAAGATTGGAAGAGCTAGGGCTGCGTCCACAACTTGTACACGCAGCCAATAGTGCCGCCACGCTTGCCTTACCCCAGGCGCATTTCGACATGGTGCGACCCGGCATAGCCATCTACGGTATGGACCCATCGGCAGATGTACGCTTACCAGCAGGCTTTCGTCCCGCCCTCTCATTTAAGACACAGGTTTCACAGGTCAAGTGGATACCGGCTGGAGAGGGCATTAGCTATGGAAGTACTTATATTACAGAGCGGGCGACATGTATTGCAGTGCTGCCAGTAGGCTACGCGGACGGCTTCCGACGTTCGCCGCAGAACTGGGGCAGCGTACTCGTTCACGGAAAAGAGGCCGCGCTGTTGGGACGCGTCTGCATGGATCAGTGTATGGTCGATGTCACCGATATTCCCCAGGTACACGTAGGCGACGAGGTCGTGTTGATCGGTCGTCAAGGTGAGGCGACATTGAGCGCCGAGCAAGTGGCAGAACGCCTGGGAACAATCAATTATGAAGTAGTATCCGAGATCCTCGCACGCGTGCCACGTGTGGATTAGCCCTTCTTAATAATGACTCATCCTGAATCGATACCGTTGGAAAACTTTTTTTGTGAGCTTATTT
>CAXTXB010000248.1:0-5189 GCA_964247965.1 uncultured Dictyobacter sp. | reverse complement strand
AAAAAAAAAAATTTTTCAAACGGTATCGATTCAGGATGAGTCATTATTAAGAAGGGCTGTAGACAGGTCATATAGCATTTTTCCTAACAATCTGTCGTTTCCTCCATGGACAATTGCAACGTATATGGACAATTGCAACGTATTATAAATATGTTTGAAAATATGAGCTTCGTTTTCGGAAGTTATTTATAAGCAAGTGCTCTGGCGCAACTTTTTTAGCTAGCTCGGCGTCGCGACCATCCCTTGCGGTTGTCGTCGTAGCTGGCCTCAATGCTTTTCCATCACTCCGATCCGCTTGATCGCGGCGTGACCGCAAGGGATGGTCGCGACGTGGAGCTAGCCAGCTAAATGAGATGGGGCGATCCAATAGCGAGAATATGAGCTTCAATTCACTCGATAGCAGCATTGACAATAAGGGTTTATCGCTACGCAATCTATGTGTGGGAATATGAAGAATTAATGCAAGAGGAGAGGAAGAGATTATGGCTAGAGCAGTCTTACAGGAACGGCAGCGGGTGTTGTTGCAGCAGGAGCGGAAAATAGCGAGTGAACTTGAGGATTGTCTCGCAAGTTCTGAAGGCAGTAACGCTTATGCTAGTACGATACGCCAGATTATGACATCTCTGGATGATCTCTTCCTGCTTGTCATCGTCGGAGAATTCAATTCGGGTAAATCGGCGTGTATCAACGCACTTCTACACAATGACGTACTGGCCGAAGGTGTGATTCCGACGACGGACCAGGTGACCATTCTGCGACACAGTGAACGCAGCGAGCAGCATCAGCATGAAAGTAACATTCTCGAAATCGACGATCCCGCAGAATTTCTGCGCGACATCAGCATCGTCGACACACCGGGCGTCAACGCTGTGCTCCTGGAGCATCAGCGGCTCACTGAAGAGTTTGTGCCTCGCAGCGATCTGATCCTCTTCGTCACCTCCGTTGATCGCCCCTTCACACGCAGCGAAAAAGAGTTTCTGGAACGCATCCGTGCCTGGGGCAAAAAAGTAATTATCATTCTCAATAAGATCGACACGCTGCGCAACATAGCCGAACTGGAGCAGATCCTCACCTTTATTCGCAGCAATTGCAAGCTCTTGCTCGGCTTTGAGCCTGACATCTTCCCGGTATCCGCCCTACAAGCTCAGCAGGCTCGCAGCGCGGTCGGGCACGAGGCCATGGGACTATGGGAGCGCAGCCGCTTTGCACATCTCGAAGAATATCTCTTCCAGACTCTGGACGCCGAAGAGCGCGTGCGCCTCAAGTTGCTCAGTCCTCTGGGCGTTATGGATAGAGTACTCGGCGAGACAAAAACCAGCATTGAGGCGCGCGCACAGCTATTAGCCGAGGACGCACGCACCGTCAGCACCATCGATGAGCAGCTCAAGCTCTACACTGAAGATATGCAGAAAAACTTTAAGCACCGCATCACTGAGGTAGAAAACATTATCCTGGAGATGCGGCGGCGGGGAGATCTCTTCTTCGATGACACGCTGCGGCTACGGCGCATCCTCGACCTCGTGCAGAGTGATCGCATTAAGGCGGAATTTGAACGTGAGGTGCTGGGCAATAGCGCGACCCGCATTGAGCAGACAGTGCAGGAGATGATCGATTGGATGGTTGAGCAAGAACACCGCTTCTGGCAGAGCGTCATGGATTTTCTGGATCGGCGGCGGCAGGTCAGCCTGGGGCGAGAGGGACAGATGCTGGGCGCGATCAGTAGAGAGTTTGATTATAACCGCCGCGTCCTCCTGCAATCGGTCTCGCGCACCGTAACCAGCGTCATCCAGACCTACGATCGCGAGGCCGAGACAGATCAACTCTCGCAGGATATGCGCAATACCGTCGCGCAGGCGGCCATAGCAGGTGCCAGTGGAGTCGGACTGGGAGCAATCATCGTTGCATTTGTAGGCACCCTCGCCGCCGACGTCACCGGCATTATCGCGGGAATAGGACTGCTCTTACTAGGCTACGGCATCATCCCACTGCGGCGCAAGCAGGCCAAACAAGACTTCGACACAAAGATGCGGGAGCTACAGGCAAAACTTACCGCATCCATGAGCGAACAATTCCGCAAAGAGCTCAACAACTCTATCAATCGTGTACAGGATGCCATTGCCCCCTATACACGATTTGTGCGGGCGGAGCAGCAGAAGACTGCAGTAGTACAAGAACGCCTCACACAACTCAACCAGGAGATTCTAGGACTAAAAAGCGAGATCGAAAGACACTAGTACAGCCTCGCGGAAATAACCCAGGAGTCTATAGAGACGTAGGAGGCCCTTTATACATCCAGTGAAAAGGCCCATTGGACGTCCGATTGTAGTAGGCAATGAATGCGAGAAGATGAGTCTGCAACTCTTGACCTGTTGCACGATGGACCAATTGTTGCAATACTTCTTGCTGTTGTTCACTCACGTTTAAAGGGATTGCACCAGGATAAGGCATGGTCTTATCCTCCTCCTTCTTGATCCTGTCATATACGACGTGAAATGATCATATCGCTCGAGAGAGTGTTTTTTGGGGAATTGCTTCAGTACGTTTTGTGCTCTTCCTGACAATTTTGCAGCATCCACGACCCAGATAATGCTTTTTACGGGCGAATCTGGCTAACAGAGTCGGCTGGTCGACGGCGGTCTCTGGCATTCCCTGACACGACAAGACCTCTGCCTGTATCGGCGAGAAGCCAGTGTCTTGCGATCGTTTTCCCTCCTTGGGTCCATCGAAGGAAGTTCACAGGACGACGCAATTGGGCCTCTAGCCAGGTAACAGCTTCATCGATGCCATTCGCTGACCCTGCCGGCTCGACGGTGAAAGAAACTGCATCCTCGGGAGAATTCTGTGTGATATCCGTTTCCTCCCAGGCAATGGATGAATTGACCCATGCCGCCGAGATGGATGAGTCAAGATGATCAACCCGAAGCGTTCCAATAATTGAGTGCTCTTCTTGATCTACGATGTCTATGCAGAGAATGACCCCTCTAAACAGACAACATGCAATTGTATCATCTGCACGCACTCCTAGTGACTGCCATATCCTGGCCATCGAGCGAACTCGGGAAAGCAATGTTTTGCTCGCTTCAGTTGGAAGCTCCCCATTCTCCTCAACGAGAAGGAACCATTCTTCATCCTGTGTAGCCATCTCTTCTCTTCCTCAAAAAAAGCACCTTCGGGAATTTTATAGTTTACTCTTGCACTCTCAGCCAAGTTATGCTGCCTGCGACTGCGTAGGAGGATCTCAATTGCTCCATGTCAAATCTTCTAGTATCCAATCAGGTTATACTTCTTTCGGCCACAGATCTCCTTTTCTCAGTGTACCATAAACTTCCGACTTATTTCTGTGAGGCTGTACTAGTATTTTTTGATCTCACCTTTATGAGAGAGGATGCTGTTAATGACGTTTGACTTTTAGGACCGGCCGTCCCTTGAAAGAGCATGCTGATTGCATCAGCCATATCTATGCTTTAGCACGCCTTCCCTTTTCAAGCACACGAATAGCTACAAGAAACCGTGATAGAATAAGATTTAGCGTCCCACCACATTAAAAACAATATTTACCAGGAGAACAACCAGGCAAGCAGCACAGAAGCCAAAAAGTCCAACAGCACCAAGTGGTCCAATCAGAACACCCCCAATTGGAACGAGCAGGCCGAGGGAAACGATGGCCAGGGCTAAACGGTGACCGGAAGAAGGCCTGTCGCTCTTGATCGACTGATTGTAGATCTTTTCGCTCGAACCTTGATTATTAAGAATGTGGACCATTCTTTGCGCTATCGCCTCAACCAGATTATCATCCAGGGTACTACCTGGCGGTGGAGGCCGATATGAAGTTCCATATGGGGGTTGAGAAGAGCTCTGTTGCCTCTCATAACCCCTATAGGCAGAGCTAGTCTGTTCGCGTATGGGTTCGCCAGATTCCATCTGTGGCATCATATCTATCACTGCTCCTTTTCTCTCTACATTCGTAAAAATTTGTTTATCTTGTAGCAATACGTACTCAAAGATGAAAAGTTAGTTCTCTCAGCATTCCTACGACTATATGAAATTCACTCGTAAATATGTTTTTAATTTTCGTCAAAACGAAGCTTTCTCTTCCTCGCTTATCCGCACACCTTCGGTGTGCATTTCTTCTTTTCAATCATTATAAGTTTTTTACATTTACACATACTTTTGCTCTTTGCGCAAAAGTATGTGGAAATGTAAAAAACGTATAATGATTTAAAAGAAGAAATGCTTCCATTATAGCTATAATGTAAATTTAAAAGCAGGATAGTAAGGCAGATCGGTAGCAGTAGGCCAGAGGATTGCCATCTTAGTGGCAATTAGGCGGAGAGTGGCTCCAACTGCTTCCAGGTGATTGGCCTCTTCTGCAAGACGAGCCACATTGTTGAAAATCAGGAGATAGCGTTGCCTGTCGGATAGAGCAACAAAGGTCCTGGTTGCATGCACCTATCCTTTCGTTAGACGTTTTGCAGACGCCAGTAGAGGTTACCTTCACGCTGCATCAAGCCTTCTTTCTCGCTGATTAGCTCGCGACGCAGGGATGCGGAATCGGGATGATAGCGCTTCAGAATCTCGTTTACTTGCACTTCAGTGTATTGTGTTCCATACTCGAACTGTCTGGCGAGCCACTTGAGTACAACAGTGCGCTTCTTACGGCTGGCAGGAATCTCTTTGAGCTGGGTGCCATCGAAAAAGTCTTTAAGTACTTTACGCTCCCAGGCATCACCCTCCACATCATCGACCAGGGATGCCATTTTTTCGGGCGTAAGTAGAAGCTTATTAGTCTGTCGCAGGGCTTCCACATCTAATGAGTAGTAGTGAGTGTTGCCATCTGAACGCATAGCAACGAGATCAAGTTCCTTTAGCTTCGCAAGGTGATGAGAAACTGTTGGAGCTTTCAGATGTAAGAAAGCCGACAACTCCTCCACGCTTTGCTCACCATTAGCAAGGATGCCCAGCAGCTTGAGCCGGTTCTCGTCGGCCAGAACCTTGAAAAATTGTAACAGTGACTGAAATTCTTCCTGTGACATATATCCTCCTTTATAGATATGAATCTAATTAGATTTTAACCAAAACAAAGGGGAAATGTCAAGGAGACTACTTACTATGGACACGCCTTCGGCGTGCGCACTACTTCTTATTATTGATTTTGCTTTTTCTGCATACTTTGGGCAGAGCCCAAAGTA